>CAUUIA010000011.1:0-16690 GCA_963545195.1 uncultured Acholeplasmataceae bacterium
CTGCTCCTTCTGGACCTGTGACACTTTCTGGAAAATTATTTGAGTTGTGTTTAACCTGCACACCAATAGAGCCACTTGAAATATCTTTAGGGTTGCCAGACTTGTCGTATGCATAAAAAGCACCAAATGCTTTTTTAAATACTTGAATTCCACCAATTTCAATTGAAGCTTTTCCTGCAAATAACACGCTTAATTCAATTGAATCAAAAGTTTTAGTAGCAGAAACTCCTAAAGTCATTAAGTCAAAGTTGCCGTCTATTTTTTCTTTCTTAAATACATCGCTGTCTTGTCCACCAGCGGCCAACCTTACTTCAACCTTTGATTTATTTGTTTTTGGGGTTAACTGTCTACCCCAAATTGCAACAAAAATCTCGTCAGTGGCGATGCCACTAACCGGAATATTAAAAGTTAAACTACCACCATTTCCAGTAGTTTTGGCAAGATAAACACTTTCTTTTAAAAAGTTTTTAAAAAAACCAGGTTTCAAATCTACTTTTTGAACATCAACTCCGTTTTTGGCAAAATCGGCAACAGTAGACTTGAATAAGTTATTTTTTTGGTCTAAAACGGAAACAGGCGTACTTTTGGAAAGCAGTTGCTTAGTTTCGGGGTGGTATTCGGTTTCAACTACGTTCATTTGACTATCAAATTCAAAAAGCGGGAAATCTTTATCGTCAAAAAACACATAACTTTGCTCAGGTTTTGCAGGGTTAGCTAAGTTAGTTATGGTAGTTTTTTTGTCTTCGTATGTTATTGTGTTTTTGTTTCTTTCAGTTAAGGAATCTCCAAAAACTTCAGCAAACTCAACTACTTTATCGTCTGCAAATCTGTAAACAAGACCACGTTTTGAAATCGCGTTAAAAAGCGTGATTTGATTATGATGGTAAATAATTTTTAACTCAGAAATTATAGTGTTATTTTGCTTGTGAGTGACTTTTGTTAACTTGCTGTTTTGATACTCAAGAGTTGCAAAATAAACTTTTTTATCGTCCTGAAAGTAGGCGACTTCAGAAATAAACTCACTAGTTTTTTTAAAAACTATTTTGCTGCCGTGTGGATTTACAATTCTTTTTTCAACATCTACAAAATCAAAAAGAAGCCTTTCACCATTTATTCCTTCCATTTCGCTAGGATAGTTAACACTAATCGGTTTTTCAAAAATTGTTTTGTTTCCGTACTTATCTTTAATTTCAAAACCTGACTTTAAAAGATATTCATTGGAAAAGTTATGTGCTTCTGCTTGTGTCTCTGAATTTTTAAAATCAGGTTTTAAGTAATCATCGATAGAACCATCTGCGTTGAATACAGAAATTTTGCCTTCAGTACTTTGAATTTTGGTAAAATAATTTAATTTAAAACCTTTGCCGAAAAACTCATTTTCAGCATTGTTTTGGTGATTATATATTAAGCTGGTTTTAATTGGACCAATGCCAACGTTTTCAATTAAAGGAATAATGATGTGCAAGTTTGCGTCGTTCTTGTTGATGTTTACATTAGTTTTTACTAAACTACCAAGAGAATGAGTTAAAAATTTACAGTACCCTTTAAGTCCTTTGTTTGCCATTTTCAGTCCTTTTTAAAACACCTTTGTACAGTTATTTATTTCTTTTAGTAAGTTTTCAGATAAATAAGGTCCAACTTCTATCAAATCAATAAATCTTTTGAATTTATCAAAATAAATTTGCCATATGGTATCTTTAAATTTCTGCTTGCTTTCTTTAGTAATATCTAAAGAAAACTCAACAAGCAAATCGATATCTGAGTCTAGTCTTTCGGTGTCTTGTGCAAAAGAACCAAAGACATACAAATGCTTAACTCCAAATTGAATAAGCAAAAGTTTATCATTAAACAAGGTTTGAAAGATTTCTTTAAAAGTTAATTTCTTTAATTTTTGATAATAAGATTTATCTTGCTTTTTACTTTCTAATATGAATTTAGTAATATAGCAAACTAAATTATTTGAACTATCTAAAATATATAATTCACTTAGTTCTTTTAATACGGTTTCATTAAAAACCAACACAGGAATGCCAATCTTTACTAATGAAAAGTTTAAAAATATCAAACTAATCAAAAATCTATATTCGTTATCTAATTCTACCATGGTTTGAAAAGCTTTGTATGAAAAAATAATTGAGTTTTCTAATGAATTTTCAACACAAGTCTTGAAAAATAAATCGGTTAGCCTTGTAATTAGGTCTGCAGTCAGTTCTTCTTCTTTTAAGATATAGAAAAATTTCTTCAATAGACTAGAAGAAAAAATATTTTGATTATTGCAAAGCAAATAAAAATAGGCGTCATACGAACTTTTTATTTTATCCTCTAATTTAGTTTGCACACCAGTTTCCATATAAATAATTTGTTTAAATAAAGTGTGTCTAAAATCGTAGCCAAGATAATTAAAATACTTTTCAATAAATTGAGCGAGTTTTTTTCTTATAATCAATTCTGTGCCAGACTCAATATTAAAATTCATAATTAAAACCTCTTTTTTGTTTTTAACTAGACAACTTTTTCAAAATAATTATATCAAGCAATACAGCTAAAAAGTTTAAGTGTTTACTTTTATAAAAAAACTACCAAATGCGAAGTTAAACTTCGTTGATTTTTGGTAGTTTTTAAGTTTATTTTTAAATTAAAAAAAGACAATATCTCTTTAAATAAGTTATTGACTTATCTTTGAGACATAACTTTGAGTTCTGCAAGCAGTTTAACTAAGTCTGTATAAATTTTGGCGTCTTGTCCGTCTTGTGGGTCTTTAAAGTACTTGCCAATTTGATAAAGCTGACGGTAGTTTTCAATAGTTCCGGTTTTAGCGCCAAAAACTTGGCCATAAACTAATGAAAAAATACTGCTGATTGCCGGATGGATGTTTTGACCATCTTTTGAAATAAAGTCAGATAAGTATCTAGACCATTTAGAAACCAGTTCAAATAAGTCTTTATCGCCACCTGGTTTTAACTCAGTAGTGTAGTTTTTATTTCCAACTTTTAAAACTAAGCCCAAAATAAACTCATGAATATTTTGAAATGCTTTAACATTGTCTTGATATTGTCTAAAGGCCTTGGCTCTGTCTTCCATGTTTGTGATTTTATCTAAATCTTTTTGGGCGAAGTTGTTAAAAAACTTGCCAACTGAGTCAAATGCTGCTTTGAGTGCATCTTGAATTTTTTCTTGTTTAAGTAGTTCTTGAACTGCTAAAACTGCTTTATTTAAAGCAGTTTGTGCTGCTTTAAAATTAGCAATTTCTGCGTCAATTTTACTTTGTTCAACTATATTGCCTGCGCTAATTTGGTCTTTTAAGTTACTTAGTTTGCTTTGGCTTAACTTTAAAGCGTAGATGTATTTACCAAGTTCAACAAAACTAGGAAAAAGTTTCGCAACTTCTTGCCAAGCACCAAGGTTCGGTAGTTTTGGAAATAAGGATTGCACTTGTTTTAAAAGCAAGTCAATTGATTTTTGGTTAAGTTCACTTTTAATAAAGTCAATTACTTGTTTTTTGTATTCAGAGTCTTCTTTGCCATCTTTTTTGAAAACAAAATTATCTTCAATTAGTTTAGCAATGCCGTCAGCAGTTAGCAGACCAAGTAGTTTTGAAAAATCAAAGTTTTGCGGTTTAGGTATAGGTTGTTTTAAGGCTTTTTGAACTGTGTTGTAAAGGTCAATGTAGTTTTCAAGAATACCTGGGTTTTCTAAAGTTAGTTTTTCTGGTAAAACAAACTCACCTTTTTCGTTTTTAAATTGCGAAATAAGTTTGCCAAATATACCATCACTTGGAAGTTCACCGTCTTTGATTTTATCAAGGCCAAGTTTAGACATTTGGCTTTCAATTAACTTAATAATTGTGCTAAGGACTGGAATTTTTTCGTAAATCTCTTTGGCTTTGGCAGTAAACTCTGCTTTTTTTAAAGTTTCTTCAAGTTGTTGATATTGAGCAAGCTTTGAAGCGTCTAGTTTTGCAACAGTAAATAAAAAAGTGTGTGTAAGTTCACCGGCTGTAGCGGTTAACTCAACTTCCGCGTCTTTAGTTTGACGGTAAACTTGAACTTCAAGGCCTGCCAATCTAGCTGCTTCTTTGCCTTTAGTGATTTCGTAACTAATTTCGGTATCACCTAACTTAGCAGGTAGAGTGAAGTTTTTATCAACTCTGCCGCTTGGCACGGCAAGTTTGCTTAAATCTAGAGTATCTGCTGGTTTTTGTGGTTCTTTTTTACAAGACGCCACCAAAAAAGCAGATAAAACTAAGGTAATTAAAAATAATATTTTTTTCATAATTTTGCTCTCCTTTATTGTTTCAATATAGGTTAATTTGTGAATTTGTGTTCACAAATATTATACATCAGCCGGATTTTGACCGGGTTCTGCTTTTTCAATATAACGGCATTTTGGAAAACCTGTGCAACCTTTGAAGAACCCATATACAGATTTTCTTAAAATCAGTGGTTTTTCGCATTTTGGACAAGGTTCGTCTAAAATTTGTGCGAACTTTTTAGACGGCATTTTAGTCTCAGCAACTGCCAAAGTCTCCATAAACTCACGGTAGAATTTTGATAAAAACTCAACTTTGTCAATGTCTGCGTGTGCGATTTCATCCAGTTCTGTTTCCATTTTAGAAGTGTATGTAGGGTCCATTAGTTTAACAAAATACTCATCAAACGAAGAAACTAAATCAAAGGCTAGGTCGGTTGGAATAAATTGGCGTTTTTCTACGTTAATGTAAACTCGACTTTTTAGAGTTTCAATAATTTGGGCGTAGGTAGAAGGGCGGCCAATTCCCAGTTCTTCCATTTTTTTAATCAAAGAACCTTCGTTGTATCTAGCCGGTGGCTGAGTTTGTTTTTCTTCAATTGCTAGTTTTGCGTCAATTTCTTGACCTAACTCAAAAATTGGCAAGACTTTGTCTTCAATTTTTTCGTCCAAAATACGGTGTCCTTTAAACTGACACACACTTTCGTGGGCTTGAAATAAATGTCCGTTTTTCGCCAAAGTGACAGTTTTGTTTTTAAAAACAGCAGCAGCTAAATTAGCAGCCAGTGCTCGGTTGTAAATTAGGGTGTAGATTTTAAGTTGATCTAGCGTTAAAAAACTAGCCATGGCATGAGGGGTGTTGTAAACCGAAACCGGGCGAATCGCTTCGTGTGCGTCTTGCGCTGCAGCCTGATTTTTCTTAACAGGATATACTCCTAAATAATCAATGCCGTAAGTATTTACAATGTAGTCTTTAGCCTCTTGAATAAAAGCCCCAGACACCCTGGTTGAGTCTGTTCGCATGTAGGTAATTAAACCAGTCAGCCCATTAGTTGTTTCCACACCTTCGTATAGGCTTTGTGCAACCTGCATGGCTTTTTTGGCAGACCAACCAAGTTTATTTGCAACTTCTTGTTGAAAAGAAGAGGTAGTGTGTGCTGGTTTTGGATAAGTTTTAGTTTCATTTTCTTGAATGTCTTTAACTAAATAAAGTGGAGTTGCTTCTCGCTCTACTTTTTCTTTGATTTCTTTAGTAACTTCGTGTTTTTTAACAGAAATATAAGGAGCCTCAAAGCCCTTTCCTACTAATTTTAAGTCAAAGTAAGTCTCAGGCACAAACGCTTTAATTTCTTTTTCACGAAGTACAATTAGTTTCAAGACCACAGTCTGCACACGGCCGGCTGACTTGCCGCCAATCTTTTGTCTGGCAAGTTTAGATAATTTAAAGCCGATAATTCGGTCAACCATGCGTCTAGATTCTTGTGAGTCTACTAGTTTCATGTCAATTTGTCTAGGTTCGTCTAAAGCCTTTTTAACCGCTTGTTTTGTGATTTCATTAAAAACTATGCGAATTGGCTCGCGTTTATCTAGACCTAAGACTTCAGCTAAATGCCAAGCAATACTTTCCCCTTCTCGGTCGGGGTCAGATGCTAAATAAACTTTGGCGCTTTTGGCTGCTTTTTTTAAGTCAGTAACAATTTTTCTAGACTTAGTAATTAAGGTGTAAAGTGGCTCAAAATTATTTTCAATGTCAATGCCAAGTCCACCAGGTCCCGCGATTTTTAAGTCGCGGATGTGCCCTTTTGAAGAAAGAACATTAAAATTATCGGCTAAATAGCCAGAAATTGTTTTTGCTTTAGTTGGAGATTCAACAATAATTAAGTCTTTCATTTAAAAACCTCTAAAACAAATAATAACACAATCAACCTTCAATGCTTGGTAAATCAAAATAAAGTTTGCCAATTTTACCGTTTTGGATATCTTTAATTAAAAAAACGTATACTCGCTCGTAATCAGGCTCTTTTCCTTTAAGAACAGCTCCAGTTTTTTGGCAAAGTGAGTCAAGTAGTTCAATTATGCTTTTACTTTCATCAACTCCATATTTGTTTTTAATCAGACCTGAGAAATATTTAGTTATATATTTAAGTGCGTAGATACAGACCTCGTCCAGTGGCAAAATTTCTTTAGGAATAGAACCAAGTAGCGCTAAGTTTAAAGCCGAGTTTTGTTCAAGTTTTGGCCAAAGCAAGCCTGGGGTGTCAAATAAATCAAACTCAGGGTTTAGTCGGTAAAGCGTAATTAGTCTAGTGACACCTGCTTTGTTTTCTACGTTTGCCACTTTTTTTAAAGAAAAACGGTTGACTAAACTAGACTTGCCAACATTTGGAGTACCTGCAATTAGCGCAGTTATTTTATTATTTAAAATACCTCTTTTTGCGCGTTTTTCAAAAATAGATGGAGCTACGGTTTTTTTAATAAAGTTATAAAGACCACTAATTCCAGAGCCAGTCAGTCCGTTTACTTTAAAAGAAAAGTAGCCTTTTTCTTTTAAAGTAGATATTGTTTTTTCTAAATGTTTACTTTCTACCAAATCTGTTTTGTTTAACAAAAAAACCACTGGTTTGTTTTGAAATATTTCCATAACTTTCGGATTGATTGACGAAAAAGGCATTCTGGCATCCAGAACGTGAATTAAGATATCAATGTTTTTCTGAATTTTTTCAATTTCGCGAAAAGCCACTGCCATGTGGCCGGGATACCAGTTGATTTCCACTAAATCACCTCGCCAATGATTTTTTGCACAAATAAAGTGCCTGATCTTGAGTCTTGAGAATTTCTAAAGTTATCGCCGAAAAATAAATAAGTGTTTGGCTTTACTCGGTATTTACCCAATTCTTCTATTTTATTTAAAGTATATTTTCGCATATTACTGATTTCTTTGTTGCTAAACCTAGTAAAATCAAGCGGTGTGACAAGTTTGTTTTCCACTTTTAAATCTAAATTAGATATTTCTACAGTGTCTCCGGGCAAAGCGTAGATTCTTTTAATTACGTTAAAGGTTTTGCCGTTTGTGCCTTTTACCGAAAGCACATAAACTTTGCCGCGAACTGGCTTAATGCGAAAAGTTTTAATGGCAACTATCTGACCGTCTTCATAAGTCGGTCGCATTGACGTGCCTGCTACTCTGACTAAAGAAAATAAAATGATAGACAACAGGATAATTAGAAAAGCAATCGCCACAGAAACAGGTTCAAACGCTTTTCTTATTCTTTGATACTTAGATAAGTTTAAAGTATTAAAGTAAGTTTTGTTTTTAATTTCTTTAATTTGAAAGTAAATATTTTTTGCGCAATACGGCAAGTAAAAAATTAAAAAAACTAAACCAACTATAAATTGCGAATTGGTATAATTTTGTTTAATTAAAAATAAAGTTAGTAAGGTAAGCGGTAGCACAAAAAGAGTAACTAAATTAGTATAAGCAAATAGTTTATGTGTACGCGTTGCTTGAATTGGGCTAGGCAGAGTATGTTTGATTTCCATAAGTTAAATTAAAAGTTTTTCAAAATTTCTTCAAGTCTAACTGAGTTAACTTGGACTTTAGATGGT
Organism: uncultured Acholeplasmataceae bacterium; assembly: GCA_963545195.1. GTDB lineage: Bacteria > Bacillota_I > Bacilli_A > Acholeplasmatales > Acholeplasmataceae > CALISC01. Next base: position 7,855 of record CAUUIA010000011.1, read on the forward strand.
TTATTTGGACCTTCTGCTGGTGCACAAATTCCAAAACGCACAAAATCAGCGACGTATTTTTGTGCAGCGTTAAAACCTACTGCGAAATTTCTTTGAATGGCGTTAATCGATGCACTTTGTTCTTTGACGACAAACCTAGCAATTTCTTTAAAAAGTGGACCGATTTCGGTAGTTTGTTTTGTACCAAAGTTACTTGCTAGTTTATCTGAACTAATTTCTGGCTCTTGTCTGGCGTAGTTAGTTTTAATGTAGTCAATGGCTGAAAACAACTCATCGTCAGAAATATATGCGCCTTGCAGACGAACAACCGTGTCTAGTTCTTTGAAAAGCATATCACCACGTCCAAGCAAACGTTCGCAGCCGGTTTCGTCAATTATAGTAGAGGAATCTGTGTGTGTTGCGACTTTAAAGCCAATTCTGGTTGGAATATTTGCCTTAATTGTGCCTTTTACAACATCAGTAGTTGGACGCTGAGTGGCCACAATTAAGTGAATTCCGGCGGCTCTGGCTTTTTGGGTCAGTCTTTGGATTTTTGCCTCAACTTCTTGGCCGTATTGTACAATCAGCTCAGCTAACTCTTCAATGACTATGACAATATAGGGCATTTTGTCGCCAAAAACTGTCTTGTTTTCCACGCGTGCGTTGTAGTTTTCGATGTTTTTACATTTAGCCTCGTCCCAAAATACTTTAAAACGACGATCCATTTCACTAATTGCCCAACTCAAAACAGCTGTTGCTTTCTTAGGGTCGGTAATTACTTTGGTAAGTAAGTGTGGCAGACCTTCGTAAGGTTTTAGTTCAACAACTTTAGGGTCTATTAAAATTAGTTTTAACTCTTCTGGTGAGTTTTTTAAAATTAAGGAAGTAATAATGGTGTTTACGCATACTGACTTACCTGAGTTAGTAGCGCCGGCTATTAAGCCGTGTGGCATTTTTGTAATATCTAGGTTTACGATTTTGCCGTCAATGTCGATACCAAGTGGAACCACTAGCTTGTTTTCAGGTGCTCTAAATTCATTTTCGCGAATTACATTTGAGTAATTTACGATTTCTGGGTTGATATTTGGCACCTCAACACCAATGTAAGGTTTACCTGGAATTGGAGTTTGCATACGAATAGAAGTCACAGACAAATTCATTTGCAGGTTGTGAATTAGTGAGTTATAGCGGCTAACATTAGTTTTGCTGTCTGGCTCAATTTCGTATCTAGTTACAGTTGGTCCTTTAATTGAGTTTACAACTTTACCTGTAAACCCGAGTTCAACGATGGTGTTGTCAATAATTTTAATTTGTTCAAGCAACCAGTCTGGTTTATCGTTTAGACTTAAATTAGACTTGTGAAATAAGTTAAGCGGAACAAAGTATTCGCCTTCCTTTGGTTTTGCTAGTTGGCTTTGTGAGTAAGTCTCTGTTTGAACTGTGGTTTCGCTTGGCATTGGTGAAACTTCTTTAGAGATAGTAGGTTCAATTGATGGACTTTTAGTTGCAGTTTGAGTAAAACCACGCACTGAGTTTAAAATATCGGCATCCGAGTTTGCAGAAGTTGCACTAACGTTTGGTTTTTGAAACTCACGAAAATTAGTTTGAACTGCGCTTTGTTCTTGAAAGTAAGCAGGTTCCTGAGTTTTAGCCTTAGTGATTTTAACTTGACTGTCTGCAACTCCGGCTGCTTGAAACTCAGCACTACTTTTGAAAGTTTCTGGCTCAAATGTTACGCTGTGGACTTCATCAAGTTGTTTAGAGGGGTCTTCTACAACCACTTCTACAAAACTAGTTCTAGATTTTTGCTTGCGAAAAATTGGTGAAATTGTGGTGCCTGTGTTGGCTTTCTCTGGTTTTCTTTGACTAGCCTGATAAATTTGCTCTTGACCGTCTGTCGGAATACTCAAAATATTATTAAACTCGTAATACGCGTTTCCGTATTTATCGATAATTTCGTTTTGTGTCATTTTTTTGTCAGCCACACTACGGAAAGCCTCATATTTTTCCAAGGCATCAAAACCTTCGCCAACTATTGCCTTTGGATTTGAAATGTTTTTAACGTTTCTACCAGTTCCAGGAGACGCCACTATAGAAGGCGTAAACTCCTCGGCTTCTCTAAGTCCATTTAGCGGGGCAAATTGGTGAATTTTGAATTTTTTAAATTGTTGGTTTTTAGTTAGTTTTTTAACTTTTTTTCGCCAGAAACACATAATTATTTTGCTCCTTTTTCGTCGTTTTGATTAACTTGCTTGTAAAGTTCTTCAAAAAACTCTTTATCAGTTTCAAAAAACATATCGTTATTAAACATTTTTTTAGAGTAAATTTTGTAAGTCTCCTCACCGGTAATTTTAATAATTTCGTAGCCGATTTTGTCAAAAATCTTATCAATCAACTTATCAAAAGTCAAAGTTTTTATCCAATAAAGCGGATTAAAAAGTCTGGTTTTAGAGTAAGCCTTAAGTGGCGCGGCACCGGCGAGTTTGGAATCGTCAATTTCGCTTTTTACTGACCTGAACTGATCAATTCGCTTCAAAGTCAAACCTCTAAATAAACTAAAAATTTTGGCCGACATCATCTCATCAATTCTAGCAGCCAAATAACTTGCAAACAAAATAGTTTCATCAATTGTCAGCTCAAGATATGGTTTTTTTGATTTTGGAAAGTAAAGCGAGGTAATGTCATAGGCCAGTTGTTTTGAAAGAGTGTAGGCAAACCCGATTTGGCCTTGTTCTTTCTTAGCAACTTTATCGGTTTTATAGAGTTGCAAAGTCGCAACAATTGCTCTTTGCACATCGGTTTGCATATCTTTTTTGGCTTTTTTAACGCGAGTTTTTTTATTTATTGCAATCAAACATGCATAAATGTAGAAAAGCAACATCAAAAAGAAACCCAGCGCCACACCGGATAACATCATTAAGATAGATGAAATTAAATTTTCAGGGGCAAACGCTTTGCCTAAAGTAAAATAAATTGTTGCCTGCATACTGTATATTATATAATATTTAGACGTCTTTTTAAGACATTTTAAAGAAAGTAAATGAACAGAAAAAAAGAAATAATTAAACTGGATTTAGCATTTTTAATTCGCTATATGGGAGACGCTTTACTTTACCCATTTATGTTTTTATATTTCCAAAGTCTGGGTTACAAAAATGACCAAATTAGCTATATTTTAATTATTTTTCCGCTGGTTTCTATATTTATCAACCCATTTTGGACATATTTTGCAAAAAATATCAATAGAAATATCTTTTTAATTGTGATGTTGACAGCACTTGAAACTGGAGCAATTTTAGCCTTTATTTTCTTTACAAAAAACATTTACATTGTGGCCTTGATTTCTTTGGCGATCGCTATTTTTAGTCAACCAATTTACTTGCTTTTAGATTCTTTTGCAGGTGGTTTTTGTGAAAACAATGACTATGAGTTTGCAAATATCCGAATATTTGGCGCAATTGGCTACGCCTTACTTTGTGTAGTTGGTGGTTTAGTTGCAGATTACTTTGGTTTCAAAGTTTCTTTTTTGTCAGCAATTACTTTGTTTGTTTTAGCTGGAGTTTTAATCTTTTTAATTAAGCCAATAAAGTTTACCAAAAGCGCGAAATTTGCTGAAAAAACTCAGTTAAAACTACTTTTTAAAAACAAAAAGTTTTGGGTATTTACCACTATTTTTGTCTTATTTATGAGCACATTTAAGGTTTTTGATCAATTTCAACCAGACTACTTTTCGGTAGTAGGTTCAATCAATAAGTCATGGTATGGCGCAATTTTAACTGGTTTTGTGGTGGTGGAAACTATCTTTATTTTTCTGCTTGCTAGATACTTTATAGAAGTGGACTCTTACTTGCTTTTTGGAGTTGCAGTTGCACTTACCTTGTTTAGGTTTTTTGTCTATATCTCTACTGACAATATTTACGCAATAATTGCAGTAACTCTGCTTAGAAGTGTATCAATGGCGATATTTATCTTTGTTTACTTTAAACTACTATTTAGCCTTGTTGCCCCAAATAACTTTAATTTCTCGGTCATAATTATTAACTCTCTGGTCAATGTTTTGTTTATTATTTTAAATATTTTTGCCGGAAAATTGACAAAAAATCACGACTATTTTTACTTCTTTTTAATCTGTATTACGCTGTGCGGGGTTGCTTTTTTAATTTACGCGCGTGATATAATGAAAAAGATTGAAAAGGAATATTTTGATATCAATGTTAACACCTGGTCAAGTATATAAGTTTGAAATAATTAAAAAAACTGACATCGCTTATATGGCGAAGAATTTTTTTGACGAAGAAATTTATTTCCTGCATTTCAATGAAAGTGAGCACACAGATTTCAAACCAGGTGATGAGGCTGAGCTCTATCTTTTTATAGATAGTAAAAAAAGACCTGCTTTGACTGTCAAAAAACCAATCATTCAAAACGGTGAAATGGGTTTCTTAAAAGTGGTTGGTAGAGTTGATGAACTTGGTGTATTTTTGGATAATGGGGTTGCTAAGCACTTACTACTTTCTAAGGATACTTTAGGTGAAGACAGAGAAATCTGGCCACAAGTTGGCGACTATGTTCACGTAAAACAGTTTTTTGAAAAAAGATTAGTTGCAAAAATAGTTTTTCCAATTAAAATTTCTGAAGATAAGTTCAGTGAAATGGAAATAGTGAACGCTCATGTTATTAACATCGGAAAAGACGGAATTAACTTACTTACTCCCAACTTAGTTAAGTTGTTTGTACACAAGTCATGTATCATTGAAAAAGTCAGATTAGGTCAAGAAATGGCAGTCGTCATCCGTAGGCGAAACTTTAATGGTTATAACTGCACATTAAAAGAACTAAACAAGATTGATATTTTTAATCTAAAAGCAAAAGAAATTCTTGCCTACATTCAAAAACAACCGACTCAAACTATTAAAAATAAACTTACGGCTGAACTGGTTGAAAATGAGTTTAAAGTTTCTAATCGTAGATTTAAAGAAATTTTGCACTATATGCTTGAGAAAAATCTAATTAAAATTGAAAAAGGAATCGTAAAATTAACAGGTGAACACAATGGCTAAAAAATTTGTTTCAAAAATTACCGATATGGATGTAGATTTTGGTAAATGGTACCAAGACCTTTGTGTTGAGGCCAAGTTAATGTCTTACTCAGACACTCAGGGCTTCATTATTTACCGTCCATATGGCTACGCAATTTGGGAAAAAATCAAAGAGTTTTTAAATGAAAACTTTAAAGCAACTGGGCACAGCAATGTCTACATGCCGATGTTAATTCCAGAAAGTTTATTTCAAAAAGAAAAGGACCACATTGTGGGATTTGCGCCAGAAACTGCAACCGTTACAACTGCTGGTAGTAAAACCTTGGAAGAAAATCTAATCGTTCGCCCAACTTCAGAAGTTCTGTTTACTTCACACTTTGCAAGTGTTGTTGAAAGCTACAAAGACTTGCCACTTAAATACAACCAATGGTGTTCAGTTGTGCGTTGGGAGAAGACTACTAAACCGTTTTTGCGAGGTCGTGAGTTTTTGTGGCAAGAAGGCCACACAGTTCATGAAACTGCAAAAGAAGCCAAACATGAAACTCAAAAAATGCTAAAAGTTTACGAGAAACTCGGCAAAGACTTGCTGGCTATTCCTTTTGTCTCTGGTAAAAAAACCGAAAAAGAAAAGTTTGCAGGTGCAGAGGCAACATATACAATTGAGGCTCTAATGCACGACGGAAAAGCCTTGCAGTCTGGAACTTCGCATTATTTTGGTGATGGTTTTACTAAAGCATTTGGCGTGAACTTCCAAGATAAAAACAATAAACTTTGTGCACCTTTTCAAACTTCTTGGGGAGTAACTACTAGGTTAATTGGTGCGGTTATTATGGTGCACGGCGACAACGACGGACTAGTTTTGCCACCGTATCTTGCGCCAACTCAAGTAGTTGCGGTACCTGTTCTTCCAGATAAACTAGATAAAACACAAGTTGATTTAGTAATTAAAGCAATTAAAAAATCAAAATTAAGTTACGAAGTTGATGAAAGTGGTAAATCTCACGGCTTTAAGTTTGCGGAAAGCGAAATGAAAGGTATTCCTTTTAGAATTGAGTTTGGCCCAAATGACTTAAAAGAAAACTCAGTAATTGTTTTTAAAAGAAATACTCGCACTAAAACTAAAGTTCTAATTTCAGAGCTAAGTAGTTTCTTAAAATCAGAAATTAAAGTTATGCACAAAGAAATGTATGAACGTGCACTTGAACACTTAAACTCAAATATTCGCCACGCTAAAAATTATGCTGAGTTTAAAACTTTGATTGAAAAAGGTGGCTATGTTTCTATTGACATTAATAAATCTGCTGAAGAAATCATTAAATCAGACACAACAGCGACCGCGAGAGTTATTAGTAAAGAAAAACCAGAACTCACAATTTGCCCAGTAACTGGCAAAAAAGTAAATTACAGAGTACTATTTGCCAAGGCTTATTAGTGAAACGAAATTTTCTCTCTGCTTTGCTTAAAAATATAGAGCAGAATTAAGAGAAATAAATAAAATATTTTGTAAAAGAAATACATAAGTTCCGTGTCAAAACTGCTTCCGGAAATCGGAAGTAATAATAGAAGATAAGTAAAGTAACCTTTTAAAAAACTAGAAATAATTGTAAAAATAATAAAAAAGGCTTGGATGATAAAAATCACTTGCCTTTTTTTATTTTTGACAAAAATCAAGATGAAGAGCAAAAGGTACAAACTATCTAGCGGTGTTATCAGCAAAGTTTTAAACTGACCGTATGTTAGAACCGGATATTTAGACAACTCAAAGAAAATAAAGGAAAGCGAAATAAAAAAGAGTGAGTATAAAAAAATAAGTGCAAAATAAAATACTAACTTTGCGGTGTAGACTGCTTTTCTTTTAACAAAAGGTATGAGTTGTTTAATGTGTTGGTCGTCGTGATTGATGGTCAAAAGCCCTGTTGTGATAATTAGAAATATTTTTAGAATTTGAATATAGACGCTAAAAATTTGAGTGGTTTTTTCGTTTTGTTTCAAAAACACATCTTTGTCTGCGAAGTTAGGTGAGTAAACCAAAAAGAAAAGTGGCAAAAATATTAGCATAGAAGTAAATATTAACACCTTTGCTTTTTTGTCAAAATAAGTTTTAAAAATATAGTTCAGCATAGTGTTATCTTTCTCGTTACAAAACTACTGAAAACTTCTGGGTTATGTGAAATTATTAACACAGTTTTGTCTTTAGTTTCTTGTTTTAAAATTTCAACAATTTTCTGCTTTTTCTCAGGATCAAATCCAGAAAGAGGTTCGTCTAAAATCAAAACTTCTGAGTCTCCGATAAGAGTTGCTAAAAAGGCTAGTTTTTGTTTATTTCCTTTTGATAAGTTTTTAATTTCTATATCTAAAGGTAGTTCTAAAAAGTCTATGTGTTTTTTATTAACATAGCCTTTTTTAGTCTTTGCGATAATTTCAAGATACTTACCTGCTTTTAAATTTCTTGGCAGGCCTACTTTTTCGGCAAGATAAGAAATCGGTTTATCTGTCTTTTTTAAAACACCAGATTTTGGTTTAATAAAGCCTATTAAAAGATAAATTAAAGTTGTTTTTCCGCTACCGTTTTCACCTATTATTAAGACCTTTTCGCCTGCTTTAATTTCCAAATTGTAAGGTTTTTTAATATAAGGAACTACTACATCTTTAAGCATAAATACTTCTTTTAAATTAGAGTTCATAAGTATTTACCCAACCTTTATCTTTAATGTTTTCAAAGTCTAAATAACCTTCAAAATCACATCTGATATCTTTTTTTAAACAGTTTTGATATATGGTTTTTTTGCCATTATCTAGTTTAACCACAGCAATAATAACTGGCTCTAAAACAGGAATCGCTAACTTTGAGTTTGTAAAAAAGAAAGTAGTTTCTTGTTTGTCGTTTTTGCTAACTGAGTATTTATCATCATTAAATAAACTAAAATAAAAATCAGCAGTATCCGAGATAAAGTCTGCCAAAAACTTAACTTCAAAATTAGTGCCAGTTTCAAAAAAATCCCTTTCAATTTGAATTTTTTTAAAACTAAAAAGTACATCTTGCGAGTCAAACTTATCGGCTTGTGCGATTTTAAATTTGCCAAGTTCTAAGTTTAAAACTTGATTAGTAATAAAGGTGATTTGAAGTGTTGTAAACTCTTCATTATCTGCAAGCAGTTTTGGAGTAAAAAATTCTAATGTGATTTTAAATAGGTTTCTTTTCTGGTTTAAGAAACTTTTGCTCATCTTAATTTCTTTTAATTCTAGAGTTAGTTCATTCTTACTATTTAGCCTAGTTAGGCTAAAATACTTGATATTCTTTATTGAGATTTTAGTTGTTTTAGAGTCAGTATAAAGATAAATTTTAAAATTTCCGTTAGCGCGATATATCAAACTTCTTTGTTCTTTAATTAAATAAAGACGTTCTGTGTTCTTCAAAAGTAGACTAGTAAAAGAATAAACACCAAATATATAGACAAGGATTACTACGCCAAAAAGCAGTACTAGTACTGCTTTTTTCATAGTTTTGCACTCGTAGTGTGAACTATTTTAGTTGTCTCAGATACCTTTAAAAGATTGTGAATTTGGGCAAAGGTACTTACCAGTAAATCGCTTTGTCTGGCTATTTTAACACCATCTTCAGTATCTACAAATATCAAAATAAATGGACTGTAAGTCTGCCATAAATTAAGTGCATTTTCTTTTCTTTTAACAACAAAGTTTACTCTTTTATTTTGTTCTATTTTTTCGTAACTGTAATCCGAATTACCCAAAAGCAATTTAATGTCTTTAACTTTATCAGCGTATTCTTTTAAAATTGAAAACGAAAATTCATAAAC
>CAUUIA010000012.1:0-16037 GCA_963545195.1 uncultured Acholeplasmataceae bacterium
ATGCGGTTTTGTCGGTGAAAATATTTGTATAGTTTTCAAAAGTAAACTTAATTCGCTCTGTGCTAGCGTTGTCTTTAAAAGAATAGAGCACCATTAAAATAAAAGGAATGACAATTAAAAAAACTATTAAAACTAAGTAAGGTAAAAACAAAGAAAAGTTAAAGACTCTTTTTGAGTCTAAAATTTTTCTATTCATTTTCTTTTTCCATGACGTGGATGTCTTCTGGATTGAAGTCTATGTCAACTTCTTTGCCAACAGGTACGTAGTCAGTCGTGTGAATTGTGTAAAGTCGGTCTTTGGTTTGCACGTCAATTTCGTAAAATATACCTTTAAAGGCTACAGAGTCTGTGACTCCAGTAAACTTACCTGTTCCTTTTTCTACAATATCAATGTCTTCTGGGCGAAGAACAACTTCAACTGCTTGGTTTTTTGAAAATCCTGAGTCTACGCACTTTAGTTCTTTGTGGTCAAAACTAACCAAAAAGTCGTCTTTCATGGTAGCAGGTATAATATTAGATTCACCAATAAAACGCGCAACAAAGCGGTTAACAGGTTCGTTGTAAATGTCTACAGGAGTTCCGATTTGCTGAATTTCTCCTTTGTTCATGACAACAATTTTGTCAGACATAGTCAGTGCTTCTTCTTGGTCGTGAGTAACGAAAATAAAAGTAATTCCAGCGTTTTTTTGCATTTCTTTTAGTTCGTATTGCATTTCTTGGCGAGTTTTTAAGTCAAGAGCCGCTAGTGGTTCGTCAAGAAGTAGAACTTTTGGTTCATTAATTAAGGCGCGAGCAATCGCAACTCGCTGTTGTTGACCACCAGAAAGCGAAGAAACTTCACGGTTTTCAAAGCCTTGTAGACCAACTAATTTTAAGTATCTTAAAACTTTTTTAGCAAGTTCCGCTTCAATTGACTTAGCCGTTACTCTTTTCTTTTTAAGTTCAGCAATTTTCTTTAAGTTGTCTTCAGTTTTGTCGGCTCTTTTTAGTGCTTTAATTTCTAAATCAATTTTAGCGTTTGGATGCTTTAGCGCCCAAACTTTGGCTTTATAGGCCTTTTTTAGCTCTTTTAACTCTGCTTTGTCTTTGGTTTTTTCAGACTTTTCTAAGTATTCTTGATAATGTTTTTTAATCGCTTCTTTTAATCTAAAGCGGTAGTTTTTAATTCTAAGTGGAAATGCGATGTTTTCAAAAACATTAAGGTGCGGAAAAAGTGCGTATTTTTGAAATACGGTGTTGGTTTGTCTTTTGTGCGCAGGCACATCAACTATGCTTTTGCCACAAAACAAAACATCGCCAGAACCAGGGGTTTCAAAACCACCAATGATTCTAAGTAAAGTGGTTTTACCGCATCCAGAAGGGCCAAGAAGTGTAACAAATTCATTGTCGTTAATGTTTAGAGAAACACCACGCAAAACTATTTGGTTGTCAAAACTTTTCGTGATGTCTTTAAGTTCAATAAGTGGGATTTCCAATGTCCGTGCCCACCTTAATTTGCTTTCGCAAACTGAACTAAAAAGTCAGTATCTGGATTGTCATAGTATGTTGACATCGCCTTATAAAGGGCTTTTCTAGTGTTTATATCAGCAGTTTCAGAAGGTGTTAAACCTGAGTCTGCTTGGAATTTTTTGATGTATTTAATAGTGGTTTCATCAATATATCCGTCTGTACGCATAGTCTCTGAGTTTGCCTTAAGCAAGGCTGCATAGCGAAGAGATAGATATCTTTGAATGGCTTTAGCGTCTTGGTTAACTGTGTCTTTTTTAATGTCTTTCTCAAGGAAAAAGTCTTGTTTATCGTTTAAAGTGTAGGCATTTTCGTCAGGTAACTTTTCAACTTCAAATGGGTTGTTTTCCTTATCCAAAGTTTGCCATTTGTTTTGTGTGCGGTCGAAATAATGCCAAAAACCTTGAGTGCAAGAAAGGGTAATTTGTGGTTTTGAAAAAGTTGCTTGTTGCAGCACATAGTAACTTTGGTAAATGTTTTTACCAAAAGTTTCAGTTCCGTATAGTTTGTAGCCTCCACCATATTTTAAGCAGGCAGCTAAAACTTCGGCAGCAGATGCTGAGTTTTGGTTTACCAAAACTTTGATGTTGTAAGGTTTTTTGCTTTCAAGTTTACCTTCAATGATGTGTTCTTCTTTAGTTTTTGAATTAACTAACTTAGCATATGGATTTTCAGATTTTGGCAAAAGTGCGCCAACTATTGTTTCAAGAGCGCCAAGTTCACCACCTGGATTGTTTCTTAAATCTAAAATTAAAGTGCTGTCGCTTGAAGTTAACTTAGACTTTTCTAGTTTATCTAAAAGAGAGACAAAAGCGTCACCTGTGATATCTTTTTTAAACTCACTAATTCTAATAACCGCGGTTTTTGGATCTGTTGTATTTAGTTCTTCCACTGAACGGTGGTAAGTTTTTCTTCTTTCAACTTCAACAATACGCTCATCGTTTGAGTCTTTGCTTTGCACAATTAACTTAACTTTGCCGTTGTTTTCATCAGTTTGAGTTCTAATCATTTCAACAGCAATTCTTGCGCTAATGTCTTGAGCCTGTTCAAAATACAACTTTTCGTCGTTGTTTTTTGAGTTAACTACACCAAGAATTTCGTCAGTTGGATAAAGTTTACCAAAAGCGCTTGACTGCTTGTAGACAGTTTTGACAATCAATCTTGGAAACTTCGCTTGGTATTGAAAAGAAACACCGATTTCGTCTCTAGCCTCTTCTTTTGGGTCGTATGGTGAAGGTTCACTTCCTGAAAGTTCAGGGTAATTTACAAACACTCTTGAATATCTGTCTAAAACTGAACTCATAAAGTTTTCAAGAGAACCGTATTTAAGTCTATCAAACAACTGTTCGTCTATGTCTTTGTAGTAGTTTTGTTTGTAGTAGTCAAAAATTTTTCGTTGTAGTTGATCTATTTCGCCGCCGCTTTGAGTTTCTTTGTTGTCAGGAATTATCCAGCGTGGGTCATATAGTTTGCACGCACTTAAACTAAGTATGCTTAATAGGGTTAAGATAAATAAAAATATTTTTTTCATATTAAACCTCTCTTATTAAAATTATTTTAGGTGTTTAGACAAATACAGGTCAATGTATTTAAGTTCTAATAAAGTTTTTTTGTCATTTGGTCTGAACTTCAAGATTTTTATGCACTTTTCTTTAAGTTCAAGAAAGTAGGATTCATATCCTTCTTTATTTAAAATAAAGGGTGAGTAAAAACAGTCAAAAGGAGTTTCAGGTTTCTCGTTGCTTAAATTTAAAACAAGAACATAATAGTATACGCCTTTGTCAAAAACAATGTATTCGTCTAGTAGCCAAAAGCCTTTTTCGTTTAAAAATTGCTTAAGCTCTGCTAATTTTGAGTGCACAGAAACTATATATTTTCCAGGTTTTGCGAGTTTAAGGATTTCAATCGCAGTAATTCCTCCAACTCCCGAGATATTACAAACCTCAAAATTAGCGCTAACTTCTTCAAAACCGTTTGATAATACAAAGTCGCAATTGTAGCCCTTTAAATTACGTTTGGCGTTTTCAAGAGGCAAGACTTTATTGTCAACGGCTATCCCTTTTTTTAAGTTATATTTATCAAACAAGATTTTTAAAAAATATCCGTGATCGCAGCCTATGTCTAAAACAACATTTGCGCCTTTAGCAAGTCTGGCTAAAAACTCTAGTCTGTTAGTTTCTTTCATTTCTTTAATTTAAAATCTCGCTGGCTTCTTTAGTAAAAGCGTCAATTTCTACTTTACTTGAAGTTGTAGAAACTTCTTTTGTAGTTGCAGCAATAAGTTTCCGGATTTTTTTAATATGTGCAAGAATTTTAACAATGTCTGCAGTAATTGCTGCCGGCTCCGTACTTTCGTTGTTCTCAACAGTTTCAATTGCTGTGTTAATTTTATTTAAAATCTCTTGTCTTTCTACAGGCTTTAGGCCTTCTACTGTTTCAAAGTAAACCTTAACTTGAGTGGCTGTTTTGTTTTTTCCATATAACTTACTTTCAATTAAGTGAGTTAAAATCGTAAAAAGTAAAATACTGTAACTTTGAAACTCAAAGTGTCTAAGGATATCTCTTTTAATTAAAGCAATAGCGTGTTCTTCAATTTCTGAGTTTAAGCAGTGTAAAACTAGTGTGTTCATCGCCTGTCTTAGTTTCTCAATTTCTGAGTTAGCTTTTGGTTTAACTGCTGGTTTAAGCGTTGGTTTGACTTTAGTGACTTCTTTTAAACTTAAATCTATGTTGAGTTTTTCTTTAGTTTTGGCAATAAACAAGTTCTTAACTGTCTCGTCTGCATATTTAAAAACTTCTTTAAAGTTATTTTTAAAACGCATAACAGAAGTAATGTCAGAACTATCTACTTGACTTACTATTTTGTTAAAAAAGAAGGTCAAGATATCTTGTTTTTGGCTAAGCAGACTATCAATTCCGGCTTTGCCGTTGGTCTGAAAATACTCATCTGGATCTTGTTTATTTGGAATATTTACAATATAAACATTGGTTTTGGGAAACCTTAAAAACTTAAAGGCTACGCTTTCGGCGGCCTTTTGTCCAGGTAAGTCGCCGTCATACATTAAAACTATACTTTTTGCGTTTTCAACAAGCGACTTTAAGTTAGCCTCAGTTAAAGTAGTTCCCATTGACGCGCAAGCATTTTTAAGTCCTGAGTTAAAAAGCGCAATGACGTCAAAAAAACCTTCAACTAAAATTACTTCTTTTTTAGGGTTTTCATTTAGTGCATCTGACAAGTGATAAATTACTTCTTCTTTTTTAAATACTAAAGTGTCTGGTGAGTTTACGTATTTTGGGTTATCTTTAGATTCAGTTAAAGCACGACCTGAAAACCCAACGATTTTACCGCTTACGTTTTTAAGCGGAAACATAACACGGTTTTTAAAGAAATCATAAATACGCTCACCGTGCGTGCCAATAAGCGAAGTGTTTTTTAAAGTTTGCGTGGCGATTCCTTGTTTAATCAAAGTTTCCGACATTAAGTTATCGTTAAGCGCAGCACCAATTTGAAAGTGCTCAATTGTCTCTAGAGTTAATCTGCGTTTTTCAGTTAAATAAGTCAAATACTCAGCCCCAGAGTTAGTTTTAAGTAAACGCATATGCATAAACTTAGCAGCTTCTGCACAAGCTGTGTATTCATTTTCAAGCGGGTCCGGTTTGTATGTATATCCTAAATTTAGTCTTTTTGAAAAATAGTCAAGAGTGGCTTTTGTGTCCAATTTTTTGAATTTTTGATAAAAACTAAAAGGAGCACCACCTGTTTTGCAAGACATGCAATAGGCGATGTTTTTTTCAACAGAAATAGAAAGTGAGGGATTGCTGTCATTGTGAAACGGACAAAGTGCTTTGAAGTTCTTGCCGGTTTGAGTCACCGCTATCCCTAGTTCTTGAACTAACTCTAAAATATTGATTTCTGAGTTAATTTTAGTAAAGATGTTGTCTTGATTTGTTCGCAATTTTCTAAAGTTTAATTTTATTTAGCAGATATTGATTGATATCTTTGATAGAAATTCGCTCTTGTTGCATGGTATCACGGTCGCGAATTGTCACAGTTTGAGTATCTTCGCTTTCAAAGTCCACGGTAATACAAAAAGGAGTACCAATCGCATCTTGTCGGCGGTATTTCTTTCCAACAGACCCGCCACTTTCTTCTAAATAACAGTCAAACTCTTTTGCAACTTGACGGTAAATGGATTCTGCTAGTTCTGAGTGTTTTGCCTTGTTTAAAGGAATGATTGCTGCTTTGTATGGCGCTAAAAACGGAGAGATTTTCAGAACTTGTCGAACATCTCCGGCTTCCACCTCTTCTTCTTTTAAGGCGTTCGTGATAAACATAAAAAACAAACGCTCAACTCCGACACTTGGCTCCACGCAGTATGGCACAAAACGAGAGTTGTCATCTGGATCTAAATAACTCAAATCCTCACCTGAAAACTTCTGATGTTGAGAAAGGTCGTAGTCGGTTCTAGAAGCAATTCCCCAAAGTTCATCAAACCCCCACGGAAAGTGGTATTGAATGTCAGTAGTGGCGTTTGAGTAAAATGCCAAGGCTTCTTTTTTATGATCTGAATAAACTAAGTCAGCGGGATTAACTCCGAGGTCTGTTAAAAACTGCATACAGTATTTTTTAAAGAAAGCAAAAACTTCAAGTTCAGTGCCAGGTTTGACAAAGTATTCAAGTTCCATTTGTTCAAACTCACGAGTTCTAAAAATAAAGTTACCTGGTGTGATTTCGTTACGAAAAGCTTTTCCGATTTGGCCAATTCCAAATGGCAACTTAGCGCGAGTTGTTCTAAGCACATTTTTAAACTGAATAAAAATGTTTTGAGCGTTTTCAGGACGCAGATAAATTTTGTCTGTGCTGCTTTGGACAACCCCTTGGTAAGTTTCAAACATCATATTAAACGCACGAAGTGGTAGCCACTCGGTTTTTTGACAGTTTTGGCAAGGAATTTTATGTTCAGCAATATATGACTCAATTTCTTTGGTTTTCATGCCATCGACATCAAAACCGTTGAAGTCAAAAACTAATTTGTCTGCTCTAAATCTTTGGTTGCAGGCCTTACATTCAATTAACGGGTCTGAAAAACTTTTGACGTGTCCAGATGCTTGCCAAACTAGGTTGTTTAAAAGAATTGGCCCGTTAAGTAGTTGATTGCGAGGAAATGCTTGGATAAAGTATTTAGTCCAGGCTGCTTTAATGTTTTGTTTAAGCAGTGCTCCTAGTGGTCCAAAATCCCAAGTATTGGAAAGTCCACCGTAAATCTCGCTGCCTTGATAGACAAAGCCTTGTTGTTTACAGTAAGTAACTATTTCTTCAAAAGTAAGTTGTTTTTCATTTTTTTCCATAAATTATTCATCCTTCCAGTTTTTAAGCATTAACTTCCCAATGTTTTCACTAACTGAAACCACGATGTCAAACTCAACTTTTTGTTTAAGTTCTTGTCTGACTTGCATCGCTAAATTCTTCTTAAGTAGGTTAATAGCCGAGCCGTTTTTGCCAATTAAAATTGCTTTTTGGCCAGGTTTTTGACACACAATTTTGACAAAAAAAACAGTTTTTGTGCCGAGTTCTTGAGTGCCTTCTAGAGAAACTGCTACTTTGTAAGGGATTTCTTTGTCGTATAGTTTAAGCAGTTGCTCGTGGACAAACGACAAGATGTATTCGCTATAAGTTTGTGAACTGTTGTAGTCAGCTGGATAAATTAACTCACTTGTCTTGAAGTAAGGCAAAGTGAGTTCGATTAGTTTATCTATGTTTTTTAAAGTTACATTAGAAATTGGGATAAACTCAGCAAAACTGTGCACGGCTTGAAATGACAAAATGATTTCAAGAATTTTGTTTTTCTTTAGTATGTCTTCTTTAGTAATCACTAAAATTGTCGGAATTTTTTCGCTTTTCAAGACTTTAAGCACAGGCAAAAAAGCCTCTGAATATACTCGGTCTACCAGCAAATAACAAACATCGCTTCCGTAAATTGCGCTGTAGGCTTCTTTGGTGACGAGAGTTTCTAGTTGAGTAGTTGGCCTAAAAGTAATACCTGGCGTGTCTACAAACCCGATTTGGAAGGTCTTAGTAGTCTTAACTCCAAGTAGCGCTTTTTTAGTGGTTTCTGGTTTGGGAGAAACCGCTTGCGCGCGGTAGCCTAAAATGTTGTTAAGTAAACTAGACTTACCAGTGTTTGGAGCGCCAACAATACACACCGAACCTGCTTTAAAGTCGGTCATTGTCTAAGTCAAAAGAAAAAGGCAGAAGTTCAGAAACAGTAGTTTCTTTGATGACTTTGTTAGTGTTAGTTAAAACTACTTTCATGTCTTTTGGGCAAAGTTCGGCAATTACTTGTCTGCAGGCTCCACATGGAGAAATAGGTGTATTAGTTTTTGCTGCCACAAAAAGAGTTTTAAAGTCGTCTTTATGAAAACCTTGAGACATTGCAGAAAAAAGCGCAGTTCGCTCAGCGCAATTGCACATTGAGTAGGCTCCATTTTCAATGTTAAAACCTAAAATAAACTCACCATTTTTAAGTTCAAGGGCTGCGCCTACTTGAAAATTTGAGTAAGGGCAATACGCCATTTTCATAGCGTCAAGTGCTTTATTTATGCCAGTCATATTTCTTCCTTTCCATTCCGATAAACTTAAGGATTTTTTCAGTTAAATCCATCATAACTTGTTCTTCTTCTTTAGTCTCGTGGTCATAGCCTTTGACGTGTAAATAGCCATGCACTGCCAAAAAACAAAGTTCGCGTTCATAGGAATGTTCGTATTCTTTTGCCTGTTCAAGGGCTTTATCAAGCGAAATAAAGATGTCGCCACAACTTTGTTCGTCAACTTCGTCTGGAAAAGAAATGACGTCAGTTGGTCTGTCTATATTTCTGTATTGTTTGTTTAAGTTATGCAGATAAGCGTTATCTGCCAAAATTATTTGCAAGGTTTTTGTGTCGTCTATGGTTTTAAATAAGTGAGTAAGTAGTTTAATCTCTGCTTTAATTTCGCGAGTACCTAACTCAGAAAAGATATTAACGCGCATTTTTTTCGTAGCGGTCAACTATTTTCATGACCAGCGGGTGTCTAACGACGTCCATTGGTTCAAACTCAATAAAGCGGATATCTGAAATATCGCTAAGCAGTTGTTTAGCCTGAACTAAGCCAGACTGAACTTTTGTTGGTAAGTCAATTTGAGAAATATCGCCAGTAATTGCCATTTTGGAGTTAAAACCAAGGCGGGTTAAAAACATTTTCATCTGAGAACAAGTGGTGTTTTGAGCCTCGTCTAAAATCACAACTGCGTCTTCTAAGGTACGTCCACGCATATAGGCAAGTGGTGCGATTTCAATCAAACCTTTTTCAATATAAGAAAGAGTTTTTTCGCGACCTAAAATATCGTAAAGAATATCGTAAATCGGCGTTAAGTAAGGGTCAATTTTTTCCTTTAAGTCGCCAGGTAAAAACCCTAGGTTTTCACCGGCTTCTACAACAGGGCGGGTAATTATAATTTTTTTAACATTTTCTGCTTTAAGTTCATTTAAAGCATAAGCAACCGCTATAAAGGTTTTTCCAGTTCCAGCAGGTCCGGTTGAAAAAACTAAATCATATTTATTTAAAGCCTCAAAGTAAATCAGTTGCGAGTAAGTTTTGGGAAAAAGCTTTTTACCCTTAGCGGTATAACCAATTGGTTTGGTATTTTTATACAGTTTCTCAAAATTATCAAGGTCGTCTTTTTCAGCTAAATTAGCACAATACGCCAGGTCTCTTTTGGAAAGTACGATGTTAGAACCAACTTTAAAAAGCGAGTTAAACATTTGCGTAAAAATTACTTTTTCTTGCTCAAAAAAAGCCTTGGTAACAATTGCGTCATTGCTGACTAGAAACTCTCTTTGAAAGTAGTCAGAAATTGCTTTTAAATTTTTGTAGCTAGCGCCAAAAATATTGACCAAAGCATGGGGATTTTCAATTTTATAAATATATTTTGTCTCTGTGTTCATCAACTAGTATTATATCATTTGCCCAAGTTCAAATAAAGCAAGACTAATTTGTTTTTCTTAATTTTTTACATTGTTTTTAAAAAGACTTCTTGTCTAAATTTCGGTGCACGATATACTAAAAAAATAAAAAAACTCCGCTTGCGGAGTTTTTCAAAGAAAGGAGCAAAAATGGAGCAGGTGATGGGAATCGAACCCACATAGCCAGCTTGGAAGGCTGGAGTTTTACCACTAAACTACACCTACAAGTGGTCGGGAAGACAGGATTTGAACCTGCGACATCTTGGTCCCAAACCAAGCGCTCTACCAAGCTGAGCCACTTCCCGATTAGATGGCGTACCCAAGAAGATTCGAACTCCCAACCTTTTGATCCGTAGTCAAATGCTCTATCCAGTTGAGCTATGGGTACAGGCAAGAATTTATTAGGTAACCACTTAATAAAATCTACCAAATAAGTATAACACTTTCAAAAATAATTTTCAATTTAGAACGGCTAAAAGTCAAAAATTAAAACATCGCTGTTTTTTTCTTTAAACTCAGTTGTGCTTTGCTCACCAATTTGGTGTCCGTTTTTAGAAACAGTATTGATTTTTTGGGGCTCTACAAAGACAAAAACACCTTCTGCTTCTGCGCATTTTTCTTGTTTTTCGTTAAAAATCACAGACTTTGCAGAAAAATATTTTTCGTTTATTTTTAGAACTTTAGCCAAGGCGGTGTGCTGAGAATTTGTAAAAATCGGTTTTAAGAATTTAACTTTTAAACTGCCGGTCATTGCGAGTTTATCAGGAAAATAAGGAATGTACGCACGACATGCCAGTTCATCTAAAACCGCAGATATTGCACCACCATGGGTAATTCCACTGTAACTTTGGTGAAATTCGGTTGGTGAAAAACTTGAGTAAAGTGTTTTGTTGCTAAGTTCATATATCTTTAAGTTTAGGTCTGTTGGTCTACTTCCACACACCAAGCAATGCTTAGCATTTGCGAGTTTTTTAAGCAAAGTTTCTTGCATTTTTACCTCTTTTGATTTGAATTACTTCAAAAAAAATCGCTTAAGCGAACTTAAGCGATTTTAAAAATCTTTTTTACCCGTACCCGCTTAGGGACTCGAACCCTAGACCCTCTGATTAAGAGTCAGATGCTCTAACCAAACTGAGCTAAGCGGGCAGTAAGTTAATTATATTTTAATTATTTTAAATATGCAAACTATTTAAAATCGCTTATAAAAGTTTTTGAAACAAGGACACTGAATCTAGTTGTTCCCAAGGAAATTCAGGATTGCCAAAATGACCAGAAATGGCGGTTTTTGAGTAAAGTGGTTGTTTTAAGTTTAATTTTTGAATGATTCCTTTTGGCGAAAGGTCAAAGTTGGCCTTGATAAACTCAAACAATTTTTGTTCAAGTGCTTTGTTAGCGCCATCGTCTAAAGTAACAAATAAAGAAGTAGGTTGGGCAACTCCAATACAGTAAGAAATTTCAATAGTGGCTCTGTGCGCAAGTCCTGCGGCTACGATGTTTTTAGCTAAGTATCTGGCCATATAAGAAGCCGAGCGGTCTACTTTTGAAGGGTCTTTGCCGCTAAACGCACCACCACCATGTGGCGCGGTTCCGCCATAGGTGTCTACAATAATTTTGCGACCAGTTAATCCTGAGTCTCCGTGTGGTCCCCCAATTACAAATCTTCCTGTGGCATTGATAAAAATTTGAGTGTTTTGAGTAATTAAACAAGCAGGAATAATTGCCTTAATTACGTGTTTGTTAATCTGTTTTTTTAACTCGCTTAAGTCAACGTCTGGCTCGTGTTGTGCAGAGACTACAATCGCAGTAATTTCTTTAAGTTCACCGCTGTCTGAAAACCTAGCGGTAACCTGGGTTTTGCCGTCTGGTCTTAAGCCTTTGACAATCCCTTGTTTACGAACTTCGGTAAGTCGGTGAGATAGTTTGTGTGCGTAGTAAATACAAGGCGGTAAATACTCAGGGGTTGAGTCTTCAGCGTAGCCAAACATGATACCTTGGTCGCCCGCGCCTTGGTCTTCTTTATCAACTCCAAGC
Source organism: uncultured Acholeplasmataceae bacterium (assembly GCA_963545195.1). GTDB lineage: Bacteria > Bacillota_I > Bacilli_A > Acholeplasmatales > Acholeplasmataceae > CALISC01. The sequence goes on from CAUUIA010000012.1 coordinate 11,539, forward strand.
GCGATATCTGGAGATTGGGTTTTGATTTTAACTAAGTACTCTATTTCTTCTGCTGAAAACAGAAGCTCAGGATCTAAATAGCCAATTTCTTTAATTGCTGCTTTTGCAAGTTCAGCGTAGTCAAATCTATGACTAGCAGTAACCTCACCAAAAATTAAGCAAAAGTTTGTAGTTAAAGCAACTTCAACTGCGCATCTGGCATTTGGGTCTTTTTTAAGTACAGAGTCTAAGATGTAGTCCGCTATTTTATCGGCAATTTTATCAGGATGTCCTTCGCAAACAGATTCTGAGGTAAAATAATAACTCATTTTTTAAAATCTCCTTTGTAGTATTTTGTTTATTTATTTTTATTTTGCTACTCGTTATAAAGAGTTTCAAACTGAGTGTGAAAATCAATAAAGCGAGTAAAGATGTCTTCTGGTATAAAGAAACGAAAAGTTTCTTTAAAACGCGCAATTGTTTCGCTGTGAGAATAGGCAACCTTGTAGGCTGTAGACATTCTCATAATACAGTAAATGTCGGCAGTTAAAATAATTTGTGAAATTGTGGTGTTTTGAATTTGATTTTGTTTTTCAATAAAAGTTTTAGAAATTCCAGATTCAAAGGAAGTTCTAACGATTTCTGTGGCTTTTTTGGCAAGTTGAATGCGCTTAGCAATCACTGCTCCGTTTTGAACTTTGGCGGTCAATTCACTTTGTGGTAGATTTTTTAAAATCTCGTGGTCAAGTAGTGTCGCGAAATTACTTTGGTTATCTAAATACTGACAATAAGTAACAAGAGTATTTAAGTTAGCAGTAGATAGGCCCATTAGTTCACCCAGACGATTGGCAATTTTGGTTAAAAACTCAAGGTAAGAAGTGTCCGTTAGGGCTGAGTTTAAAACGACACCAAATAAGTCAGAAGTCAGTGAGATAAACTCATTTTGTAGGCGAGCACGTTGCACTTTTTCGTGAATTCGGTCGTGTTGAATGGTTTCAGAAATAATAGTCAAGGCCCTTAATACAAGTGAGTACAAAATAAAGACTAGCGACCTTAAAATTACGTCTACAAGTGAGTTTATCAGGTCTTTGGAATTGGCAAACGAAAACGCATAGAAACGGTTTGTTACAAATATATGCATGATGGTCAAAATACCAAACAGAAACCCTGCACTGTAGGAAAACGCTTTTCTGTCTTGATACAGACAAATTATTGTCAAAACTACATAAAAAAGAGAATACGAGAAAGTCTCTAAAACTACAAAGGCCAGAGACTTATTGTAGTGTAGACCGTTTCTAAAAAACAGTGGACTGATGTTAACCTTCAAGTAAAACAAAGACACCGCGATAAATAAATAAGAAATGATAAAGTACTGAGCGATTTTTTGCTTATGGATAGCAACATCTCTGTTTTGGTTTGACTCACTTTTTGGCGGTTGAATCATTCTTTTTAACAAAAAGTTAAATACAAACAAGAAAGGAAAGGTAGCAACAGTTATCGCCCAGTTGACAATTGTGCGGTTTTGCACAACTTTAGGGTCTAGACCTTCTAGTCCTATCTTGCTGACAGAAATGATTAACATCAACAAAAATAAAAATAGGTTAAATAGAAAAATAATGTTCTTAATTACAGTGTTTCGTCTAGTTAAAACATTTAAGTCATCTGTAATAACAACATTATTTTCAAAACCAAATAGTTTAGAGAAACTACTGGAAATTAAATTTTTAAATTTTTTGGGTTGTGTCAAGTTGAAAATAAAGACAAAAACAGTTTATGTAAACTATTTTTGTTGAGCAAGTACTGAGTTTTCAGTTAAGATTTGCGCAACACGAACGGCAGCAGTGGCAGCAATTGCGCCCACGATATCGTCAAGGAAAGTGTGGCAAACTCCGTCTTTTTTACCGTCTTCGTTTAGACGGTTAACAAGTCCGTGTTTATTTACGTCAATGTCACCAAAGTTGGTTTTACCAATGGTTCCATACATTCCAGAAAGGTCAAGCGCAAAAGTCTCGTCAATTCCAAAAAGTCCAAGGTCTTGTTCAATGATATCTTGAATTGGACCTTCAAGTTGCTTCTTTTCAGCGGCGATGTCTATAGCAATTCCAAGTTGCACAAAGTGAAACACGTCTCTAAGTGAAAGAATTTTTTCAACAGATTCTGTGCAAAGTTCAAATGGAATGTCTTTGATGTATTTAGATTGTTGTAGATAAGCGATTTCAGCGATGTCTTTAACAGATACACCTCTTTTGGCAAGAGCAGCGATATTTAGTTTAAGCATTTCTGGTCTACTAAAAATAATTTGTGGTTTTTTATTCATATTTCCCCCTACATATACTTTTTAATTATAGCACTCTAAGGCTGATTTTAGGGTTTAAAATGATATAATTAGTTCAGAAAAAAGGAAGATTTATGCAGTTTACAAAGAAAAGAAAATTAGTTTACGATATTTTAAAAGAACTTGCCAAACCTGCTTCAGTTGAGCAAATTTACGCTAAACTTTTGGAGTTTGACATTAATATCTCCACAATTTATCGTGCTCTCGATTTTCTTACTCAAAACAAGTTAGTTGAACACATTATGCTTGAAAAAACTGCGTATTTTTTTGTAAAAAAAGACAAACACACCCACTACATGATTTGCGAAAAATGTCAAAACATGTTAGAAATAGACTGCAAAGTTCTGAATTTAATTAAAGATGCGATAGAACTGCAAAACTTTACTCCAAAAAGTCATGAACTCACAGTTTATGGGTATTGCTCTAAGTGTAGTTTAAAAGTCAATCAGTAAGTTTTTTAAAAACTTTAAAATGCTGTATTCCAGAACACCAGCAAAATAAAAACAGGAAATGAATAAACAAAAAAAATATTTAAAACTTTTAACTGTAAACGCAGCAATTGCTGCTATTTATTTTGTTCTAACTGTGTTGTTAGAACCTTTTTCTTATGGACAAATTCAGTTTAGAATAAGCGAAATTTTAATGGTCTTGGTGTTAATTAACTTCAAAGTAGCACCAGGTATAGTCTTGGGATGTTTTACAGCTAACTTGTTTAGCCCTTTTGGGATTTGGGATGTAATTTTTGGAACACTTGCCACAGTTATTTGCCTGATATTGATGTTTGCACTTAGGAAAAATATATTTATTGCTCTACTCGCTCCGACTATAGTTGGTAGTGCTATAGTGGCTGTGATGCTTAATTTAATTTTAGGCCTACCTTTTCTTGAAACATTTATTTATGTAGCTGTAGGAGAAGGCTGTGTTCTTTATTTAATTGGTGTACCTTTTTATTATTTAGTACAAAAAAATGAAATCTGCGAAACATTAAATTCGCTTTAAAATATTACTTTTAAATGGTTTGTTTTAGAGGGGGCGGAAATTGCACATCTCTCAAACTATGAAAGGTTTGACATTATTTTAGAGTTCGTTTTAGAGGGGGCGGAAATTGCACATCTCTCAAACAAACGTCCTCTTGTCAGTCAAGCACTTAATGTTTTAGAGGGGGCGGAAATTGCACATCTCTCAAACAAGTCTATGAGTTCAATTCTAGACATCTCAGTTTTAGAGGGGGCGGAAATTGCACATCTCTCAAACGGTTTTAAAAACTTTACCAAACTCATAATCGTTTTAGAGGGGGCGGAAATTGCACATCTCTCAAACCTGTGTGCAACATCCTAAAAGCACAAATTGAGTGCTTATCTACATAAATTATACAACCTTGATGTAAAATAATTTACTCTAAAACATCGCCATTGAAATATTTAATAACCTTAATATTTTCACTTAAAAACTTAGGTTTATCTTTTTCTAAAGACACTAAAGTAATTTCGCTTTCCTCACAAATACTTTTGATTTGCATAATTTCCTCTTCAGAAAAATATGTAAATAAAAAACCAACAAAAAGCAGTTTTACTTTTTTCACCTCTAATACAGTCTCTAAATAATTTATAAACCTATCAAAAAGTGTTTCTTCTTTTTCTTTAAATTGTACTTTCATTAGTTTTAAAATATCTGTGTTTTCTATATCTTCAAAATAATCAAAATCAATTAAGGTAGAAGCTTTGAGTTCTTTTAACCAGGTTAAAATTGTTTCTTTTACTTTATTGAAGTTAAACATGGTTTCTGAGTTTGCGTTTTCTTTTAAAATTTTTTTATGCAACCAAGTGATTAGTTTCTTTTGATTTAAGGTAAGTGAAAACAAATCAGTTTGAAGGTCAACTTCTGAATCTAATTTCAGTTTTTTATCGCTATCAAAAAAAGTTAAGGCTTCGGTTTCTTCTTCAAACTCTTTTTTAAATAAAGAAATAAAGTTAAAAAGTTCGTTAACTTCAGGCACAAAAAGTATATTTAAAGAATTGTTTTTAAAGTTAATAAATTTATCACAACCAGCTATTTTTAAAATCATATCTCCGTATACCTTTCAAACGTGTTGATAACATTATTTTTAGGTTCGCCTAAATAATACTCAATAAGGTATGAATTACCTAAAATTGCGTTTATTAAATGGGTTTTTAGAACACTTATA
>CAUUIA010000013.1:0-15825 GCA_963545195.1 uncultured Acholeplasmataceae bacterium
TTTTATTTCCTTAAAGGTCTTGTGGGCAATCCCCTAAAAAGTTTATAGAACCAAATATTTTTAAAAATACAATTAGTCAGTTGCTTTAGATGCAAAAAACATCGCAATAATTACTGCTAGTTTTAAAAACTCAATGTACATCCAAGTAAGCGTAGAAATCAATCCTAAAATCGCAACATAAGAATAACCTTTGTCAAGACCATCGTTTTGTGCAACTTCTCTTAGCCCTTCAATGCTAAAGGTCAAAACTATTGTTAAATATAAGATGTAGACAGTGCTCAGCGCGATTTGCAACCAAAGGTAAGTTGTATTGCTGTAAAGTTGATTGTCAGTTTTTCTAAAAACTAACCAAAGTACTAAGTTAACTAAGGACATTAAAAGCACCGTTAGTCCTAAAAACATCATGACTTTGAAAAGTTTGCGAGTTCCTCTGACCCAGTTGCTCAAGTTTAAAACTAAGACTGTTAAAAAGACAAAAGCAGTTGCGCTAAGGGCAATTATACCGACGCCTCTTAAAATCATTTCAAAAACTAAAGTAATTGCGCCGATAAATACACCTGACGCAATTGAGTATACCCAAACTGAGAATCTGGCAATTGACACAAAGTTACCTAGTAGCGAAAACAAGAACATCAAACCAAAAGCACTTAGCGAAACTATTGAAAAGATAAGTAAATTAGATTTTCTTTGATCTGAGGTTAAACCTGATGTATTGCTAAAAATAAAATAATAGCCTAAGAAAAATACAGCTAAAGCAAAAACAGAAAGCAGTCCAACAAAAAATAAACTTTTTAGTAAGAGAGATTTAAAAGTAGTTTTCGGAACAACGTTTTCTTCAAATGAATAGTCTTGTACTTCTTGAGTTTGAATTCTAGAAATTTTCTTTAAATTTGGATTTATCATATTACCTCCTTGTGGCATCTTTTAAAAAGATAACTAACAACATCATTATAACAACAAAACAAGTAGTTTTAATCAAAATATTTGCTTTAATACCCTAAAAACTCTAAGCAAATATACAATTTTTTGTATTTTTAAATGGTAAAATATTTGTGCTATGAGATACTATGAAAATTTTAAAGGAAACCGTTGGAAAAAGACAATTGATGTTGCTGATTTTATTCAGGCTAACTACACTGAAGCAAAAAAATTCACACTCACTTTAGCCGGTCCAACTCAAAATACCTTAAAACAAGTTGAAAAATTAAACGAACTTCTTACCGAAGAAACCAAAAAAGGAATTCTAGACGCAGAATGCAAAACCTCTTCAAATATTTTGGCATATGGTCCTGGATACTTACTTGGAGACAGCAAAACAACACCAGAATGCATTGTTGGTCTGCAGACCGACAAACCTTTAAAACGTGCTTTGTTTGCAGAAGGTGGAATTAAGATTGCTAAAAAAGCCTTGTCTTCGTATGGTTATGAACTAGATAAAGACACTGAAGAAATTTTTACAAAATACAGAAAAACCCACAATCAAGGTGTATTTGATGTGTATCCTGAAAACATTAAAATCGCTAGACACAACCACGTAATTACTGGATTGCCAGATGGATACGGGCGCGGTCGTATTATTGGCGACTACCGCCGTGTCGCACTTTACGGAGTTGACCGACTAATTTTAGAAAAACAAAAAAGCAAAGCAAGTTTTGAGTTTCCCTATACCCCTGAAATCATTCAAAAAATTGAAAACCTAGAGATGCAAATCAAAGCACTTGCTGATTTAAAACAAATGGCAAAACTATACGGCTTTGACATTTCACTGCCTGCTCAGTCTGCAAAAGAAGCCGTACAATGGACTTATTTTGCGTATTTGGCAGCAATCAAACAACAAAACGGTGCAGCGATGTCCTTGGGCAGAGTATCTACTTTTTTTGACATCTACATTGAAAAAGACAAACAAGAAGGCAGACTAACTGAGTCTGAAGCCCAAGAGTTGATTGACAACTTTGTATTGAAGTTAAGAATGGTTAGATTTGCGCGCACTCCTGAGTATAATTCTGTGTTTTCAGGAGATCCTGTTTGGGTAACCGAATCTATCGCTGGCATGAACGGTGCTACTAAGTCTTTTGTAACGAATACTTCTTTTAGAATGCTACACACTCTTTATAACTTAGGAGTTTATCCTGAGCCTAACTTAACTGTGCTTTGGTCTGAAAAACTACCTCTTGACTTTAAGAAGTATTGTGCAAAAGTGTCAATTGAAACTTCGGCTATTCAGTATGAAAACGATAACTCTATATCTGAATGCCATGGCTCTGACTACGCAATTGCATGTTGCGTTTCGCCGATGGCAGTTGGCAAAGAAATGCAGTTTTTTGGAGCTCGTGCTAACCTAGCCAAAACTCTGCTTTATGCACTCAACCAAGGAAGAGATGAAATGACTGGACAACAGGTTATAACACTTCCTAAAACTGAATTATTAAAAGACGGCAAATTTGATTTTAAAGCGGTTTACAAGGCCTTTAAAGTGGCAATGAAAGAAGTTGCAAAACTGTATGTTAATGCCCTTAACATCATTCATTATATGCACGATAAATACGCATATGAGTCTATGCAAATGGCTCTACTAGACGACGAAATTACTCGTAATTTTGCAACTGGAATCGCTGGACTTTCGGTGGTTGCAGACTCTCTTTCTGCAATTAAATATGGGCGAGTTGAGCCGATATACGACGAAAGTACTAGCTTAATTACAGACTTTAAAACAACTGGTGACTGGCCAAGATACGGAAACGCAGACGACAGAGCAGATGAACTAGCAGTTGCTGTTGTTAAAGATTTTTGGAAAGAAATTGCTGCTAACCCTACCTACTTAAACGCCAGACCTACGATGTCTATTTTGACAATTACTTCAAATGTAGTCTATGGTATGCACACTGGTTCTACTCCAGATGGTCGCAAAAAAGGCGTACCTTTTGCACCTGGCGCAAATCCTATGCATGGTCGTGATAACACTGGGGCTTTAAACTCACTACTTTCAGTTGCCAAAATTCCGTTTGAGTTTGCCAGAGACGGAATTTCAAATACTTTCCAACTACTTCCAGAGTCTTTGGGTTCAAGTAATTTACCTGACTTTATGGAAGTCAGAAAAGCTAACTTAGTTTCTATTTTAGACGGCTACTTTCAAAACAAAGGATATCATTTAAATATCAATGTTTTTAACCGAGAAAAACTAATTGAGGCCTATAAAGACCTAGAGAAGTTTCCAAACTTAACTATCAGGGTATCTGGGTATGCTGTTAACTTCTCTAAATTAACTGACCAACAAAAACTTGAGGTAATTGCGAGAACAATTCATGCCACTAGATAAGACCTTGCTTGAAGTTAAAGGTCGAGTTCATTTAATTGAACCGTTTGGTGCTTTTGACGGACCTGGTCTCCGTTTTGTTTTGTTTCTGCAAGGTTGTCCGCTGGCTTGTAAGTTCTGCCACAACCGCACATCTTGGAGCAGAAATTCAGGTGAAACTTACACAGTTTCAGAAATTTTAAAGAAGTTCAATCAGTATAAATTATTTTACGGAATTACTCCTAAATTAACTGTCAGTGGCGGTGAGCCTTTATTTCAACTTGAGTTTTTAGATGCGTTATTTAGTGTTGCAAAAAATCAAGGAATTGAAACTTGCCTTGACACTTCGGCCGGGTTATATCAAGAAAGCGAAAAAGATAAATACGCAAAAATTCTTAAAAACATCGACCTAGTTTTGCTGGATTTAAAGCATTCTGATCCAAAAAAACATTTGTGGTTAACCGGCAGGCCGCTTGAACCGGTTTACGCATTTGCCCGTTTTTTAGACGAACAAAATAAAGATATAGTAGTCAGACAGGTAATAATTCCTGGTATAAATTTATACGAAACTCAACTTAAAAATCTGCGTAATTTCTTAGACTCACTTTCTTCAGTTTGCTCAATTGAAGTTTTAAAATATCACACACATGGCGCAAAAAAATGGACAGACTTAGGTCTAAACTACCCACTAAGAGGCATCAGAGAAGCAAATCAAGCTGATTTTGAGTTTGCAAACGAAATTTTAACTAAAGGATATAAGTTTAAAAAATGCAAGATATTTTTAAGAAACTAAACTTCCATAACAAATTAGCACTGGCCCCGATGGCTGGCTACACTTACTCTGCATTTAGACAAATTTGTAAAGAAGCAGGTGCTGGTCTGCTTTACACTGAAATGATTTCTTCATATGCCTTAGTGCATGGTGACGAAAAAACACTTCAGATGCTTGAGTTTAAAGAAATTGAACATCCCATAGGCGTGCAAATTTTTGGAAACGATCCAAAAATCATGGCAGAGGCTGCTAAAATTATTGAAAAAAACTACCGCTTTGACTTTATTGATATTAACTTTGGCTGTCCTGCTCCCAAAATTTCTGACCGTGGTCATTCAGGTTCATATTTACTTAAAGATTTACCCTTACTAAAAGTGATTACTGAGGCTGTAGTTAATGCAGTTTCTCTGCCGGTTTCTGCCAAAATCAGACTAGGATTTGATAAAAACACTATAAACGGCCAAGAAGTTGCCAAAATTCTTGAAAACTCAGGCGTTTCTTTTATCTCAGTGCACGGCCGCACAAAAGAACAGGGATATTCAGGTGTTGTTGACCTTGCAGAAATTAAAAAAGTCAAAGAAGCAGTTTCTATTCCAGTAATCGGAAACGGAGATGTCACTAATTTAGCAGATTTTACAAAAATGCTTGAGTACTGCAAGGTAGACGCTGTAATGATTGGCAGAAAAGCACTTGCAAATCCTTTAGTTTTTAAAGAAATTTTAACTAAAACACCTAATTTAAAAACACCAACCTCTATCGCTGAAATTATTTTTAAGCACTATACTTTGCTTAAAAGTCAAGAAAAAGACCAAAGGCGTTTCTTTCTTTTACTGCGTGGCGCTATTCTTTTTTATTTAAAAAATATTAAAATTTCAGCTGAACTCAGACAAGCGGTCTGTAGATTAAACGATGAAAGTGAACTAGTAAAAATTATTGATGAAATTAAAAAAATCCAGTAAATGGAGTACAACTCAAAATTACTGGATTTTTTGATTTTTAACGCTTATTATTAAGCAAAAATTAGATTTTGTTTTAAAGCAAAGTTATAAGCCTGTTTAGTTTCTTTTGCTTTAATGTTAAGGGCTTTGTGTGCTTTATCTATAACTTTTTTAGCAGCGTCTAAGGCTTCAACGTGTAGTTCAGCACCGATGTGTTTTTCTTCTAGTTTCAAGGTAAAGTCTTTAGTGCTTTCTTTAAACTCTTCAGTTTTTCCGTCTTTTAGTTTTAGATACCATCTGTATTCTTTAATTTCTTTTTTAAAGCTGTGCGCTTCTACTTTAAGTTCATCACCGACTTTGTATTCGCTTTTTAGATGGTGAAAATGCATAACTTTTCCGTGATGATGATGATGGTCATGGTGAGGTTTTTTGCTATTGTCGTGGCAACTTCCTAAAGCAAATAAAGCAACCAAAGCAAATAGAGAAAATAATAATTTTTTCATAATTTATCCTTTCGTAAGTATGTTTTTTCTCAAAAAAATAACTTACATATTAAGTTTAGTCCAAATTAGTTTAATTTGCAAATGATTTGCATTTGCAAATTAAAATACAAACTATTTTGAGCAAATTAAAAACGCTTGGATTTCCAAGCGTTTTGGTTTTAATTTTTTGTAATTTTATAAGCAAAAGTGTTTGAAATCTCTTTAAATGTTTCACCTAAATTCATAATTCTGGTAATTTTTTTAGTGTGTTTATCACCAATTACACTAATTTCGTAAACTGCTTTTCTAGTAATTACTATAAACTCAGAATTGTTTTTGGCAAAAACTACAGCCTCTTTAGTGCCACTTGGCTGAGACTTATAGAAAGGAAATTTCCTGTAGATAACATTATTTGAATTAAAAGCAGCGCTAATTATGAACTTTAACTTAATTTTATCGTCGTCTTTATTTGCAACTACACGGTTTTCTGGCTTTGGTTTGATGTGCATGTAATCAGCAAATACATCTTTATCTAGGTCTTTGACTTCATCGTAGTAGTAAGCAGCTTGGATTTCGTCTTGTTTAAAAGGTAGTTTATATTCGAGCGCTTTAGTTTTAACTAAAATAAACCAAATAACTGTACCAATTAAAACAAAATGAAAAATTATAAAAATAGTTTTAATTGCCTTTATCATAATTAAAGTGTTTCCTCGTATTGAGCGTAGACATCATCAAGTCCACGACTTTCTCTTTCCTCTTTGGTAAAAATGTGTATCCAAATTTGCTCAGTGGCAATCAAAGTCCAACCAGAGCCAGTTTCAACTGACTTAAACTCAGGGTAGCTTTTAACTCTTGAAACTAAGGCTAAAGCCTGGCGTTCAGTCGCAGTTCCAATAACTGCGATGTCAAAAAGTGGATGGATTCCTGTAAAATTGTAGTATTTAACATCTTTAACATCAATATCTTTTAAGTCTTGATTGATTTCTTTTAATCTAAGTGAGTCCATTTTTACTCCTTTTAAATTATTTAATTTCTTGTTTTAGTTTATTGTATGTATCAATTTGTATTTGCTCAGGTTTAATGCCTCTGGATTTTAAACTCCTGAAAACCCCTTCAAAAACCAGCACACAGGCTTTATTTAAGTCTTGCCACATTGCATTTCTGATTTCTCCAAGGTCTGAAAAAGTTCTCCTCATTTCTGCTTTATCTGAAATAAAAAGAATTTTGCCGAGCGTAGAGATTTCCGGAGTTGGAGTTGTGTGCATAAATACTGAGTTTAATTGGTCTTCAGATAAATCAATTAGTTCCGAAAATAAATAAGCAGATACTGGACCATGTAGTAAATTAGTACTATTTGTCTGTTTAAATTCAGGATATACAAACTTAACTAAACTATGAGCCTCGCCTGCACTAACGTGTTTCGCAAAATCGTGAATTAAACCCGCAAGATACGCCTGCTTTTCATCAATTTTCCAGTGTTTTGCGAGTTGCCTGCACATTTTAGCGGTAGACAGAGAATGCAAGTATCTTTCTTTGTCTTGACCTAATTTAGTTTTTAGTGCTTGTTTTAAATATTTAACTTTTGCTTTAAAGTTAGTGTTTAAATAATATCTAAGCAAGTTTCTTTTAAAATAGTTAGGTTTAAAAAAACGAATAAAAGCAAAAATAATTTTTTCTCTAAATCTATTAATTTTAGTCAAAAAACGTTCGCTTGTGCCATCTATAGACTTGACTAAAAATGTCGCTTTAAACTGCATTTTATTACTAAAAACAACATCGGTCAACAACTGGTCGCCAATAAACGCTGAGTTTTGACATTTTATTTGTTCAGTTCTGCAAATCTTTTTACCAGTTTTAGTAAAAGGTTTTTTTAAGTTAAAAAAACTTTTGGTGGCAGGCAAGGCATTCAAAAGTTGTCTAGATTTGCCTGAATTGCTAAAAATATACAATCTAAAATCAACACTTAATTTTTTAAAAAAATCAAAAGTTTCTTTAGAAAAAGAGTTTTCTTTATAAGAAAGTAGAGTGTTGTCTAAATCAAAAATCAAAGTGTCGACACCTTGAATTTTGAGTTCTGCTAAAGGAAGGTTAAAGATACTTTTTAAATATGCAGTAAACCTGTATTTTGACATTATTGGTAAACTTTAAGAATTTCAACATCAAGGCTTTTGTTTTCAGAAACCTTGAAAGAAACTTTATCGCCTGCTTTGTGATTTTGAATAGCACGGCCCAGCGGAGTTTCTACAGAAATTTTTAAAACACTACCACTAAAAAGGTCAGTTTCTTGGCTACCGACTAGTTGGATGTTTTCAACTGCTTTATTGTGTAGGTATTTAAGTTCAACCTTATTGCCAATTACGCAAATATCATCGCGGTTACTTTTAATAATAACTGCGTCTTTTAAAATGCTTTCTAGTTCTTTAATTTTGTGTTCAATTTGCGCCTGTTCATTTCTAGCAGCATCGTAGTCTGCGTTCTCAGACAAGTCACCTTGAGCGCGCGCTTCTTTAATTGCTTGAATGTTTTTAGGGCGTTTAACAAACTTAAGTTCATTAAGTTCACTTACTAATTTATCGTACCCTTCTTGAGTTAATGCATTTTTTTTAGCCATTTTTTCTCCTTGTTAACTAATAAATATTATACAACATAAGTGATTTTTAACTTCGCTTTTATATGAAAAAAAAGATATAATTTAGACATGCAAATCACTAAAAATAAGTTAGAAATAATTAAGTTAACAATTGCTGCTGTTTTAACTGCAAGCGCAGTTGCAGTTAACTCTCTATACTCATATATCGTGCCAATTGGTATGTTTAGAGTACCTTTTTTTATCGTTGCTTTAGCCGTGGTTGCGATTGCCTTCGGCCCAGCATATGCACTAATTACTGGCGTAATTTACGACCTTTTGTTTGGGTTTTTAAATTCACTTGGTTATCTTCCTATCTACGGATTTGCTACTTATTTTTGGGTACTGCTTTACTCAATTATTTGCTTTAAAAGAATTTCTAAATTAACTATTTTTTTGGCAACCTTTTTTGGATATCTTGGCTATACTTTGATAAACACTTTTGCCACTTGGTTTTATTTTGGCAAACTTGCTTTTTTAAGCCTATTGCTTCGCTTAGGTTTAACCTTAATTTTCACACCAATTTTATTTGCCCTAATTTGTCTGCTAATCAATAGATTTAGTGAAATTGATAAATTAAATATCACTAAAATAGAGTTTCTTAAAACCAAAGAATTAGAATACTAATTTAAAGTCTTTCGCTAAATACTAACGAAGGAAAAACAACCGCTGATTTTTGTGCTTCGCCTAAAAACAAAATTGAAAGTTTATTTAGTGCTGTCTTAAAGTGCTTACCGTGATTTGGGTGAGTTAAATGCACATGTTCGTGCAAAATAGTTTCAATAGCAAACTCTTCTTTAAAACAAATTAAAATTGGATTTAAAATAATTTCAGTCTTATCATTAACAGTGCGTTTACACTTGCCATAGTAGCCTTTAACTAATTTAAAACTATAGTCATTTGCAACAGCAGTAAGTTTATCTTTTGCACGGTTTAGAAATTTAAAAAGAAAGTCTTTAAGGAGTTTAGTGTAAAACTCTTTTTTTGCAGTTTGCAAGGTTCTGTATTTTGAACTAAAAAAGTAAGTAGATTCTCCGTCAAAACCAAACACATTTTTTTGCAATGCTGCACTTGGCAAAAAGTCATAGATTTTGCCAAAAACCATTGCTTTATTTTTTTGAGAAACCTCTTTATTATATATGCGAAAATAGTAAAAAACCTCACCTTGAACTCTTGAGTTATTTACTATTTTTTCGCCTTTTAAGGCGATTTCACGAAAATTATATTGATGCAAATAAGGGCTTGGAAAAACTAAAACTGGTTGTATTCCCTCGCAGGTTAAGTAACTTCTTTTTATGTTTTTATTAAATCTAATTAGAACTTTTCCAAATTTCTTAGTTACGATAAAAGAATCTTCACTCATTTTTTTCTAATCATAGAATATGGCTCTATTTTGGCATTTAGTTTTACGTAAACCTTACTCATCGCATGGTTTGCAGTTTGGATTTCTTCAAAGTTTTCATTCCATAATTTTAAAACTTTAAATGTTCTTTCTTTGCCTAATGGGGCCATTAACTCAATTTTGTCACCAACTGAAAAGTAGTTTCTTTGCTGAAATAAATACACACCTTTTTTAACTTCTTGATTTAAATAAAGTCCACAAAATGCTTGATTTGGTTTAGTGGTGTTTTGGTCAAAAAGCACCTTAGTTTCAGCAGGTAAATTATCTAAGTGCCCAGTTGCGCTTAGTCTGTTTTCGGCGGCCTTTAATTTTTGACTATATTTTTTAACTGAGTTAATTTTTTTAGTTTCATAAATTTCGTTAAGCATTTGACGATAAGTTTTCACAACAGTAGCAATGTAGTGTAGAGACTTCATCCTACCTTCTATTTTAAGTGAAGACACATCGGCTAAGACTAAACTTTTAATGTGCGGCACCGCATTTAAGTCCATAGCTGAAAAAGAAACAGGTTCGTCTTTAAGTTGTACTTCACCTGAAAACAAAAAGTACTCCCAACGACAGCTGTGCGCACAACCTCCGCGGTTGGCGTCTCTACCGGTAAAAGTGTTTGAAAGTGAACATCTACCTGAATAGCTCATGCACATTCCACCATGGATAAAGACCTCAATGTCAAGACCGTGTCTGTCAAGATTTTTAATTTCTTTAATTGAAAGTTCTCGGCCTAAAACTATTCTTTTTACACCTAGTTCTTTCCAAAATAAAATAGTGCGTGAGTTGATAACACTTTGTTGAGTTGACAGATGTATTTCTAAATTAGTGTATTTACGAGCAGCCTGAATAATGGCAAAAGATGCACATATAATGGCGTCAACTCCCGCTATTTCTAACTCTTGTAAATAGTTTTTCAAACCTTCTAAGTCTTCGTTGTGTGGCAAAATATTGGCAGTCACATATACTTTTTTGCCAAGAGAATGCGCAAATTCACACGCCTCTTTAATTAAAGGGATTGTGAAGTTAGAAGCACGAGCACGAAGCGAAAATTCAAGACCACCTATAAAAACTGCATCTGCTCCGTAGATAAGTGCGTATTTTAGTTTTTCAATATCACCTGCTGGTGCTAAAAGTTCACTCATTTTTTATATACCGTTTTAGTTTCTGCAAAACCTGTGTCTTGCAAGTCGCTGTATTTTGCTTTAAATTGTTCAATATCTGTATCCAAGATGTTATTCTTTTGATAAAGACTAAGTGCATCTATTGCGTATTCATCTGAAAAAAATAAAGGGTCTATCACAAAATAACTAAGAAAAGTTTTTAGTTTTGCAATATAACTAAACATCTGCGTAGTTTTACCTCTAAATAAATAGGTGCCGAATTTATCTTCAAGCACATTTAATTTTTCTGTCCTATTTTTTTCTTTTAAAAACAAGTCTGCCCTATTTTTTAAATCCAAGTCGTGTTTAAATTTTTTGTTGTATATAGAAAGTAAATGACGTTTTGAGTGAAACATAGAAAATCTACCATGTCCTTGGAAAAATAGATTAAAATCAGGATTTTTTTGACTAATTTCGCAAATATTTTCAATAGTAATTTCTTTGGCTAAAAATACCCCAAAAAAACCAAGTTCGGCAATAGTTTGAACTTCTTGCCAGTTAGTAATTAAAGTTTCTGGGTTATATACACACTTATTTAATAAGTTTTCTTCTTTTAAAAACTGAGCAACGCCGATGTCGGCAACAATATAACCAATAATGTTTTCTTTATGTTTAAGTTTATTTAAATAATTTTTAAGCGCAGGAAAATCATGGTCATAGGCCATAAAAGAGAGATCAATAAAGGCTTTGTGGTTTTTTAAATAAGAATTAATTTCTTCAACTGTAAAACGGCGATAGCATTTATATGAAAACTCAGTTCTCAAAACCAACGTAGCATCAACATTTTCGTATTTTGTTAGGTCAAGTGGATATATTAAGTATTTCATAACTTTTTTGACACTAAAAGACCGTCTGCAATATCTAAAAACTCAGATTTAAAAGATTTGTTTTTTAGAATTTCGGTTTTAAAAATCTCTAGTTTTTTAAGAAGTTGCGCTGTGTTTTTAGAAACTGAGTTCTGGTTTAGTTTATGAAAAGAAATATTGTCGCAAATTATCAACCCGTCTTTTTTTAAGTTGTTTTGAAATTTTTCAAAATATTTTAAGTATTGCGCTTTCGGGCCATCTATAAAAATAAGGTCAAAAACTTCGCCCTGAAAGTCAACATCAATTGCGTCGGCTAAAAGCGGAGTCACTTGTTTTTCAACTCCACAAATTAAAAAATTGTGTTTTGCTTTCGCAAAACTATCTGGATTTTTTTCAATAGTCGTAATCTCTAAGTTATTATTTTCTTTTAAAAAACTAAGAGCACTAAAACCATATGCGGTCCCAATTTCTAAAATTTTTTTAATGTTTTGTTTTTTTATCAATTCGTTGATATATAAAACTGCTCTGTCTTTTAAAATTGGAACCTGGGCAAAAATGCAGTCGTTTTTAACTAAATTAAACTCTAGACTATTCATGCTCCAAATCAGACATATATTCAAGGAAAACTTCGGTAAGTTGTCTATATTCTTCAACATCTTCTATATCTGTTAAACTACCGCTAAACTCAAGGTTAGTATCAGTTTTAGTGAGTTCGTTGTACTTAGCAAAAATTAAGTTAGTTCCTTCTTTGTCAAGCAGAGCCACATAGTTTCTAGTTTCTCCTGCAAACTCGCGAGTAGTTGTAAAAATCACGATAAAAGTCTCGTCCATTCCGTCCACAGATATTTTGACTTCTCTGGATTTATCTTTTTTTAAGGATTCAATGACCTTGTCGTTTAAAGAAATTACTTTTTCTTCGTTTTCCATAAAATCACCTTTTTTGGTTTAAAAACTTGATCTACGGTCTAGATATTTTTGTAAAATTACGACAGCAGAAAGTTCATCTTTAAATTGTTTTCTTTGTTTTATATTAGTTTTGCTTTGTCTAAAAACCCCAAAAACGGCGTTTGTAGATAAGCGTTCATCTTCTAAAATTACTTTAACACCAGGCAGTGCTTCTTCAATTAAGGTCTTAAAGTCTTCAGAAATTTTTGCGCGAACTCCGACATCTCCATTCATGTGTTTAGGGTAGCCAAGTACGATTTCTTGAAAATTATATTTGGTGTTAAGTTCAACTAGATGAGCAATGCAAAGCGAGTAGTCTTCGTTTTCGAAACGAAAAGTTTCTAAGTTATTGGCAATTATATGAGACTCAGAAATTGCGAGACCCATAGTTTTTGAGCCCAGATCAATTCCAAGAATCATTTGCGGCAAACTCCTTTAAAACTAAGTCAACTTTACTTAAATCACCACCGCCAGCGGTTGCAAAATCAGGTCTACCACCACCTTTTGAGTTAAGAATATAGTTGATTTTTTTAATGTAGTCAGTGGCTTTTTGAGTATTTGATTTAACAAAAATATTAACCTTTTCACCATCTATGTTTATCATGATACAGTTATTTAGTTTTTGGGTGTTTACATACTGCATAAACACATCTTTTGCGATTTTTGAATCTATCTTTGACTTAAAAATATAATTTTGTGAAGTCGCATTGTTAAGCGATTTTAAAGCATTTTTAATGTTAATTTCACTAATTTGTTTTTCATATTTTAAGGCTTGTGTTTTGATTTCTTGAAGGTACATTTTTGCATTTAAAATATCTTGATATGAACCTTTAATTTCTGGTTTTTTTGCAAACTCTAATTTAAGCGAAACATTGTTTAGTTCATTAACTTTGTTTAAAATAACATTTGCTTCATTAAAGTAATGTGCAGTATATTCTTCAACTTTAGCCTTTAGGTTTGCACCAGAAACCGCAAAAATACGGTAAAGTCCAGAACCAATTGACTCAATTTGTGTAATTGCAAAGTCTTTGATTTCATTTGTATTTTTAACGTGAGTACCACCGCATAACTCAATAGAGTAGTTTTCCATTGAAACCATTCTAACGGTCTTATCGTATTTTTCGCCAAACAAGGCGATTGCGCCGTGTTTTAAAGCAGTGTCGTAGTCAGTGTATTCATACTTAACTTTCAGACCTTTTTTAATTTTTTCTTTAACAATTTTTTCCACTTTTAAAAGTTCTTCGTCTTTTGGAAAATTGTAGCAGTTGAAATCAAATCTCAAGTAAGGTGCACAAACTTTTGAACCTCTTTGGTTAACGTATTCACCTAGCACATCTTTCAAGGCTCTGTGAATTAAGTGAGTTGCACTGTGGTTATACATAGTAGGTGTGCGATGTGCTTCGTCAACTTGGCATTTAACAACTTCACCTTCTTTAAACTGAGATTCAACAATGTGCAAGTGTTGACCAAACGGCAGTCTAAGCATACCTTTGACTTCCGCTTTTTCAATAGTTCCAAGGTCAGAAACCTGACCACCAGTTTCGGCAAAGAAAGGAGTTTTATCTAGTACAATCCCTTCTTTAAAAACTTTGATTACTCTAGATTCAGACGATAAGTTTTCGTATCCTATAAACTCAGACTTTTCGCTAAACTCTAAAAACTCTTTGTTTTGTCCTTTCATTGACTGAAAGTTTTGGCGAGCGGAGCGAGAAAGTTCTTTTTGTTTGGCTAGAAACTCATGAAAACCTTTTTCGTCAACTTCAACTCCGTTTTCATCGGCATACTCTTTAGTTAACTCAAACGGGAAGCCGTAGGTGTCGTATAACTTAAAAGCGCTTTCGCCAGAAATTGATTTTTTTATTTGAATAAGTTTAAAAAACTCTTTTTCACCTGCTTCAATTGTTTCTAAAAACTTCTCTTCCTCTTGTTTTAAAATGTTTTGAACAACTGCAACGCTATTTTTAAGGTCAGTATAAAACTCACCCATTGCCTCAATTACACTTGGCACAAGCAGGTAAATAAAAGGTTTTTGCATGTCAAGTCTACGCCCTGCTTTAACAGCACGACGAATTAGTCTTCTAAGCACGTAGCCTCTGCCTTCATTTGAAACCACGGCTCCATCTGAAACTGCAAAAGTCACAGTTTTTAAGTGGTCAGCAATGATTTTAAACTCTTTTTGACCTAGGTATTTGTGGTTAGTTTGTTTTTCAATTGCTCGCATAATTGTCGCAAACAAGTCGGTGTCGTAGTTTGTCTCTACATCTTGCATAATTGCGCAAAGTCGTTCAAATCCAGCGCCGGTATCAATATTTTTATGCGGAAGAGGTTTATAGTCTTCGCGTTTTTTGCCAGTCTCTGCGTTAAAAGAAGAAAAAACTATATTCCAAAGTTCAACATAACGAGCAGTTTCTAAGTCGTTTCGTAAAGCCACTTCACCACGTGGGTCGTATTTTTCTCCGCGGTCATAAATTATTTCGGTATTTGGCCCGCAAGGTCCTTCGCCAATTTCCCAAAAATTTGATTCAAGTGGCACTAATTTGCTTTCAGAAACGCCTAAACTTAGCCAAATTTCTTTAGTTTCAAGGTCTTTAGGATAATATGTAAAATAAAGTTTATTTAAGTCAAAACCAAACCATTTAGGTGAAGTCATTAACTCAAAAGCAAAAGCAATTGCTTCTTTTTTAAAGTAGTTGCCGATAGAAAAGTTACCAAGCATCTCAAAAAAAGTATGGTGTCTTGCAGTTAGTCCGACATTTTCAATATCGTTTGTACGGATACATTTTTGGGAACTAGTAATTCTTGGATATGGCGGCATCATAGTACCGTCAAAGTATTGTTTTAGCGATGCTACACCTGAGTTAATCCAGAGTAAAGTCTTGTCGTTTTTTGGAATTAACGAAACTGACTTATATACATAGTGGTCTTTGGATTTAAAGAAATCCAGCCACATTTGTCTGATTTGGTTGCCTGTTAGTTTTTTCATAATTTTGATACCTTTTGTTAAACTTTTAGTTTAAATTTAGCGTTTTCACGTTTCAAATCGCGTTCTTTAATGGTTTGCCTTTTATCTCTTAAGTTTTTACCACGACACAGCCCAATTTCTACCTTTACCAGAGCCTGACTAAAGTAGATTTTTAAAGGAATTAAAGTTAGACCTTTTTCAAAAACTTTTTGTTTAATTTGAATAATTTCGGCTTTATGCAAAAGTAGTTTACGGCTGCTAGTTTCTTTGTGTTGAAACTTAGCAAGGTTTTCTTGGACAAACCCAATTTTCATGTCGCGCAAATACAGTTCACAATGTTTAGTAATATCGCAAAAAGCGCCAGTCATTGTGACTTTACCGGCGCGAAGAGCCTTGACTTCAGAACCAGTTAAGACGATACCTGCTTCGTAGGTTTTAATGATTTCAAA
>CAUUIA010000014.1:0-15706 GCA_963545195.1 uncultured Acholeplasmataceae bacterium
TTGTAATGCCTGGCGACAACACCACAATTACAGTTGAACTAATTCACCCAATCGCGCTTGAACAAGGAACTAAGTTCTCAATTCGTGAAGGTGGACACACAGTTGGTGCTGGTTCTGTAACTAAAATTATTGCTTAATCTAAGTAAATTAGTTATTTAATTTAAACTAAAAAACATTTTTAAAAAGGCTATGGTTGGGCTACCCTACCTTGGCCTTTTTTGCCAAAAAATCCAAAAGGAGCGTTAAAAATATGAAATATAAACACTCTAAATTACTTTCATCTGGCTATTTAAGAGTTTCTGAACTACACGAACTTTACTTTGAGGAACGTGGCTCTAAAACAGGAATTCCTTTAATTTTTATCCACGGTGGACCAGGAGGCGGGTTTTCAAAAAGTGCTGAGTACTTTTTCAATCCACGTAAGTTTCACTATATTTTGTTTGACCAACGCGGAGTTGGCCGCTCTAAACCTTTTTTGGAAACCAAAGATAATGATATTTTTGAAATTATTGACGACATTGAAAAAATCCGCAAGCACTTTGGCTTTAGCAAAATCTGGCTATTTGGTGGCAGTTTTGGCTCAACAATTGCGCTAACTTACGCAATAAAATACCCTGAACACACTGCTGGAATGCTGATTCGCGGGATATTTTTGGCAAGACAAGAAGACTGTGATTGGTTGTATTCAGGGGCCCAAAACTTCTATTGGCCTGAATACAAAGAGTTTATCTCAGAAATTGGCGATACTAAAAAAGTTGTAGATATCGTACCTGAGTACCTTAAAAAAATTACTTCATTAGAC
The DNA here is from genome assembly GCA_963545195.1 of uncultured Acholeplasmataceae bacterium. GTDB lineage: Bacteria > Bacillota_I > Bacilli_A > Acholeplasmatales > Acholeplasmataceae > CALISC01. The sequence continues at coordinate 803 of CAUUIA010000014.1, forward strand.
AAAACAGTTAGCGACAGAGCATCACTTAAATGGGCAAATTACGAACTTTCTTTAGTTTTTCCGGTCAAAAGACCAGAACTTTTGGCAACACAAGCAACTAACTCAGAGAGACAAATTGCTTTAATGGAGGCTTTCTTTTTTGCCAATAAAACATTTGGTAAAGACGACAACTATATTCTTGCAAACATCCACAAAGCCGCGCACATTCCAACCTATATAGTCCACGGCAGATACGACATGGTCTGCCCACTAAAACAGGCTTATTTAGTGCACGAGGCAATCCCTGGTTCTAAATTAACCGTGGTTGAACTTGGAGGCCATGCCTCTTCTCACAAACCCACTTTTAAAGCAATTCAAAAATATTTAAAAGAAATCATTAAAAACAACAAATAATTCAAAAAACTTTTATTTTTATCTAAATTTTTAATATAATATTAACAAGTTAAACACAACTAACGGAGGAATAAAATGATTAAATTAGTAGTAATTAGACATGGCCAAAGTGAATGGAATTTAGCCAATAAATTCACTGGTTGGACAAATGTTGAACTTTCTGAAAACGGAGTAAAAGAAGCCAAAGCAGCAGGACTTTTACTAAAAGAAAAAGGCTTTATTTTTGACCTTGCTTTCACTTCTTCTTTAAAACGTGCGCAAAACACACTTGCCTATGTTTTAGAACAACTTGGTCTTTCTGACATTGAAATCAGACGTTCATACCTATTAAACGAACGCCACTACGGAGCGCTTCAAGGCCTAAACAAAGCAGAGACAGCCGCAAAATACGGAGACGAACAAGTAAGAATTTGGCGTCGTTCCGCAGAAGTGCGTCCACCTGCCCTAGATTTCAACGATCCACGCCATCCTCGTTTTGACGAGAACCTAAAAGGAATAGATCCAAAAGAACTACCTGCTTCAGAAAACTTACTAGACACAGTTGACCGTGTTGTTAAATACTGGGAAAGCGATATTAAACCAGCATTGCTTGCTGGCAAAAAAGTAATTATCGCAGCTCACGGTAACTCTCTTCGCGCACTTTATAAATATATTAACAACGTCTCAACTGAAGACATTATGAATGTTGAGCTTCCTACCGGCAAACCGCTTGTTTTTGAGTTTGACGATAGCCTAAACATTCAAAAAACTTACTACATTTAATATTTAACAAAACCAAAATATCAGGGTCAAGTGAAATTCTTAACTGGTGGTCCAAGCCCACGAGCGACAGTTTAAAACTGCTGCAGAACAGGATAGTTTCCTGTGCCAACGGTCAAAGTCCGGATGAAAGATAGGAAGGCATTTATTTTAATCTAAAATGTAAGTCATTTACATTTACGCTTTTTAAAAAAATACGCATATGACTCGCTTTTTTTAAAATTAGCAAACTAAAATATTTTTAACTTCCTTGAACGACTTAAAAGGAAGTTAAATATGTTTAAAGAAAATCAAACTAAAAATCAAAACAGAGAACTTACTAAGTTTGCAATGTTTTTGGCACTTAGTATAATTTTGGGGTATTTTAAAATACCTCTTTTTCCACCACTTAAACTAGACTTTTCAGAAATAGTCATACTATATGCTATGTTTGAGTTTAAAGTCCCGCTGGTAGTTTTAATGACTATCTTAAGGTCTGGAATAAGGTGGCTAATCAATCCATCGGCTACTAACTTTCCGTTTATATTTTTTGGTGAACTTGTGGCAATTTACTGCACACTTACGTTAATTTTAGCGGTATATTTAGACTTTAAGTTAAACAAGAAAAAGCAATACTTAATATCGGTTTTAAACTACACACTAATTCCGACAGTTTTAATATTGGTAGTAAACGCCTTGTTTTTTATTCCTACTTTTATTTCAGGTAAACCAGCTTACTATACAACCCACTTAATGCCAATTGCAAAATACTTAAAAACACTTGTCTCAGTTTATCTGCCATTTAATTTAATTAAGTATTTTATTGTGGCAGTAGTTGGTCTAAAAATTGTTGAGTTTAGAAAACAAAAGTTAGAAGTTTAAATAAAATATTACCTTGACTATGAACCCAAACTAAAAAGCCTTTAAGTTTTACCTTAAAGGCTTTTTCTCTGCATAATTTTTTTATTTTAGATAAATAATTGTGACACCCATTTGTCCTTCAAACTCTCCGCCGAAGCGATGGCTTTTAATCTTAGGGTGTTTTTTAATGTAGTCGTAAACTGCATTTTTAACAGCGCCAGTTCCATAGCCATGAATAATTTTGGCTTGAGTGAAATTAGCAAGAATTAGTTTATCAATTTCTTTAGCTAAGATATTTTCAACTTCATATGCTCTTTTTCCGCGCAGATCAATTTCGAAATTAGCAGGACTAAAAAAAGGTTCACTGACTGTTTTTTTATTTAGAGTTGTTGGTTTAATTGTATGCTTTTTAGGGCTAACAATGGACCTTAATTTTAAATCGTTTCTCTTAAATTTAAGTAAGTTGCCTTCAATATCTAAAAAATATAAATCATCCTTTATTCGCCTAATAACGCCATCTTGAAAGATTGGCTCAACATATACTAAATCACCAATTTTAAGTTCTACATTACTGTCAAACTCGTTTTCTGGTCTTTTTATACCTTGTTTGATTTCAGAGATTTTTTTAACATTGATAGCTTTGATATCTTTAAGTTCTTTAATAAGTGCTTCAACTTCTGAGACCGAGTCTTCCCATTTCTTTAGTTCTACTTTAAGTACGCTTTCAACTCTTGTGCTAAACTCTTTTTCTTGTTTATCTTTAATCTCCATATTTTGCGTTATAAGGCTATTTAACAGTGTTTCTTTTTCTTGTAGTTCTTTAGTTAATTGTTCATTTTTTTCAATGTTTGCAGCAAGACTTGTAAGCAATTCTTCTGATTTGTTGTCTTGATTTGAAAGATACACTTCGGCGTCTTTTAGTACTTTTTCATTCATTCCAAGTCTTTTTGCAATCAGTATTGCATTTGAATTTCCAATTGAATTAAACGACAATTTGTAAGTCGGAGAAAGCGAGTCAATATCAAAACAAACCGACACTCCTGTAGTTGTTGAGTTTTCTAAATACTGAAGCATTTTAACTTTTGGATAGTGAGTGGTTAGTATCAAAGTGCAGTTTTTTAAAAGCAAATGCTTAATAATAGCCAGAGCCAAAGCCTGACCTTCTAAAGGATCTGTACCAGAGCCAGGTTCGTCTAAAAGCACTAACGAATCTTGAGTTGCATCGCTTATAAAACTAATTAGTCTAACCATGTGAGAAGAAAAAGTTGACAGGTTTTGTTCTAGAGATTGCTCATCACCAATGTCTACAAATACCTTACAATAATTTGGTAAAATCGCTTCTTTAGCGGGTATTAAGAAACCTACCTTTAACATAAGTGAAAACAAACCAACAGTTTTCATAGACGCTGTTTTTCCACCAGTATTTGGACCTGTAATGATAGTTAGAGGTTTGTTTGGATAAATATAAAAGTCAATTGGCACTACTTTGTTTTCGTCAATTAACGGGTGTCTCGCTTCAATTAGTTTAAGCGACTTGTCTTTTGAAATCACTGGAGTACAACAATTTTGTTTAACAAAGAACTTAGCGCAGGCAAAGTAATAGTCCAGTTTTAAAAGTGCGTTTTGAGCATCTATATATTTATTTAAGTCAATTAAAAGAAAGTCCATAAGTTGCTTTAAGATTTTCTCTTTCTCTTTTTCTTCTTCATTTTGTAGTTCACTTAGTCTAAATCTAAACTGCTGCATTTCTGCAGGTTCAATATAAATAGACTGTCCTGAGTTACTAGTATCTACTAAATTTCCTTTAATCTTTCTTTTATAGACTACAGAAACCACTAGGCACCAAAAACCAGATTTATAAATAACTTGTTCATCAGTTAAAAAAGGCGAGTAGATTTTTTTTAGTTCATCAATTCGTTTCTTTGAGTTTTCATTTAAAGTTTTTATTTCTTTTCTAATTTTACCCAATTTAAGTGATGCTGAATCTAAAAACTCTCCATTTTCATCAATTGTCTCGTTTAGTTTACTAAGTTCTTTGGTTGGTAAAAACAGTTTAGCAAAAAACTCAATTAGTGTAGTGTAATTAAAGTTAGACTTAGTTTGATTAAAATAATTAAAACCGACTTTAGTAGTCTCAAAGAAAAACTTTAGTTGGAGTAAGTCTTTAACATTCAAAGGTCTTAGTTTTAAAAGACCAGAAAAAATACTTTTACAATCATAGTTTTCAGCAAAATCAATTACACCAAATTCTTTTAAGGCGTTAGTTGCTTCTGTGTTTTTTAAAATTTCTTTTTCAATATCTTTATTGCTTTGTAAAAACGGCATTGTCAAAATTTGTTCTTTAACAGATTTTGATACAGCGTTTCTCGCCACTTTTTCAATTATTTTATTAAATTCTAGTTTAATTGCGTTTTTTTCCATAATTTTAGACCAATAATATTATATGCGCTAAAGTTATTTTTTAAACATTTTATTATTTTTGCATCTATTGTTTAAAAACCACAAATTACCTTCAAAAAATAGCCTTAAAAAGGTTATAATTATTAAATAGAGGTAGAAAAATGCAGCAAAAACTTCAAGAATTAAAACAAAAATTAACAGAAAAATTAAGCTTGGTTGCTAACCCTACAGAAATTGAAGATATTTGGCGCCAATACTTTGGTAAAGACTCAGAGTTTCAACAAATTATGCAAACTTTAAAGTCAGTTGAACCTGAAAAAAAGAAAGAATACGGTCAACTAATTAATGCCTATAAAGTTGAATTACAAGAACTTTGCAATTCAAAAAAATCCATTTTGGAAAAAGAGGCTAAACTGACTAAACAGTTTAGTGAAAAAATTGATATTGAGTTAGACACTCATCAGTTTTCACGCGGTGCCGTGCACCCACTAAATGCTATTATTGAAAACTTCAAATCTCACTTTTTAGCACATGGTTTTGAAATTGTAGAAGGTCCTGAAATTGAAACTGAACTTTATAACTTTGAAATGATGAACATTCCAAAATCACATCCTGCTAGAAATGAAAAAGATACATTTTATATTGATGCAGATAAGCTACTTCGCACACATACCTCACCAGTTCAAGCAAGAACAATGCTAGAAAAACAGGGTAAACCGATTAAAATCATTTCAACTGGTAAAGTCTATCGTAGAGATGACGACGATGCTGTGCATTCGCATCAGTTTATGCAATTAGAAGGTTTAGTAATTGGCAAAAAAGTTAACTTCGCTAATTTAATTCAAACCTTAAAAGATTTCTTAGCATTCGTTTTTGAAAGAGAAGTTGAACTAAGAATTCGCCCTTCTTATTTTCCTTTCACCAAACCATCTGTTGAAATAGATGTGCTTCACCATTTTAAAAATGGCACAGTTGGCTTTATTGAAGTTGCAGGTGCTGGTATGGTTCACCCTAATGTCTTAAAAATGGCTGGCTATGACCCTGAAAAAGTACAAGGTTTTGCATTTGGCTTTGGTATTGAACGTTTAGCGATGATTAAATACGAAATTGATGAAATTCGCGAGTTTTATCAAAATGATGTGCGTTTTCTACGCCAGTTTTGACAGATAGGTAAAAAGCATATGAAAATATCTGAACATACATTAAGTAAATTCATAGAAGTCAAAAAAAGCCAAGACCTTGGCAAAATAATTAATGGCTATATTTGTGAGGCAGAACAAGTTATAAGTTCGCTTGCTCAGCCTACTTTGGTATGTGGTCATGTTTTGACATGCGAAGCTCATCCTGATTCTGATCATCTACACATTACCACAGTAGATGTTGGAACTGAAGTTTTAGACATAGTTTGTGGTGCTAAAAATATTGCAAAAGGACAAAATGTCATTGTTGCCAAAGTAGGCACTACACTTCCTGGTGATTTTCAAATCAAAGCAGCAAAAGTTCGTGGTGTTCAGTCTAATGGTATGATTTGTTCTCTTAGCGAACTTGGTCTGAAAAATATTCCAAATGAATATAAAGACGGTATATACGTGTTTACTAATATTGTCAAACCAGGAGAATGTGCGGCCAATGCTTTAATGTTCGCAGACAATGTTTATAACTTAGAACTGACTCCTGACAGAGGTGACCTGCTTTCTTACTATGGATTTGCAAAAGACCTTTCTGCAGTTACTGGAAATAACTTTATTTTTAAAACTCCAGAAAGCATAAAATCAGATTTTAAAAACCAATACGAAATCAATGTAGACAATACTTTAGCGCCTGCCTACGCGCTTACTCAGGCTAAAGTAGTGGTTAAACCATCTCCTTGGTTTATTCAGGCAGAGTTAATCAAACAAGGAATTGAACCTAAAAACAATATTGTAGATATATCTAATTATGTGATGTATCTACTTGGTACTCCTAACCATATTTTTGACGCAAAGTGCGTTATTGGAAATAAAGTTTCAGTTGAGGCTCTTTCAAAACTAGAAACCTTTACTGCACTTGATGGAAACAAATATGAACTTAACGCTAGAGACTTAGTTATTAAAGACAGCAATAAAACCATCGCACTTGCAGGAATTATCGGCTCTGAAGACAGTAAAATCACTGAGCACACAACTGATGTAATTATTGAAAATGCGATTTTTTTAAACACCGCTGTATTTGAAACTCAAAAGCGTTTAAGTTTAAAAACAGAAGCATCAGACCGTTTTTCAAAAGGTGTATCATTTGAATTATTTCAAAAGGGATATCTTCTTTTAATCGAGTTGCTTAAAAAATACGCAGATGCCGAAATTTCTAACCAATTATACTCAGGTATTACTAAATCACCAAAACACACTTTTGAATTTAACTTTAAAAAATTAAAGAAAATAAGTGGGCATACATATAAAGAAAAAGAGGTTATTGAAACTATATCAAAACTTGGATATTCGCCTATTAAGGCTCTTGAAGACAATTTATACACTCTTTCTCAAAGACCACATATTTTTGAAAAAGAAACAGAGTTAGACGCGATTGACAATGTCATTAGAGTTAGCGGTCTGAACTCAATTAAACCAAAACCTCTTACTCAACTAGGCGTGGCAAATCAACACATTAACTTCAAAGTTGCTGAAAAAATTAGACAAGAATTAGTTCCACTTGGTTTTTTGGAAAACATTAACTATACTCTACTTTCTGAAAAAGAAGATTCAGAATTTTCTTTAGTTTCTGGAAAAGTTAAAGTTAGAAATCCAATTACTGAAAACCATTTAGTAATGCGCACTAACTTACTTGCAGGACTTAAAAAAAGTTTTCAATATAATTTAAACCGCAAAGTTGATAATTTTAACATCTTTGAAGTTGGCAAAATTTTTAATGGGTTCACAGAAGAACTTCACTGTGCAGCAATTATTAGCAGTAATTTTGCGTACTCTAATTTAGTAGAAGAAAACAAGAAAGTTGACTTTTACTTAGTTAAAACTCTCTTAAATAAACTGCTTTATAATTTTAGTATTTCGCCTAGTTACGCAATTTCAACTTATGAGTTCTTTCATCCTTACAGACAGGCAAATATTTTATATCAAGACAAAATTATTGGATATATTGGTGAAATTGAGTTTAATAAAAAGAAAACTATAGCGTTTAATTTAAACTTAGAATTACTTAAACTAACTAAAGAAACTCCAAAATATGAACGCATTTCTGCTTTCCCTAGGGTTGAAAGAGACTTGGCGCTAGTTGCAAGTGTTGACACTTCTTATCAAAAAATAGTTACCTTAATTAAACAAACCGCACGCAAAACCTTAAAAGAAATCACCTTATTTGATATCTTTAAAAATCCCGAAACTCCTAACCTTGTTTCATATGCTTTTCACTTAGTGTTTGAAAATACCGAAAAACAAATTGAGATGCAAGATATTGAAAAAACTATTAAGTCAATTTTAAACCGCCTGGCTTTTGAGCTGAAGGTAACACTACGTTGAAAGAACAAATATATTCCTACAATTTCGCCCAGTTAACAGATTATCTGGTAGATAAAGGATTTAAAAAATTTAAAGCAGAACAAATTTTTAACTGGCTGTATGCAAAAGAAAAAAAGTCTTTTCAAGAGATGAGAAATCTTTCAAAAAACTTCATTTCTTTTTTGGGTGAGAACTTTGAAATAACATTACCTACCTTAGTAATTCAAAACAAATCAAAAGATGGCACAGAAAAGTTTCTATATGCTCTTTCAGATGGCGCTTTAATTGAGTGTGTTTTGATGCACCACGATTACGGACTTTCGCTGTGTGTAACTACTCAGGTTGGCTGTTCAATCGGTTGCAGTTTCTGCGCAAGCGGGATACTTAAGAAAAAACGCGATTTGACTACCGCAGAGATTGTTGGTCAAGTTATGAAAACTCAAGAAATTAAACAATGTAAAATAAACTCAGTCGTAATTATGGGGATTGGCGAACCTTTTGATAATTTCGCAAATGTGATGACTTTCATTGATATCTTAAACTATCCAAAAGGTCTAAATATTGGTCAACGCAGAATAACTGTCTCAACATCTGGTTTAGTTCCGAAAATCAAATCATTTGCTGACCGTAATCTGCAAGTTAACCTAGCGCTTTCTTTCCACGCTCCGTTTGATGACCTTAGAAGTCAGATTATGAAAATAAACACGATTTTTCCCATATCTAAGTTAATCGAGGCTCTAGATTACTACTTAGTAAAGACCAATCGTCGTGTTACAATTGAGTATATTTTAATCAATGAACTGACAGACACTGTAGAGTGCGCTAAAGAACTAGTTAAATTATTTAAATCAAGAAACGTATACATTAACTTAATTCCTTACAACGAAGTTAAAGAGGTTGCTTATAAGCGCTCAACTCCAGAACGCCAAAAAGCCTTCTTTAATGTTCTTAAAAATGCAGATATGGATGCAATTTTAAGAAAAGAACAAGGCCACGACATTAACGCTGCCTGTGGGCAGTTAAGGTCAGAAGTCTTGAAAAAACACGAGCATAAAGATGGATGCACTTGTAATTCGTAAAGATACTTCATTTTATAAAGTCGCCTTGTTAAACCAAGAAAATATAATTGTTGATGCTATCGTTGCTGGTAAAAACAGATTTGTAAAAACCAATTCTGTTAAAACAAATTTCTTAAATTTATCGGATAAGAAAGAAATTCAGTTTTTAAAACAAACTCCAAAAATCGGCGATATTGTTGAACTCAAAGATTTCCAAGGTCAATATATAATTGAAAAAATCAAACCGAGAAAAAATGAATTTGTCAGACCAGACTGCGCAAATATTGACCAACTTATCTTAGTGTTTTCAGTCGCTGACCCTGAATTTTCTTTTATGCTTCTAGATAATTTTTTGTTAATTTGTGCAAGAAAACAAATTAAGCCAATTTTGGTTTTAACCAAAATTGAAATAGATAACTCAAAAACTAAAAAAGTATTAACAGACCTTCAGTACTACAAAAAGTATCTTGACTTAAAAGTTTTCACAGTGGACAACAACAATTTTAGTTTTGACAACTTTGACATTTTTAAGAATAAAGTCACTATACTAACTGGCCAAACTGGAGTGGGTAAATCTTCTTTTTTAAATAACTTGATTCCTGAAATTAATCAAAAAACTGGTGAAACTTCAAAAGCACTTGGCCGAGGTAAACATACAACCAGAAACTCAGAACTTTTTAGTTATATGCAAGGATACATTGGCGACACTCCTGGATTTTCTTTACTTAACTCAGGAATAATTTTAGAAACCGAGTTAAAAAAATACTACCCTGATTTTAATTTATTTAGTCAAGATTGCAAGTTTAAAAATAAATGCTTGCATTTAAACATTCAGGCAAAAGACTGCAAGGTGGTTGAACTTTACGAAACTAAAGTTATTGGTGTCCGTTATCTAAACTACCAAAAAATATACGCTCAAATTAAACAAAGGAGATTAAAATAAAAATGAAAGTTGCCCCATCAATTTTAACTGCCGATTTTTTGCATTTAAAACAAGAACTCAAATCAATTGAAACCGCAGACCGTTTCCATATTGACATAATGGACGGAAACTTTGTGCCAAACATTTCCTTTGGACCTTACATCACTAAACTTACAAACGGTTCAACCAATGTTCCACTAGACATTCACCTAATGGTTGACTGGCCTGACTTTTGGATTGATAAGTTTAATTTAAGCAATACCTACAATATTACTTTTCACTTTGAGGCTAAAAGCGATATTTTAAAAACCATTGCTAAAATCAAAGAGACTGGCAAAAGAGTAGGAATTTCTATTAAACCCAAAACTGAGGTTAAAGAAATTCACACACTGCTTAAAGAAATTGACTTAGTTCTTGTGATGTCTGTTGAACCTGGTTTTGGTGGACAAAAGTTTATAGAAAGTGCACTTGGCAAAATTAAGGAACTAAAAACATATCGCGAAAAACACGAACTTAACTTTGAAATTGAAGTAGATGGCGGAGTTGATTCAACAAACATTGAAAAAATCAAAGAAGCAGGCGCGGATATTGTGGTAGCAGGTAGTTTTATTTTTAATCAAACAGATCGCAAAGCAGCAATTAACTCTTTAAAATAACTAATTAAATCAATTGTCTTGTTTTCGCTATTGTGTTATACTAATTAGGTATTTTTAGCAGAAATGAGGTGATTTAGTTGGCTAAAATAGTTGTTAGAGAAAAAGAAACTCTTGAAGACGCACTACGTCGTTTCAAACGCGATGTTGCCAAAGCAGGAATTATCGCAGATGCTAGAAAAAAAGAATTTTACGTTAAACCATCTGAAGAACGCAAAGCACGCCTACGCGCAAATCGTCAAAAAGCAAGACGCGCATCTAGATAAGTTAATTTAGTTTAAAAAAGAGGTTTATACCTCTTTTTTAATATATTGATAAATTAGCAAGGAGACTTAATATGCTGGAAAAATTAGAATTAGTTAAGTTAATATTTAAAGACGAGAAATTGTACACAATTGCTGAACTTGAAAAAATGTTTCCCAAAAGAAACTTAAAACCAGGTGCATTAGTGACTCGCTTCGCTCCATCTCCAACTGGTTTTTTACACACAGGCAGTTTATTTGCATCGCTAATTTCTTGGCGTTTTGCTAAGCAAACCGATGGTGTTTTTTACGTCAGACTAGAAGATACTGACACTAAAAGAGAAATTGCTGGAACTGGTGAACAAGTTTTAAAAGAACTTAAAGACTTTGGCATTGAACCAGACGAATCTTTTTTAAATTCAGGTGAATACGCACCTTATATTCAGTCAAAGCGAAAAATAATTTACGATTCAGTAATTGCTGAAATGATTAAAAAAGACTTAGCCTATCCTTGTTTTATGACACAAAGCGAGTTAAACGAGTTAAGAAAAGTCCAAGAGAAAAACAAACAAAATCCTGGTTATTATGGTGAGTTTGCACGAGACCGTTTTCTTACAGACAAAGAAGCTATTGCCAAAATTAAGGCAGGCACTGACTTTGTTATTCGTTTTAAATCGCCCGGTGTCGCAAATAAAAAGGTTATGGTTCGCGATTTAATTCGCGGCGACTTAGAAATTCCTGAAAACATTCAAGACATCGTTATCATGAAAAACGATGGTCTGCCAACTTACCATTTTGCGCATTTAGTAGATGACCACTTTATGCACACCACTACAATTACTAGAGGTGAAGAGTGGCTAAGCAGTCTACCTATTCACTTGCAACTTTTTGATACTCTTGGTTTTAGCCGTCCAGACTACGCACATTTGCCTGTGATTATGAAAATAGATGAAAATAGGCAACGCCGTAAACTTTCTAAACGAAAAGACCCAGAGGCCGCAGTTTCTTACTTTCTTGAACTAGGATACCCACCACTTGCTTTTCTTGAATATTTGTTAACAATTGCTAACTCTAATTTTGAAGAGTGGCGAATTCAAAACCCAGATAAATATATTTTTGATTTCAACTTATCATTTGAAAAAATCAGTTTAGACGGAGCACTTTTTGACATTGAAAAAGTCAAATACTTCGCAAAAGAATACCTTGGAAACCTTTCAACTAAGCAGTTTTACGAAGAATCAGTTGCTTGGGCTAAAGTATACTCTAAAGAACTTTACGACTTTATTTCTAAGGACCCTGAATACTTCAAACAAATTATTTCAATTGAAAGAGAAACTGAAAAACCTCGTAAAGACTACGCAAGTTTTTCAGAAATTATCCCGTTGATTGGATTTATGGATGACTCTGTTTATTCTGCTAACTTAACTAAAGACTTAGTATTTTCAGAGAAACTTACCGATGCTCAAGTTTTAGAAATTTTAAAACAATATGAGGCTAACGCAGATATTGTCAACCTTGCATCTGAAACTGAGTGGTTTGAGGCATTTAAAGCACTATTTTTAAAACTAAAATACGCTGCTAACAAAAAAGAATATAAAGCAAATTCTGAAAACTACATTGGAATGATTGCAGATGTTGCCGAAGTTTTAAGAGTTGCTTTGGCCTTAAAAAAATCTACTCCAAACTTTTATTTAATTCAAAAAAACATGGGGCCTGTCAGAATTAAACAAAGAATTTCTCAGGTTTTTGATATAATTAAAAACAGGTAAAAACCTGTTTTTAATGGCCGCTTGGAGAAACGGTTAACTCATATGCCCCTCACGCATACATCCACGGGTTCGAATCCCGTAGCGGTCACCAAATGTATTTAAACCCCGTTTTACGGGGTTTTATTTTAGTACGCTAAGTCTTTAGTGTGTAATTTATGTGAAACAAAAGTAATAAAATGTTTCACATAAGGAGCCGTAATGTATACTGTAAGAATTATTAAACAAGCCAGAAAAAACACAAAAGCTACATAACTAAGATACTTTTTTCATTTAGACCAACGGATTTTGCAAATACTAAAATTGTTCACTGATAGTGAACAATTTCACTCAAAATACTAAAATTATCCAAATACTACAATATTGGATTAAAATGTCTTTAATCCCAAGATATAAACAAACTAAATAGGTAGCATATTTTACCTAATATCTTAAAATAAAAATCCAGTAGAATCGCTCTTCTACTGGATTTTCTAATTTTAAAATGTAAATTTATTGTAATAATTATATTACTACAAATATACCTACATCTTTATCTAATTTTATTTAAAACTAATTTCATCGTATTGAAGTTCGCTTGATTTACATAAATCAGCACCATAGATTTTCCTTAACTTCTCAATTTTAATTATTTCTTTAGCAGTACTGGTTTCCACAATTTTTCCTTCCTGGATTAACGAAACATTAGCATCTAAAAATAGTGCGTGGTTTGGATTGTGAATGGAAAGCAAGATGGTTTTACCTGTTTCTTTAATTTTCTTTAACATACTTAAAACCATATTTTGATTTTTTAAGTCAAGCGCAGAAGTAGGCTCATCTAGAATAATAACTGGTGTATCTTGAACCAAAGCAGCAGCTATTAACACTTTTTGTTTTTCACCACCGCTAATCTCACCAAGACATTTATTTAATAACTTCTCAATTCCAAGTTCCTTTGCAATTTCTTTAACTCTTTTAACCAGGCTCTCATTTGGTGATTTGTAAAACGCAAGTTTGTTTACCAAACTAAAAGAAAGGTAGTCAGAAATCTTAACATCTGAAAATAGGTTAATGTGTTGTGGAACATATGAAAATATCTTACTTCTTTCTGCTATTTTTATGGATTTTAAATCTTTTTCTCCATAATAAATATTTCCACTAATTGGTTGAAGCAGCCCAGCAAGGAGTTTAAGTAAAGTAGTTTTACCAGAACCATTTAAACCCAAAAGTACGTTAATCGTGCCTTCTTTGAAAAATAAATCTACATTAGAAACCGTTTCTTTGATTTCTTGTTTCTTGTATTTAAAAGATAAATTACTAATTTCAATATTCATTTTTTTGTCTAAACCTTTTGAAAACTAAAATAAAAACCACAATTAGTGTGCTAAGCAGTGAAGTTGTTGCGCTCAAAGGCACTTCTGAGTCTGTAAAAGAACGAGAGATAATGTCACAAACTACCATAAAAGTAGCACCAATAGTTATGGAAAGCGGAATTGAGTATTTGGTGTTTCTACCAATAAATAGTCTAGTGATGTGCGGTACAATAAGACCTACCCAGGCGATTTTACCAGAAAAGCAAACAGAGATTGCTGTAAGCAAAGTAGCAATAATTATAATACCGTGTTTATAAACTTGGTAGTTAATTCCCTTTGTTTTGGCCTCAGTCTCACCGAGAGCAACAATGTTAATTCGCCAGGCGATTAAAAGTAAAACTGACACACAAACGAAAACTACTATTGTCATTATTAAAACTTGCGAATACAAGGCATTTCCGAAACTACCCATTTCCCAGTAGACAATTGAAGCCAGGGTAGTTTGTGGGTCTGCAAAATATTTTAAAAAAGCTAAAACTGCCGACATTAGCCCGCCTACTAATATCCCCGAAATTAACAAAATAGTTTGAGACCCATTTTTAAACAACCTAGCGATAAGCAGGGTTAAAAACACAGTAAGTAAACCTAGAGAAAAGGAAAACATAGAAATGAAAACTGGACCAAGTCCAAGCAGTATAGCGCTTGCTGCTCCAACTGAAGAACCTGCTGACACTCCAAGTAAGTCTGGTGAAACTAACTTATTTTGAAAAATCTCTTGATAAAGCAAACCAGAGACAGAAAGACCAATACCCGCTAGCATAGCCATTGTGGTTCTAGGTAGTCTTAGTTTAAAAATTATGGTTCTTTGTACAGAGTAGGCTGTGTCTTTAGTGAAAACCGCTTTAAAGAAACTACTAAAACCAATGTTGTATCTGCCAACCATTAAAGCAATTATAAAAACAACCACCATTGTTAGCAGAGTTAAAGGTAGTGTGATTCTAAATTTTTTCATTCATCTAGACAAGTGGTTCAAAATTTGGACCAAGACCCGCTAGCATCGAAGCAGCATCTTGAGCACTTAGTGAGTA
>CAUUIA010000015.1:0-15325 GCA_963545195.1 uncultured Acholeplasmataceae bacterium
AAAAACTGCATTGTGAAATAGTGAAGTCTACCTGGGTTAGTCTAATCTTTAGTTTTTTGCTGTATCCCTATAAGTTAGTCAAAGACTTGCGCACTAATTTTGAAACCGCAAAAGCAGATGAAGTTTTAAACGGCGAAATTTCTGCATTTTTAAAGGAGTATTTAAAATATAGAAAAAGATGAAATTCTACCAAACTACTTCACAATTTAGAATTTTAATGCAAGGGCTGTTTACCCGCCAAAACTTAAAAGAACTTTTCTTTGTAGTGCTGGGTACTTTTATCACGGCTCTGCCAATTTACTTTATTTACAATCCTTTGAAGTTAGTGTCAGGTGGAGTTGGCGGTGTTGGTATTGTAATTGAGTCTTTAACTAAAGGAGTTTTTAAAACTTCTTACACTTTTTGGATAGGAAACACTTTTGCCTTAATTTTGGCATTAGTGGTTTTTGGTAAGTTTTACTTCTTTAAAACAATTGTAGGTTCGCTTACTCTTCCTTTGTTTATTTTAATTTTTGAGTTAACTGTCTCTCCGACTTATTTTGTTGAAAAACTGTTTTACTCAATTGACAAAAAAGCCCTAACGATCATAAACAACGAAATTAACGTCTCGCAACTGCCAACTTCTATAATTTTAATTTGCGTCGCGCTTGGTGCCTTTTTAACAGCATTTGGTCTCTACATTGTCTTTAGAAACAACGGGTCAACCGGAGGTTTTGATGTCATTCAAAAAGTTGCGCACAAATACGCCAAAGTTCCGTATTCTGTGGCAATTTACGCAACAGACGGAATAATTGCGCTTTCTTCTATATTGACCGGAGTAACTAGACTATACATTGGTTTCTTTGGTTTCTTTACAATATTTTTAATCGGCTACCTGATTGATTTCTTTTCATTTAGAGCCAAAAAGGCGTTTACTGCCTACATTATTTCTGAAAACTCAAAAGCCTTGGAAGCCGCTATCTTTAAACGTTTCTCTCGCACCTATACATTAATTCCAGTTAAAGGTGGTTATTCTGGTAAGGCTAAAAATATGGTAGTTTTCACAATTGACAAAACCCAAATTCATGCTCTTCGTGAGCTGCTTTCTGTATTTGACCCACACGCTTTTAGTTATATTCAAGAAAACTGTGATATTATCGGCGCTGGTTTTAAAAACCACGACTTTTAAAAACCTCACTTTTCTTAAAAAGTAGTAGTTTTTTAAATTAAAATTTGTATAATAAAGTTAGGTTTTTAAATTATTTTAGTTATGGAATTAAAACTACAAAAAACTAAATCCAAAATTTATTTAATTACACCAAAGGCTAAACAAGAAATTCATCTAAAAACTTGGAAAGCCTTTCCAGATTTTTTTGCGGACATTTATGCAAATCAAGTGCAACTTAAAGAAGTACTTGAGACAAATAACTTCCACTTAGCCTACGAAAAGACCATGCACAGACTAGACCGTTCTGATTTAACAGAGGCAGAAGTCATTGCTTTTTTGAGTAAAAAAGGTTTTTCAAAAAACTGCGCACAGGCTGTGCTTAGTGAACTTAAAAGCAAGAACTTTGTTTCAAACGAAAGATACACAGAACTTTTTATTAAGTCAAAATCCAGTAAATACTCAAACCGCATAATTGAGGCTAGACTTCTTGAAAAAGGCGTGGCGAGAAAAACTATCCAAGACGCTTTTTTAAAAATTCAGTACGACGAAGAAAAAACTTTAAGCAAGCAAATTGACAAAAAACTTACGCAAATCACTGGCCCTTTTTTAACTTACAAATCGAAAACTATTGCTTACTTTATTAGAAAAGGGTTTTCAGCGGAACTAGTTGAACGACTAGTTTTAACAAAGGCTCGCGTGCTTAAGTACGACGAAAAAAAGTCACTCGAACAAGACTACCGCAAGGTTTTTGCTAAGTTCACTCTGCTTTGTTCAGACAGAAAAAATCTACAAAAACAAACAGCGCTCACTTTAATTAAAAAAGGCTATTTAGCTGCCAACATCAAAATTGTTGAGCAAAACTTGGCATCTGAGTTTTAGGGAAAAACAGCCGGTAGCGTAGCTCAGCGGATAGAGCACAAGTTTCCTAAACTTGGTGTCGAAGGTTCAATTCCTTTCGCTACCGCCATTTAAACTCAAAACTTAAACATCTAATTTACAAACAAAACAGACGTTTTTACAAAACCCACTTTTGTTTTTTTGTGAGTGTCTGTTTTTTTATTTTAATGCCTTTTTGTTTAGCAAATTTCCTCAAAAAATATAGTCCACTGGATTAAGAAACGCGAAACTTTTACTTGGCAATCACATAACGCACATAGTTTTTCAAAAAATACACAAATAGCCTTGCTAAGCCATTTATATATATTTTGGATATGTCTTTTTTACTTTTGTATATCTAAAAGTTATATGCTAAAATACTTATGCGTGTTTGCGTGTGCTACTTAAACACGAAAAAAAGGAACTAAATGAAAAAAATTTTTGATTACTTAAATCCAGCCTTTTTTAATGTCCTGTCTTGTAAAAATAAACAAATTTATTTAGACTCACTTTTCATAATTTACGATGAATTTAAACACCTTGAAGGAACTTTCCAACTTGAGCGCAGCGACATTGTCCACAGACTAATTCAGTATTTTGAAGATGAAGCGAGTGCTGTGTTTGCAGTTGATGAACTGCCAAGTGAATACACAGAAGAAGGCGAGAATTTAACCCCTAGAAAAAAAGCCAACATCACTTTAAATTACTTAGTTAAGTGTGGTTGGATTGGTGAGGAAGACATTGGCGACTACAAACGCGCGATTTCTTTTTTTCCTTACTCAATTTCAATTTTAGAAGCCATCGCTTCCTTTAAATTTCAAATTAACCCAGAAGAAAACGAAGCCGAAAAAGATGTTGAAGCCTTTGTGTTTGACGAAGATATTTTTGCCGAAACCGAATACACCAGCGACATCTACACAATTTACACTTTGCTTAAAAACTTCGAAGTTGAACAAGGTCTACCGACGATAAATGAGTGTTACGAAAGAACAACTCGTTTAGTTGATAAACTGAAAACTCTTGGCGCAAACATTTATAACTACTACTACAAGTTAGTCAACGCCAAAGAAGAAATTTCGGTAGACGAAGTGTTAGACCAACTGCTGCATGATTACAAAAACAACTTCTTTGACAAGTCCTACTACTTACTTAAAACCACTGAGTCTATTCCTAAATATAAGGTCTATATTCTTAAATACTTAAGAGATATTTTGACTTCTGATCCAATTATGGAAAAGTTGGCAGACCAACTAGTTGAACTTAAAAAAAGACCCGAGTTTACCAAAGAGTTTGCTTTTCAAGTCTTAGAGCACAGAATCCAGGCAATTCGCGACTACTTTACTTCACTTGAAAACTTAATTTCAGAAATTGACATTAGAAACGAACGCTATATTGGCGCAACTACCGCTAAGTTCTTGTATTTGACTAACCGTTCTGACGACATTGAAGGTATCTTTAACCGTGCTTTTGACTTAATTTTAAACGAACCTAACCGAGAAATAGACACCACTAAAATTTTTAACTTAATTCAGGCACGCAACCTAGACCACGAATCTCTTTACAAAGAGCGAGTTCTCAGAACTGAGGCCAAAGCCGCCGAGATGGAACTAGACGCTGAGTTCCCGTTTGAAAAATACGAATTAGTACAAGCATCAATGCTGAAACAAACTGATTTTGGAATGACAGAAATCGATAAATACGTGCAATTTCACTTAGCAGGACGCCCTGAAATGCAGGCTAAAACCTTGCCGCTTTCAACCGAAGTTGAGTACGTTAAGTTGATTTTGATTTTTCTGTATTCCAACTCCAGTCAAGTTCACTTCCGAGTGGAACTGGGCGATGAAAAAGTAGACATCAACGGCATTCGCTTCAAAGACTTTAAAATCTACAAAAAGAGGTAAAAAATGGCAGAAAAACTAACTAAAGCAAAAGAATTTATGCAAGAATATGAAAAACTCAAAGAAGGCGAACGCCATGAAATTACCCGAGTTATTAACAAACTTCTCCAAGTTAACTTCATAACTTGTCAAAAAGCAGCAGATAAAAACGACTATCTGTTTATTTTGGAAAACAAAGAAGTAATCAGTGCTCTACTTGCCCTGCTTGACTTTTCTTTGGAAATCAAAAGAGAAGCCGAAACTCTGTATATTGTAAACACTTCTGGCTACAACCGCTTAAGACTTAAGAAAAATGGCACTGTAGTTCTGCTTATTTTAAGAATACTTTTCCAAAGAGCGCTAGAAACCGCGACAATTTCTCAAGACATTGAAATTGAGTTAAAGCAAGTTCACGATGAACTTGCCAGAATTGGGTTTTTAGACAAAAGAATTTCAAAAAAAGAACTAAGACCAGTTTTGCAAACCTTTAAGTCATACAACTTAATTGACTTTAAAGACCCTGATTTGCCAGACAGTTCAACAATTCGTATCTATAAAAGCATTTTATATGTAATTAACATCCAAGAGTTAAAGAACTTAACCATGGCTTTAGATGAACACACAGGTAATGTAAATGAAGAAGTTAACTAAAATTAAAATTATTAACTGGCACACCTTTCAAAACGTCACGCTAGACATTAAAGACAACATTCTTTTAAGTGGAGAAAATGGCTCTGGTAAGTCAACGCTACTAGACGCCATGCAGTATGTTTTGGTGGGTGGTCGTCAAAACGCGCACTTTAATATCGCGGCAACCCCTGAAGCAAAACGTACACTAGAAGGCTATATTCGCGGTAAATTGGGTGGTGAAAACAAGCAGTTTATCAGACCAGGCGACGTAATTACTCATATTGCTCTTGAGTTTTTTGACACTAGAGACGAAAAATACTCAATTATTGGGGTAGTTATAGACCTACCACAAAGCTCTTCGCTAAAAGAACGTTTTTACCGTATTAAAAACACGCGAATTGACGATGCAATGTACATTGAAGATAAGCGTCCACGTAACTTTAAGTCAATGCGCGACTACCTAGACGGAGCCCAGATTAAGTTTGAAGCATTTGACACCAACAAACAATACAAAGAAGCGCTTTCTGTATTTCTTGGAATTGACGGCTTAAAATATAGTAAACTGCTTCCCAAAGCCCTTGCTTTCAAGCCAATTGACCTGCAAAGTTTCATTTTTGAGTTCCTGCTTGACAACACACAAGTCAACATTTCTTCACTTAAAAACAATGTTGCTGAACTTAAAAAAATAGAGGCAGAAATTAAAAAAGACCGCGAAAAAATCGAGGCTCTTGAAAAAATCCGTGTCTCTTCTGCCGAAATTAAAGCAGAAAAAGATGAAATTGCTGCCAACGACATTACTAAAAAAATCACTGAACTTAACTCAAAAGAAGCAATTATTAAGCAATGCAGTTTAGAAAAACAACAAAATACTGCTCTGCTTTCAGAAATTTTGGACCAAATCACTGAACTAAAGACCCAAATTTTGGCCAAAGAAGAGACAATTAAGAACTTAGACCGTGCTCGTGGATCTAACTCACTTGCCCAAACTTTAGACGGAATTTCTCGCGAAATTCAGCGTACCAATACCCAAATTGAAGCCGAGAAAATCAAGGCTAAAGACCTTGAAAACTCACTAATTCAAGAACTTGCAACCACTCAAGAACTGGCAAAACGCATCAAAACTAACGAAATTTTAAAGAATTTCGCCAAAATGCATAGCCAAACTGCCTTTAAAGACATTGCTAAAGTCAAAGAAAACTTAGAGGCTATCGCTGAGTTTAAAGAACTGCTGATAGAAGGTGCAAATGCCCGTATTTATAAACTAAACGAGCAGTCTGAGGCAATTCGAAAAGAAATTGCTCAACTTAAAGAGGAGCACTACAATCTTGAGCGAAACATCAAGATGTATCCACCACAAACTACGGCTTTAGTTGAAAAAATTAATGAAAAACTTAGCCAAAAATACCGTCGTGAGTTTAATTTCCGTCCACTTTGTGACTTAATTGAAGTTAACGACGAAACTTGGCGAAATGTTGCCGAAGGTTATATTGGCAGAAACAAGTTCAACATCATCGTAGACCCTGAGTATTTTGACGACGCGCTAGAGGTCTACAACGAAGTTAGAACGACTTTAAATATTTTTGGAGTTGGTTTGGTCAACACCGGCAAAATCCCGCAAACCCAAACGGCTGACGACTCGCTTGCTGGCAAAATCGACACCAGTCATACCTATGCTCGCGCTTACATTAACATGCTTTACAACAATGTAATTTGCGTTGCTACACCAAAAGAACTTAAGAACTTCAGCCGCTCTGTTGAGCCACTTGGAATGACTTATTCTAACTACACAGCCTCTCAACTAAACCCACAATCTTGGGCAAGAAAACAGATTGGTATCACTGGTAACACTAAACAAAAAGAAATTATTTTAAGAGAAATTGAGCAAAAAACTCAAAATCTTGCCGTAATTTCTAAAGAAATTGGTGAAACTACTTATACTCGTCAACTTGCCGAACGCCTAACGGCTGCCCGAATTATTCAAGAAAACCGTTTTTCTGCAAACGACAATATCAAGATTTTTACAGGCAAAATCCAAGAATTGCAGGCTCAAAAAGAAAACCTAGCAAAAGGCACTGACATTAAAGAAATTGAGGCCCAAATTGACAAAGCAGAAAGCGAACGCAGCCAAATTCTTACTCAACACGAAGAGTTAATAACTCGTCGTGGTAGAATTGAGCAAGTTCTGCAAGACGTTGAAGTTCGCCGCAATCAAACTGAAGAAACTCAAGCAGTTTATAAACAAGAACTGGAAGAACTTAAGATCAACAACCCAGAACTACTTAGTGCTGCCAACACTAAATACAGTGCACTGCTTAAACGACATGAGGATCCAACTAAGATAATTGAAGTTCTGGAAAGCAGTCAAACTAAACTCGCAAACTCAGTTTCAAGACAAAGCGTGATGGTCTTGAAACTAATGTCTGACTACTGCTTAAGATACAGTTTCGCAAAAGAACCGCTTATCGAAAACTTAACTGCTTTTGAGGCTGAACAAAACGAAATTAAGAACCATAACTTAATAGTATACGAGCAAAAAGCCAAGGAACTGAGAGACTCAGCAGAAACTACATTTAAAGAAGAGTTTGTAAATAAACTAGCCTCTTCAATTGAACAGGCTAAACAACAGATTGACGACCTAAACGTCGCACTTCAAGGCAAACGCTTTGGCAAAGACACCTATAAACTAATTTACAAGGCCGCTGAAGACCCAGACTTTGAGCGATACTATAACCTGCTTACTCGCAACCATGAGTTAAACAACACGCTTTTTCAAGACAACTTAAATAAAACTCAAACCACAATTTTAGATGATTTATTTAGACAAATTTCGTCAACTGACCCTGCGATGGAAAAAACTGCCGCAAGATTACTTGACTACCGCAACTACATGAAATACGATATTGAAATTACTTCTGAGGACAACGTTGTTTCACTTTTTTCCAAAGTTTCTCGCGAAAAATCAGGTGGAGAGACCCAAGTTCCTTTCTATATCGTAATCGCGGCTTCCTTCCAACAATTGCTTTCAAGAAATAGAGGTGCAGGATCTGGCTGTCTAGTGCTATTTGATGAGGCTTTTAACAATATGGATGAATCTAGAATTAGCGCAATGATGACTTTCTATAACTCACTAGCTATTCAGTTGTTTATCGCTGTTCCTCCACAACGTGTGGCTAACATTATTCAATACGTTACAACTTCACTGACAGTCGTTAAACACAAAGAACTTTCTTTTGTCAAAGAGTTTCAAAAAGAACCTTTGATTAAAACAATTACAGATACTCCTGAACTTGAGCAAAGCGCAGAAGAAAGCACAGAAAACCCAAGTCTTAACTAAGTTTTTTCGTTGACTTAATCTTAAAATCCAGTAGAGTCAATCTACTGGATTTTTAATTATTTAGCGTGTAAAGCTCATTTTTTGACGTGCTAAACTGAAAACAACTCAGTTCAAACTATGGTAAAATACATTAACAGCAAAAATCATTTATCTTTGTTTTTAAGGAAAATACAAAGATAAATAAATTAAATTTAAAAAAAATTATTTAAACGAGGTGCATTATTACTAATATTAAAATTTTTGGACTTGGTGGATTTGGAGAAATTGGTAAAAACTTCTTCTGTCTGCAAGTCAATCGTTCTATCTTTATTTTAGACGCAGGTTTAAAATACCCAACTCAACAACAGTTTGGAATTGACTCAATTATCGCAGACTACTCAACTCTGCTGCCACACAAAGACCAAATCGAGGCTATTTTTTTGTCGTCTTTTAAAGACGAAAACATTGGAGCCTTACCTTTTTTACTAAAACAAATCAAGGTACCAGTTTACGCAACTGAGCTAACAATTCATCAAATTAAACAGACTTTAGAGGATACTCCTGATATAGATGCTTCCGAAATTGAGTTTAGAGAAATTAAAAAAGGTACTAAAGCCAATTTTAAAGACTGTTCTTTTTCTTTTTATTTCACAAGTTCAGCGCTTCCTGAAAGCGTAGGAATCATTGCCCAAACTGAACTTGGTAAAATTATTTACACAGGTTCTTTTTCTTTAAACAAAACCCCGCATCCGCTTTATCAAACTGAGTTTTCAGCCTTAATGGAAGCGGCTTTGGCAAAAGACACTTTGGCCTTACTTCCAGACTGTTCAGGTGTTTCTCAGTTTACCACTTCATACACTCAAGACAAATACCAAGCGTTTTTAACGACTGTTTTTAAAAACACTGAAGGCAGATTGTTTTTTGCAGTCGCAGACACCGACATTAAGCGAATTCAAGAAATTATTACTTGGGCTGAGCGTTTAGATAGAAAAATTTGCTTCTCTAGCCGCAAATCTTTTATGAAACTGCTTCCCTTAATTAAAAAAGGCTACCTGTCGCTTGACTTAAAATCGCTAGTTTCACAAAAACACGTATATGAAAACGGGATACAAAATGTTGTGATGATTATCACCGGAAACTTAAATGCACCGCTTATCAAACTACAAAGCATCGCTAAGTCTAAAAATCCCCGCCAAACGCTTTCAAAGGAAGATGCAGTTTGCATTTTAATGAAACCAATTCCAGGAGTTGAGACAATGTTTGCAGCAACTTTGGATGAACTTTTTAAAACAGAGTGCAAAACTTACTACAAGCCTAATTTAATTGTCCACGACCTGGCTTCAAGTACCGACATTTCTTTTATGCTTTCGCTTTTGAATCCTCGTTATATTATTCCTTTGCGAGGCGAGTATAGCCAACAAGTTAAACTAAAAGAAACTTTAATAACTTTTGGGTTTAGTGAAAAAAACATCTTGATTATGGAAAACGGAGACATCGCTCACTTTAACAAAAAATCTGGTTTTGTTTCTAAAAAAGAGTTAGCAGCTGCAGATAAACTAATTGATGAAGTGCCAATTGACGAAAATAACGATATTATCGTTAAAGAACGCGCATACTTAGCCGAGGACGGGATTTTTATCTTGGCCTTTAGATATTCGTTTCAAGACCGAAAAGTACACGGAGACTTTAATATATTTTCAAAAGGCTTTTCACGAGATACCGACTTTATTTCAGAAATTACTGAAAGTGCTAAGACCTTTTTAGTAAATTTCCATGCAAAAATAGGTGAACGTGGTCTGCAACTAAACGACTTAAAGAAACAACTTCGCCAACACATTGCTAACTTTATTTACACCAAGAAACGCAAAAACCCAATAGTTAACGCAATAATTTCAGTAATTCGTTAACTTACGTTTTAATGGCAAAAAACGCACAAATGTGTTAACATTAATTGTTATTACCACATAGAAAAAGTTATTCAAACATGCAAATTTGCATTACTTTCATAGTGAGTCTTTTAAGGAGGAAAATATGTACGCTATATTTGCTAAAGGTGGCAAACAATTTAAAGCCGAAAAAGGACAAAAATTGTTTTTAGAAAAACTTGACAACGCAGTTGACGAAACTGTTGAGTTTAAAGAAGTGCTACTTGTTTCTGGCGATAAAGTTAAAGTTGGTGCACCTTATGTTAAGGGCGCTAAAGTTGTCGCTAAAGTGCTTCGCCACGGTAAACAAAAGAAAGTCATCGTTTTTAAATATAAAGATAAAAACAATGACAAAGTTAAAAAAGGTCACAGACAACCATACACTGAAGTTTTGGTTGAAGACGTCGTTGTTGCCTAAACGCAACTAATTACTTGATTAAGTTCAAAGTAGATGAATTAAAGCAGAGCTTAAGCGCAAAAGGCCACGCAGAGGCAGGACCTTTTGGCCAAGATATAGTTTGCGCTGGCGTTTCTGTTTTATTTCAATCTCACATCAATTTACTTGAGTTTCTAAAAGAAACCAAAAACATTGAGTATAAATTAACCGAAGCCGAATTTAGTTTTAAAATCACGAAGTCAAACAAAGCAACTGAGGCTGTCTTTAAAAACTTAGTTTATACTCTCAAGGATATGTCTAGACAATATCCTTCAAACATCAAGGAGGAATAAAAATGCTATTACTCATAAATTTACAGTTATTCGCATCTAAAAAGGGTGTCGGTTCGACTAAAAACGGCCGCGATTCCATTTCTAAACGCTTAGGTGCTAAGTTATCAGATGGTCAATATTGCACAGCTGGCTCAATAATCTACCGTCAACGCGGTACAAAAGTGCATCCTGGTAACAATGTCGGAAAAGGTGGTGACGATACGCTGTTCGCCTTAATTTCTGGAATTGTGAAATTTGAACGTATCAGCAGAACTAAAAAACAAGTTTCTGTCTACGCTAAATAACCAAGGTAACTAACTTAGTTACCTTTTTTAATATTAAAGGAAAAAAGTATGTTAGTAGATGAAGTAAAAGTAGTCTTCAAAGCTGGGCAAGGCGGAAACGGGAAAGTTGCCTTTAGACGAGAGAAGTACGTGGAGTTTGGAGGGCCTGCTGGTGGAAACGGTGGAAACGGAGGTTCCGTTGTAATCGTTGGCGACAGTGCACTGAATAACCTACTCTGGTTTAAAAACAATAATTTAATTAAGGCACAAGGCGGCCAAAACGGCGCTGAGAAGTCTTGCAACGGTAAAAACGGTGAAAACACTGTGGTCAGAGTACCACTTGGCACACAAGTTTGGTCAGACGGTCAGTTAATTTTTGAAGTTTTGACCGATAAGGATGAGTTTATAGTAGCGCATGGGGGCCGCGGCGGTAGGGGCAACAAATCCTTTAAGTCTAACCGAAATCAAGCCCCAGATTACGCTGAAAACGGCCTGCCTGGTGAAGAGGTTCAAGCAAAACTAATTTTAAAGTACATCGCAGACATTGGCCTGGTTGGTTTTCCAAATGTCGGGAAATCTTCAACCCTAGCCTTGATTTCCAGGGCTAACCCAAAAATCGCGGATTACGAGTTTACCACGCTTATTCCAAATCTAGGGGTAGTTTCAACTAAAGAAAAAGACTTTGTAGTTTGCGATATCCCTGGGATTATTGAAAATGCACATCTTGGCGAAGGTCTAGGTTTTACTTTTCTTCGCCACATTGAACGCTGTAAGGTACTTGCCCACGTTTTGGATTTAACTAAGGACCCGAAAACCGCTTACCTGCAAATTAAGGCAGAACTTAAAAAATACTCAAAACAACTTGTTAAGAAAAAAGAACTAATTATTTTAAACAAAGCAGACTTAGTGGTTCAGGCAACAATAGACGAAGCACTTAAATATTTTAAAAATAAACCAAAAGTCGTAATTTCTACAAAAAACTACTTAGATTCAAGCAAAGTAATTGCCAAAATGGACTTGGTTTTATCTAGAGTAAAACCGTTTGTAGAACAGACAAGCACTGAAATTCAAGCTGAGTTAAAACCAAAAGCTGACAAAATGCAAAACAATTTATTTACAGTTAAGAGAGAAGAAAATTGTTTTGTAATTGAAGGTAAAATGATTTTTGACCTTTTTTACAAGGTTGATTTTAACAACGACTCTTCAGTTAAACGCTTTGCCTATCAACTAAGGTCGCTTGGAGTTGACGAAGCACTGCTTGAACACGGCGCTAAAAACGGAGATGTTGTTCGCATCAAAGATTTTTACTTTGACTTTATAGTCTAACACTAAAAAAACAATACGGGTACTAAGATGTATCCGTATTTTTATGTTAAAAAATTTAAAATTACGGATAGAAAATAAATGTTGTTTTGCTTCAAAAACAGCAATATTTCACTTAAAATTAAGCAAAAAATATCTGTTTTAATTTTCTATCCGTAAAAATATGTAAAATTGCATAAAATTACGGATAGAAAAGCAAAAGTTTGTTATAATTTGTGTGTAGGTGAAATATGGAAATTAAAAGAGACTCATATTTAAATAAGCTTATTGAAAAGAAATGGAACGGAAGAATTAAAATAATTACCGGACTTCGCCGTGTTGGCAAAAGTTATTTACTTTTTAATTTATTTAAAAACCATTTGCTTAAAGAAAAAGTTGAAGAAGACCAAATAATAACTTTTGCTTTTGACAACGCTGAAGATTTAAGGTTATTAGAAAGATATTTGCCTGAACAAAAAACATTGCTTGGCAAACAAGGAAGTACAAGTTTATTTGTCAATCATTTAAAGTTTCTTGAGTTTATTTTAGAGAAAACCAATGACAAATCAAAAAAATACTACATTTTGCTTGACGAAATTCAGCTACTTGGGTATTTTGTTTTTGTACTAAACGGTTTGCTTAGACACGAAAACTTTGATGTGTATGTAACTGGCAGTAATTCAAAACTATTGTCTAAAGACATTGTTACTGAGTTTAGGGGTAGAGGGGACGCAATACACCTGTATCCGCTTTCTTTTAAAGAATACTTTGACTGTTTTAACGCAGATTTCGACACTGCCTTCTTTGAGTATTCTTATTTTGGCGGAATGCCGATTATTTTAAACGAAAAAACCCAGGTTGCTAAACAAAAACTACTGAAATTACTTTTTACAGAAATCTATATTAAAGATATCGCTGAATACAATTCTTTGAAAAACATCAATTCTTTTTCTCAGTTACTAGAGACACTCGCCAGTCAAATAGGCTCATTTACTAATCCAAATAAACTAGAAAACACCTTTAAGTCAAAAACCAAAATTATCTACGACAATGAAACTATTAAAACCCACATTGAATACATTAAAAATGCTTTCTTGTTGTCTGAAGCCAAAAGATATGACTTAAAAGGCAAAAAATATATAGGTGCTGGCTCTAAGTACTACTTTGCTGATCCTGGTTTAAGAAACGCTTTGATTAACTTTAGGCAGGTTGAGTCTACACATATTTTGGAAAATATAGTTTATAACGAACTTATTTTAAATGGTTTTAATGTAGATGTTGGTACAGTTGAAGTTAGTGAAAAAAGTGGTTCTGAGATTAAAAGAAAAACTTTAGAAATTGACTTTATTTGCAATAAGTTAAATGAACGCATCTATATCCAAGTTGCCTTTAGTCTTGCTGATTTAGATAAACTAAATCAAGAAAAAAAATTACTTTTACGAATTAAAGACAATTTTAGAAAAATAATTGTAGTTCACCAAAATATTCATAAGTTTATTAGTGAAGAAGGAATAGAAATTATTTCGTTAAAAGATTTTTTACTAAACGGAATTTGATGCAAATTGCCAAAAAATGTTAAAAGGCTACCCTATCCTAGTTATTAGGATGGGGTACCTTTCATTTTAATTATGTATTTTTTAGTATCTTTTAATTTTTTAAAATATTTAAGTAATGCAGATTCGTTTTCTGAGTTAACTTCATTTAAATAAGCGCGTTTTTGCTGTTCAAGTTCTGTTAACTTAACTTTAAATGCATTATTTTCTTGTTTTAGTTTCTTTAAATAATTTACTTTAATTGCCTCTTTTTGTGTGCTTATTTTCATGCGTGTCTGGATTTTGTTTAAAAAAACCAGATGCTCAAGGCGTTTCTTTTCGTAAGGTTCTTGTTTTAAAGTTGCTATACTAACCTTAATTTTTTGATTTAAAGCCTTTTGTTTCCGTAAAAAATCACGAGTAATTTTGTTGCGCTGCCTTTTAGCTTTTTGTTTTTTAAAGTAAGTTAAATCTCGTTTCTCTGCTTTAATTTCTTCAAGAAACTCATCGTGTGCAGCACTTAGTGCTAAGGTAACTTTGGTTTTTAAATTAGCAATTAAATCAAGGTAGCCGTGTTGTTTTTTGACAATTTTATCGCGGTGTTCTTGAAACCATTTTTTTAAATTCTTAAACTCATCTGTAAACTTAGTCTGAAAATCACGAACAGCTTTGGCTTGCACTGAAGTTGTGTGCATGGTTTTTCTAAAATACTGGTCACTTAAGTTTTTAAAGTGGTCAGAGAAATAAAAAGCATCAAAAAAATCGCTGCTTTTCATTTTTTTAAGTTCAGAAAGTCTGCTAACTATGTTTTCAGTAAAGTAAGCTGTGTTTGTCTTAATATTAAGTTCAGCGTTCGCCTGAACTTTTTTAATGTCCTTGAAAAACTCTTTAGTTGACTGAAAACTAATTTCGTCAACATTTGCGGTAGCCACGATTTGCTTTAAAGTCGCTTCGTATTCTTTTTGGTTAGTTTTTAGCATTGCCACGACTTTAAGTTGGTTTTGCTTAATTTCTAGCAGCCAGTTTTCAGTTTCCTGAATTACTTTATTTAAGATTTTTTCAGCCTGCAGGTTAACAATGTCAAGTGTTCTTTTAAACTGAAAAGACAAGACAAGCGCTATAGTTTTGGCAATATAGGCATTGAACTCAAATAACTCAAAGTCTGAGATTTGCTCTTTTATAAAAAAGTCCTGTTCAATTTCGGTTATTACTGATTTAAGTAACACAGCGGTATTATAGTTGTGTTTGTTTAAAGAGTTTGCGTAATTTAAAACAAAGTTAAAATTCAGGATTTTGGACATGTCGTTTTTATTAAAAATTGTAAAAAAATCTTCAATAATTTCAATTAGTTTAACAAAGCTATTTTCGTTAGTTGAAAAAAACAACTTAGCGTTCTCAGTTTCCTTTTTTAAAAAAGAGTTTAAAAAGTACAGGTTAAAAGAAAGGTCAATTGTGTTTAGTTTTTGCAAGTGTGCTTTTTCATTTTCACTTTTCTTTAAAATTAAGTTATTTAAAAGCGAAGAGTGGTAGTGGCTTAAGTGAGTTAGTCTCAGTTCTTTGGCTACGTTTATTTCTTGTTTAATTAAGTTGGTATCAGAAAAAGCGGAGAAAATTAAGTTTTCTTTTTCTTGATTTAAGTTATCTTGTTTGATATTTAAAACTTCTTTTAAGTGGTTGAAATTAGTCTCTTGGTTTTGATGAATTGAGTTACGAATGAAGTTCGCCTCGGCT
>CAUUIA010000016.1:0-14917 GCA_963545195.1 uncultured Acholeplasmataceae bacterium
GCTTGATAAAGCCGATAATTCTGTTTTAAATTTCATATCTCCGAAACTCAGGTATTATAGTCGGTTCAATACACTTTTTTAAATATGAAGCACTCAAAATTTCGTATAAAGTGAGTCAAAACACATCTTTTTTTAGGTTTTTAAGATAAAATTTCGAAATTAACATTTTTAAAAAAATTTAAACGCCTTATAAAGCGATTAAAATATTTATATAAAATTATTAAATTCTAATATTTTTTATTTCAAAATCTAAAAGCAAAAACTTAAAGCAAATTTAATACACGTTAACTTGTTTAGAAATGTTGTTAAATTTTATTATGTTATCATTTTAGAGGAAAAAATAATTTTTTATAAAGGACTAATTTAGAGGAAACTATGATTTTTTCAATTCTAGCAATAGATAAAAATAACTTAATCGGCAAAGAAAACAAATTGCCTTGGTACTACCCTTTAGACTTAAAACATTTTAAAGAAAAAACTTTTAATAAAAATGTTTTAATGGGTTTATCTACTTATGCTTCACTAACTGAAGACTATAATTTTAACCTTTCTCATTTTAAAGAAGTATTTGTCGTAAGTAAAGATGTTGTTTTTAAAAATAATAATGTTAAGTTAGTTTCAGATGTTGGTGAATTTTTAAACAATTTTGCAGAAGACCTTTTTATAATTGGCGGAAAAACCTTATTTGAAGAGACTTTAAACTCTTCTGATTTAGTTTATCTTACAAAAATAAATAAAGAATACACAGGTGATGTATACCTTAATTTTGATTTTTCTGATTTCAGAGAAATCAAAGAAAAACAAAACTACGAACTGACTTTTTTAACTTTACTTAAAAAAACTATTCCCGTTTTTAATATTAAGCACGTTTATCTAAAAGGAATTTTAAATAAAGAAAAAACTTTTGAGTTCAGACTAAACACACCAGACAGAAAAAAAATCAAAAAAGGCAGTTTAATTTGCCTGAAAAGCGATAGCCACACCTTGATTTCAAAAATTGGAAAAATGCATCATTATAAAAATTGGAAAACAGCCTTAATAAAACATTTTGACAGTGATTTTCACTATTGTTTCAAAAATCAAAATGAAGCTCTTTTAGAGCTTTCTAAGTACTACACGCAAGCAGATATCCAAAAATATGGTTTAGTTGCGTATGAACTAACAGAAGTTAAAAATGTATAAAGTAGTTTGTTTTGCCTATGACAAAGACGGTAGGGGTATCGTCAAATTGGACAACAAAGTAGGTTTTGTCAAAAATCTCTTAGTCGGTGAAGAGTGTATACTTACCAAAATTACAGATAAAAAGAAATTCTTTGAAGCTGAAATTGACCACAAAGCAAATACCTTAACAAAACAATCTAAAGAAAGAGTGTCACAGACTTACAACGGAACCTACAATCTTTCTCATCTTTCTATTTCTGAACAACTTAACTTTCAGCAAGAAATCACTCAAAACTCATTTGAAAGAAGTGGTTTAGTTTTCCCAAAAATAGACAAATGTATATTTTCCGAAGTTGTGACTAATTACCGCAACAAAGCGGTGCTAATTGCAAATCATGAACTTAACTACACAAGACTAGGCTATCATTTTGAGAAAAGTAATCGTTTTTGTCTGCAAGACAAAAACATGCTTTACCCCATAACTTTGAATAACTTAATTTTTAAATTAAACGATGAATTAAAAGAACGCAAGACAACACTTAAAGAAGTCGCCAAAGTTATTTTTAGAGCAAATTTAGAAAATGATTTTCAAGTTACTTTTATTTTAAAAAATAATAACTCAGAAACAGTCCACGAACTTTCTAACTTAAATTCTCTTTTAGCGCCAAATATATCTGTTCACTACATACTAAACGAAAGAATCTACATAGTTAAAGGAAGCCAGTTTATCACGCAAACAATAGACGGCATCACCTATCTTTTAAATGGCCTTGCTTTCTTTCAAACAAACTCCTTTATGGTTGGAAAAATCTACAGAGAAATACTTAGAGAAATAAGGCGTGAAAACTGCGTTATTGACGCATTTTCAGGAATTTCTACAATCGGTCAATACATCGCTAAAACTGCTAAAAAAGTTTACTCAATTGAGATCAACAAAGATGCCAATAACTGTGCTAGAAAATGCATAGAACTTAATAAAATTACTAATCTAGAAATACTTGAAGGAGATTTTACATTTCAGTTTAGTAAGGTCAAAAATAAAGCAGACACAATAATTTTAGACCCACCCAAAGCAGGTGTTGAAAAGTCTGTGTTAATTGAATTAAACCAATCAAATTTAGTAAAAATTATTTATCTTTCTTGTAATCTAACTTCTTTAGTTCGTGACCTTAAAATTCTTAATAACTTTAAAATTACAAAAATCCTGCCTTTTAAAAACTTTCCCCAAACCGCAGAATGCGAGACTTTGGTGGTGTTAAGCCGAAAATAAAAAAGTTGTTTACCTGTCGGTAAACAACTTTTTTTAAAGACTTTAAGTTATTTAAAGTTAAAACCAAAAATCAAAGATGCACCAAGTTCACCTTGTGGTGCTTTGGGGTTTAGTCCTTTAACCGGGATACTGATGTTAACAAAAGTATCGTAGTTTTGTTTTTTGGCAACTGACACAACTGCGTCGTAAACTAGGCGTTTAAATGCTTTTTGAATTAGGTCTTTTTTACTACCTGGTTCTTTTAACAGCTCTTCTAAGTTTTTAATCGGATCTTCTCGGTTGTCAACAGAAGACGGCATTAAGAAACGACCTGAGAAGAACTCAGAGACAGCAGGTGACTTGTAGTAGTAACTGCAGTCTTCTTTGCCTGCTGGCAAATCAGGACACTTATAGCGTCTGCGAATTGTGTTAATTAGTTTATTTTTAGGCTCGCCGTACACGCCGAGTGAGTTTTTTTCACGGTACTCAAAGTCAAAAGTAATGTCAAAAGTTTCTCTGCGGTGACAACGGTGATAGGTTTCAGGAAGCGGTTTTCCAGGTTCTGGAATAGCCTCTGGAAAGTCAATTCGGCCAGTTGAAAGTAAGAAAGGGGTTTTGATGTATTTAGCGCCATTTTTTTCAATTAAGAACTCAAAATTACGGCCATTTGCTTGGTTTGAGTTAGCCTGCAGTTCATTTAAAATACTTTGGATAAATGTTTTTAACTGATGGATGTTAAAAATCTTAAAGAAGTCGTTGTTTAGTGGAGTTAAAGTATTTAGTTCAGTATTTTTTAGATAAACGTTTGGATCTGAGTTGTAGTAAAAAGTTTTCTTAATCCAGTCAGCGCCTTCAAACTCAGGTACTAACTCTCCAGGTTTTCGGCTTTGAATTGATCTGGTTGTATTAAACAAAGTAAGTTCGCGGTTTTCAAATTCATTGGCGCTGTAGTCTAGTTTAGTAGTTCTACGCATATCTTGAAGTAGAAAACCTGGTGCTCCGTTAATACCAATATAACTGTCTTGCATGTAGACAAAAGACTTAAATAATGCCAGTCTTTGTAGTTCTGGGTTTAAGGCTTTAACTTCATTCATTTCAGACTCAGGAGTTTGCTTAGTTTCGTAGTGTCCGTTGTCGTTCATGTAGTGAACTCCGTCCAAGAAATTGTTTTCAATTTTGGAGTTAAAGAAATAAGAAGCAGTAGCCTCAAGTTGACGATATCCGTAGCCGTGGTTGCGTAGAACTGAATTTGCAAAAGTTAATTTTGACTTAGTCGCAACCACTCCGTGAATTCCCCCAAAATAAGCAGGAACAGATTTAGAGTTATCTAAATGCAGCACAGGTCCACTTACTCCAACGTTGCCGGTAACTTCAATATTTCTAAGCGTATTTGTGACATCAGCCATTGTAAAAAATGAAAAAATACCGTATGTGTGGTCAGGTAAACCAAATTCTGCAAAGTCTATCGTGTAGTATCTGGCGATGTTGCTTGCATCAATTTGGAAGTAATTGCCGTTTAGATTTAAAGAACGGTAATTTTGCTCACCACGACTGAAATGTGCATATCGCCAATAAATTGAACCAACCTCACCTATTTTGCTTTCAATAGGATCACCATTATCATCTACTGCTGTATCAATATTTTGCGAACCTCTGCGGTTTTTTTCCAAAAGCAGGTCGCCTTCTGGCGCTGCAAAATTTGGTTTTGGTGGGATTTTTTCAAATTGACCAGGTAAGTCTTCTACTTTAATATTTCGTTGCAAGAATACATTTGAGTATTTTCTCGCACCACGCACATACATTCTTAGTTCTAAGTCTGTGTAGGCGTTGTGTCCTTCTTTTAAAGTAATTTCTTCGCGGTCTGTGTATAAATTAGTTTTAGTTGTATTATTAGCCAGTTTAGAAATTCCGGAAATTGTGGCCTCAATCGCAATTTTTTTGTTTTTTAATGCAGGATCTTTAAAAGTGATTTTGCCAGCGTTAATTTCATACTGAGACTGTCTTAAGAGTGTTTTGCTTTCACTATCTTTTAACACAAATGTGGGAATAATTTTTTTAAACATCAGTTGCTCAACACTAAACAAAGTTTCAATAGTTGTAATAAACTTGTTTTCAACATCACTAAAGCGGGCTTTTCTGATGTTTGCAGAAAGTTCTGGAATGTATTCGTTGTTCATCCCAACTTCTTTGGTGTATTTTTTGTCAAAGTCTTTAAAAGTCTTACTGCGTTCTTTCTTTTCGTCGTATTTATAGACTTGCCCGTTTAAGTTAAACTTTTCAATTGTGTAAGAAACTGAATAAACATATTGAGTTACGGTAGTTTTTCCGTCTTTAGTTTCGTTGTAGTATACTCGATAAACTCCAGGTTCCTTAAAAGCAAACTCGTTATTTTTAATTTCAAGGTTGTCTATAACCGCTTGTTTGGTGTATTTTGTGTTAATAACTCTTTGGCGGTCTTTTAAGTTAAGTTCAACTGTGGTGTGAATTGGACGGTGGCGGTGTTTAACTTGTGGATCTAAGTTATCAATTTGTTCAGTTGAAGTTTCTTTGACTTTAACTTCTGTGTCTTTTTGCATTTTGAAGTTAACAGAAGTACCACTATGCGCTTTGCCGTTTACCAAAATCTCGTATTTAGAGTTTGGGTTTGACTCTTTTAGCGTTAAGGTAACGTCCGCGCCTTCTGGTAAGTCCAGAGTTGTGTAGTTTTGTGCTAAATCAAATAAATTACGGTCGTAGTTTAAGCGGTGGGTTTTAAAACCATCCAAAATAACTTCTAGGGTAATGTCTTTGTCGATTTTAAAAGAATACTCAAAATTAGACTCAAACTGAGTAGGCACGCCGTTTACCTTAAACTCTTTTAAAAACGCTCGGTATTGTTCTTTTAAACTAACAACAACTTCTTCGCCGTAAGGCACTTTGTTTAAATCACTGTGTTGAGTTTTAAACTCAAGGTAAGGCGAAGTTGAGATTTTGAAGTTAACGTCTTTTTCGTCATAAAATACTTTAATTTCTAAATCTGCATTAACTTTATATTCAAATAGCGAAGTTTCAAGGTCATCTGGATTGTTTTTAAAGAAACCATTTTGATTTGTTTCAAAATACCTACGGTCATGTTCGCCAAACTGTAGCATAAACGGAGCCTTTGGCTTAATTTTGACTTTAAAAAGCAAAGTGCTTCCCGCCTCTACTTTATTTAAGTCAACTCCGGTTGGCGGATTTGGCTTGCCAACATAGGAAACCGCTTCAATTTCTTTTGGTAGTTTAACGCGATAGAAACCTGAAAACACTAGTTTAATTTTTAGGTCTTTATCGACTTTAACTTGAAACTTGTTATCTGTGATATGCACACCTAAGTTATTGTAAGTCACGTCGTTGATAAGCAGATCCTTAAACTCACGGTTTTTTAGATTCAGCTCAAAGTGCAAAATTGTGTTTTTGGGAACTTTTTTAAAGTCAGTGACTGTAACTAACTTACCGTTTCGCTCAGCGCCAAAATAGGTAAGTTCATCTTTGTTGAACTCAACTTTTTGAAAAACTCCTCCACATGCAGCCAGTAGCACTGAGGATACAAACAATATAAATAAATAGGTTAATTTTTTTAAAATACTCATCAATCATTCTCCTCCTTTTCTGCAGCCTTGTGGAAATCAAATGAGATGTTTTTAATTAAATCACTGGCTGAGTTTTTAAGTGGTTTTATAGTTACGCTGTATGAATACTCGTCAAACTTAGCGGTTTCTTCAATGTTTTTATTTAAAATAAACTCAAAGAAAACTATACCGTTAAACCCGTTTGCACGAACATTTAAGTACTGGTTTTTGTCCGTAAGAATATTAGATTTATCAGTTTGCCAGTCTTTAAACTCAAAGTCATATGACTTATTAGGGTCTGCTAAAACTCTCTTGTCTTTGTGTTTAATGTCAATAGTTACGCCTTCAAAATTAGCGTAGTTTGGCCAGTTTTCAACAAACAAATAAAAAGTGTGCTTAGGTTTTTCGGTGACATACTGGTTATTAGCTTCTTTAAAGAACCTTAAAATTGGGATATTGTTGTCTTTGAAGTTCATTTCAACCAAAGTTTTGGTGTAGTCAGTTGTTGAGTTTGCTTTTCTTTGTAGTGCTTTAATTTGGTCTAAGTAATTTAGTTTCTTTTCATACATATCTTCAATTGAAAGTCTGCGCAGAGACTTTATGGCTTTTTTTGAAGTTGTATACCACAGACGCAAATCGTTAACAGGGGTTTGACTTGGAATTTGAATAGGTCTCGTACCAAACGCTGCAACCAATCCAAGTGAAACAAATATTAAGATAGTAATTAAAAAGAAGGTAAATTTTTTCATTTAAAACTCCTTTTGCTATCCGCACATTACATCAAAGTAAACTTTGATTTTCAAATGGAAGGTGAAAACAGAAAACGCAAGGGCAATGGCACCAAATACTAAAAGCAAACTAAGTGCTTTTGCGGTTGCGCCAAACGCAACCAATAAAATTACCACTACTAAAGACATCACAATTCCGACAACTGATGAAAATCCGACGTTTTTCAGTTTAGAGACATCCGCGGTTTCTTCAAATTTTTGGTATTCAGACTGAGTTAAGTCAACAGATGCTGAATACAAAATATGGACAATATTAAAAACCAAGAAAATTCCGGCAATCAAGACCGCTACTTTCTTTTGGGTTGACGGATAAATTAGCATAATAATTAAGTTCAGTGCGACGATTAAAAAGTTAATTGCGATGTTGATAGCAACTTTTGCTGAAATTAACTTATAGGTGTTTCCAGGAATTGTTTTTAAAATGTAGAGTTTTCCGCCTTCTCTAGAAATTATAGAAGACGCAATAGTATTAGAAGTAGTTAATACAATTAAACCAACCAACACATTTAAAATCACTACCATTTTAAAACCAAATGAGTTTAACTGAAAGGCTGAGTAAGTTTTATTTAAAATAATAGAAATTAGTGGCAAAGTGGCAATATAGAAAATATACTTAGCAATCGTGTCTGAGTTTCTAAATAACTGAATTAGTTCTTTAATGGTAAACGCTTTAGTTGGAGTGTTTCCACTTTTTTCAAAAATGTTGAAGCGTTTTTCTTTATTAGCAAGATTCATCTTGATGCGGTTCGCTAGTTTAAAGTACACAAAGTAAGAAACTAAAGATGAAACTAAAAACAACACAAAGACAGTGCCAAAAATTACGGCCAAATGAGCAGCAGTTGGTCTTCTGATAATGTCAACTGCAGCAATGCTAACGTCTACTTTAAAAATTAAGTAATACAGGTATCTAAAGAAAAATAAATTATTTAAGAAATTGCGTTGAAAGGCGAAGTTCACGCTTTGCCATCTAGTTTGAAAAGTATCGAAACGAATATAGCGGTCGTGTCCTCGCATATTGTCAATAAAAATAATGACTAGTGTGAAAACAAGAGAAACTGCAATTAGCGATACAATCAATGTTGCGATTCTAGAACGCTTTAAGAAAGAAAAGGCGTAGAAATAGACAACTGCAAAAATTGTACCTAAAAACAAGGAAACTGCGGGAATTGTAAAGCAAATTACCGAAATTCGGCCAAGAAAAGGAATTAGTGCACCATATTCAACCCCTGCGTTGTTGTAGTAAATCGAAAGTAAGAAAGGCAGGAAAAACACCAAAGTCTTAACTAATTCAATTAAATACCTCGCTGCAATTTTGGAAAGAAAAATAGTCAGGTTAGTAATTGGAAAAGCAAAAAGAATGTCGTTCTTTGGGTTTTGAAACAGAGATTTAGCCATTCCTTGCATTGACTGAAATGAGGTAATTAAAGTATAGAAAATAAAGATAGCTGGAACTAAGGCAATATAAGGAGAAGCGCCTAGCACTGAAAAAGCAGGTAACATGTAGTTGTATACATAAAACAAAAGACCTGCAAAAAACAGCATTAGTGCGTATTTTGCGATTTTAGCGCCAATAGATCCTCTGATTTTGACAAAAGAAGCATCAACATATTCAGACTTAAGTAGTTGCCAGAACACCAAAAACTGATTTGGGTGTTCACGAACCGAGTTTAAAGTGTTGTAAAACTTAACTGCCATTTTACTGCTCAATTAGTTTAATGTACATCTGCTCAAGGTTGCCGTATTTGGCCTTAAGTTCAGATACTTTTTCGTTAATCACCATTTGACCACGTTTAATAATCACAACTTCGTCGCAAATGTTTTCAACAACTTCAATAATATGCGAAGAAAAAATCACGATGTTGCCTTTTTTAGCATGCATTTTAATCGCTTCTTTAAGTTGATATGCAGAAGTTGGGTCAAGTCCGGTAAGTGGTTCGTCTAGCACCCAAACTTTTGGTTCGTGGATTAGCGAAGAGATTACCGAAATTTTTTGCTTCATACCATGTGAGTACGTACGGATTTGGCGGTCAATTGCGTAAGTAATTTGAAAGAAATCAGTAAGTTCAAGTAGTTTAGTTTTAATTACTTCTTTTGGAACATTAAAAAGTTTTGCAACAAATGTGATGTATTCACGTCCCGTCAACTCTTCATATAGCGCGTGGTTGTC
Organism: uncultured Acholeplasmataceae bacterium; assembly: GCA_963545195.1. Classification (GTDB taxonomy): domain Bacteria; phylum Bacillota_I; class Bacilli_A; order Acholeplasmatales; family Acholeplasmataceae; genus CALISC01. The sequence continues at coordinate 8,956 of CAUUIA010000016.1, forward strand.
AGAAACGTATCCAAGTGAGTATTTGGCTTCGGTTGGATTTTTTTCAATATTGTAGCCACAAATTGAAATTGTACCTTCAGTAATTGTCTGAATTCCAACTAGCGATTTAATTAAGGTTGATTTACCGGCTCCGTTGTGTCCAACAAAACCAACAATCTTACCACCAGAAATTTCAAAAGAAACATCTTTTACTGAATAAAAATCGTTATTTGCGTATTTTTTGGAAAAGTTTTGAACTTTAACTAAACTATCTTTCATATCAAGCTCCTTTTTAAGGTCTGGGGTAATTTTGCCAATTTTAACAACGCCAATCTGGCGGTCTTTTTTGAGTTTATGGACAACAAATCTAAACGAAATACAAGACTTTTGAATTTGCAAGAAAATTTGACTTATGGTCAACGTAGTAATTGTGCAGATTGCCCAAGTGATAAACAGGTAGGTAAGCGGGAAAGTTACGGTTTTGCCTTTGATAGTAACTGCCCTATACTTAGATCGCAAATTGCCAAGGAAAGTCTTAAACTTTGCGTGGTCTACTATATTTCGGCGGTTAATGTAGAAAAAGTCAACGTGGTCTTGCACAGTTTTATTGTCGGCATACAGTCCATCTACTATTCTTAAAACTACTGCTGCGACTATAAAAAACAAAGTAAAGAATACTAATGCAATTATTAAGTCTTTTGCGCTTGGCATTTCAAAAAACCTCAAAGTGTAGGCAAGCGCAGAGAGTACTATTAAGTAAAGCGCAGGTAAATATACAAGCATGTTTTCTAAACTAAAGAAACTGCCGTTTTCCTTGAGTTGCAAGAAAAACACAAAAAGCAGTGGAACTCCTGTTGAAAACATAGTAAAAATAGACATTGCGCGTTTCAGTTCAAATAAGAAAATAAAAGGCAGCGCTAGCAACAACCATTTAAACGGAGAAAAAGCAAACTTAGCAGTAAATATTTCTGATTTATTTAAAACTGAGTAAACTGAGTAAATTACGGCAAGAGATACCGTAAACAACAGAAACTTCTTGTATTCGTGTGTACGGTTAATGTATACATTGGTTAAAATGAAAATCAAGACAAACGGAGCAAGTAACATAAATAAGTGCTGGCGAGTAAAGACAAACTTTTGGTAAGTCATGTGGCCAAAAATTACTTGCAAGGTAAGTGGAGATAGCGAAAATAAAAAGACAACTGAGTAAAGCAGGACTTCGTAAAATATGTGTTTTTTAGAAAAGTGGAAAAACGACGTGTTAAAAGAACGCACCAACACATAGAAAGCCAAAAAGGTAGCAATTAAAATTAGCGGCACAATTAAACTAAAGTACGCGCTTTGGTCGGCAAAAAAATGTCTGATTTTAAAAATAAAGGCAAGATAAAAAACTAAGTTAACTAAATAAAAGATAGGTGTGAACTTAGTTTTTGAGTCTTTAATTAAAACTTTTCCCAAAAGCAGTACTACTGAAGTTAAGTAAAGGTGTCTTGCAACAACTGCTAAGTTATTAAAAACATAAACAGCAAACGCTGGGTTTGCTGTGTTTTGGTTAACTAAACTCAAAAAAGCCACGCTTTTCGGAAGCAACATGATAAGTGCTCCAAGTAGCGAAATCAAAGCACCAAAAGAAACTCGGACCACTAAATCTGCTTTTTTGGGCAGCGCAGTTAAATTAAATTTTAAAATACGGTTAGTCTGCGTGTTCATTACGATTGAAAACGATAGCCGATGTAGATGCAACCAGCAAAACGACCTGCGTTTGGCAAGATGTTTTCAACAACTGGTGCTATTTTAAAGATGTTGGTGTATCCAAATTTTTCGCTTTGGCTTAAAAACGGATCTCCACCTTGTTGCAAGGCTTGGTAAAACTCAGAAATAAAGTCAACCATTCCACGGTTTGGCTTGTCTTTAAAGAACTTATCTATTTTTGCGACAGTTGAGAAGTTTTGATTGATTTCAGTAAGTTTTGGGAAGTTTAAAGTCATGAAGGTGAACTTCATGTTTGAAAACAACTCAGACACTTTTGGACTTGAGTAAAAGTCATCAACTGTTGAGTATTCTCGCTCTGCTAAGTTGAAAGTAACATCCCAAGCAGGGCGACTGTGTGAAAGGAAGTATTTAGGGTTTTCAGGGTCGTTTACAGGTTGTACAAACGGGTTGTAGTTAGTAAAAAACATCGGAGCCCAGAAACTCTTGGTTTTGGCTTTATCGTTGTTGTTTTTGACAATCTCAAAACCAGAGATTTGTTTAATTTGCTCAATTGTGCTAACAGTTTGGCCAATAAAACGATTTAAGTCAAGGGCTTGCGCGATTTCGTTAGAAAGGTTAACTTCCGCTTCTACTATAGTTTCTTTTACAACCACAGTTGGGTCAACTGAAAACAAACGAGCTGCCTTGCCGCTAAGTGCAGTTAAATGAGCTTTGGTCAGTTCAGGAGCGCTTACGGCTTCTACAACCTGACTAAACTCAGCAGACTGGGCTTTAATGTCTGCGTCTTGTCGTTTACGACGATCGCGGTCTTGAGTATAGATACCTCCCGCACCACAACGCTTAATTTCAGATTTTTCAACCCAAAGAGCAGAAGGAGAAGCCATAGTGTCTTCTTTAATTACTTCATTAAAGTCATGAAATCCCATTTCGTTGGCAAACAAAATAGCGTTGACAAAAGCATTGTCAATTCTAGTATTGGAAACAAAATGACTTGCTGCAATAAAGTTAAAACCAGCAGAAGTGTTTAGTACAACTGAGTTCTCTACATCTAGTTTAGACCTAAACGCAGAAACTCCAAGAACTGAACCTGAAGACAGTGGAGTTTTTTTCTTATTACCTCCGCCTATGGTGTGTGATTTTGAGTTTCCTTTGATGTAAACATTTTTAATATATGAGTTGTAGTTAACAGAAGGAGTTTTGTCCATGCTAGGAACATCAACAAACGAACGAACAGAAAAAATTCCGGCTCTAACAATCGTTAAGTTAACACCTTCTTCAGTTGAGTTTTGAGTAATTGCGTGGCGGATGTTTTTGCCATCAATTGTATAGCAGTTTCCATCAAACTGAATTGGCTTGTAGCCAACGTGTTTAAGTTTGGGGTTGTAAAGTCTGCGGTAAAAAGAACCACCTAAATACTTAGTTTCGTCTAACACATCGCCGTTTTCGTCAAGTTCTACTTTATCGTCATTTGGAATTAAAGACTCAATTTTATCTAAATCTTTTAAATCAGGGTATTCTGCTCTGCCTTTAAATTTATTGCCAATATACTCAAGTTGATCAGCCTGGGCAACTGGCGTGATATTTCTTTGTAGATAAACTTTGTCGTATTGTTTGGCCATTCTAAAGTATTTTCTCAGTTCTAAGTCCTCGTAGGCATTAACTCCTGGTTGGACGTTGATAGTTTCTTTTAAAACATCTTTAGGGTTGTCAATGTTTTCATATTGAAGTTCAACTTTGCGGCCCACTAAATTGCGAGAAAAACGCATACCAAAGCCATTTAGACGGTAGTTGTCTTCGTTTAATTTAAATTTATTTGACTCATCTGTCACATCTTTTAAACTTAAACGGTAGCCGTATAGTTCTGGAGACATAGTTTTAAGTTCACGAAGCGACAAGTTTTTTGACTTAACTTGAAATTGATTGTTCTCCCAAACTTGGGTTTTAACTGTGATGTCAACCTCGGGTACATAGGTATTGTCGGTACCAACTGTTTTGTGTTTGATTTTGTAAGTTGATTTACTTTTTGTTTTGTGATTAGGTTCAAGAGTGTTTGGGTCTTCTGAGTATTCAAACTTATCTGAGTGTGCTTTGTCATTCACAGTTTTTAAATTAACTTTTGTAATGGAAGGAATGATTTTGTAGATAAATCTAACTTCAGCAGTGGTGTTGTCTGTAAACTCATAGCGGTAAAGTGCAAAGTTATAACCTAGGTTTTTAAACACAAAACTATTTGACCCTGCTCCGCTTATAATTTCAGTTGAGTCAATTAGGGTGCGTTTTAAGACAGTTTTGCCTTGAAATTGAGGTAGTTCAGGGGTTTTTTTGGTGTTAAAAGAAATAGTTTTTTCAGTTGTATAATTGCTGCGTTCAACTACGTTGTTTGAGTGAAAATGAGTAAGTTCAGTTATGGCTTCGCGAATTGTAATGGTTTTTTTAGTTGAGTAAAGCAAGGTTTTGTTTTGAGTAATTGAATGGTATTCCTTTGGGTATTTAGAAATTGCTTCTGGCTTAATTTCTACGTCTACCTTGTCATTAAACTGATATATGTCTTTCTCTGGATAAACCTTAAAGATTTCTTTGTCGTAATTTAACTTAAATTGAGTAGTTTTTGCATTAATTTTAGTAGCCTCAACTACAGTGTCGGCTTCTACAGTTAAGTTAAAAGTTTTCTTATCTTGGTCAAACTCGGCCAAAGCGTCCACTCCGTTGACTGTTAACTTAGTTAAAACTTCTCCGTCTTTTAAATCAGCGTAAAGTTGCAAATCCTTGCCACTTGGCACTTTTTGAAGATCAACACTAGCCTTGCCAACATTAAAAAAGTCAGGTAAAGTGACTTTGTAGTTTTGAATGGCTTTCAGTTCAATTGTGGTGTTGTGACGAATATTTTTAAGTAAAAAAGTATGGGTTGCTTTAACTTCGTCAGTCAAAATAGACTCTGTAGGATTAGCAACTCCGCTTTCTGAATAAGTAATTTTGTTTAATCTCGCAACACTGTCTTGTTTGCGGATATTGATTTTAAATTTGATGTTACTGCCAGCAGGCACGCGACTTAAATCAAATTTATCGGTTTCTTGAGTGATTTCTTTCGGTAAAGTTACTTTGTAGGTCTTGCCACAGGCAACTAGTAGAAATAAATTTACGACAAATAAAGCAAAAATAGTAGTTTTTTTCAAAATTCCGTTCATAAATGCTCCTTATACTAACTTGCTTTGTATGGGAAGTTGGTGCGAGTTAGTGAGAAAGTGATTTTTTTAGGGATTGCATCGTGAATTGTGCTGTGTAGTGAGTCTTTGTATTTGATGTCTAGATAAATTTGTGGCATGTATATTTTGTTATAAAAGTTTACACGATACGGAAAAGTTACGTATTTGTCATCTTTATTCATTGAAAGCGTAACAGTGCTGCCTGAGTAGTAGGCAAAGTCATACAGTTCAATTCCGCGCTCTTTTGGGTTATTTGGACTAGCCTTAACGACGTTGTTTACGCTGTCGCCTTCCTTACTGTTGCTATATGCTGATATGTTTTTAGAATAAGGGACATATAGGCTTGAACCGATTTTGATATCTGAAATTGTGCCAGTAGAAGAGTAGTAGGCAAATTTAAATCTAAACTCATCGTATTTTTTCTTATCTTTGCCGGAAGTTTTTCTTTCAATTGGAATAAAGAAAAGAGTGAAGTCATCTAAATCAATTTCGTAAACGACTTTTTGTTTATCACCGTATCTGCTAGTCACAGATTGGGCAACTGGATATACACTTGTAAACTCTTTGTAAGAAATTTCTTTCTTGTCATACATCTTGATAGAAGTTGGACGCGGACGAGAAAGTGGAAAAGAAACTGACAAAAATAAAAGTAGTGAAAATAAAATTAACACTAAAAAAATAAAGGTTTTTGAATATAGAAATTTTTTAAAATCAATTTTTTGTTTGGTCTTTAAATTATTATTTTGAATCAAGTTTTCTTGTTTGTTAGTTTTAGAGTTTACATCTTTTTTTGGTTTGTTTTGTTTTAAGTTCATATAATACTCCGCTTTATATAATTATAAGGCAAAACAAGCAAAGCACTTAAAAACAATTATTTTAGATGTTAAACGCTTTTTAAAATAAACAAAAAACCTTATTTTTAGACTAAATTAGTTAAAAATGTAGCACTTTTCTTTGAATTTTATTTTTAGAATTGATAAAATATTTATTGAATTATTGGAGGAAAATAAAATCCCGTGTTGCGGGGTTATACAAGATTTTTTTGGAATAAATTCTTCTATTTTTTA
>CAUUIA010000017.1:0-13919 GCA_963545195.1 uncultured Acholeplasmataceae bacterium
TTTTCACCTCTAACTCTATCAATTATAGCAAATTAAAGTATTTTTGTTATTTTTCAAAGCAAAAATTAGTAGTTTAGTTTTTAACAAAAATGGCTATTATTTACTTTAAAAACGTTAAAATTTAAGTAAAAACCAGTAAAATTAGGTAAAAACCGCAGTTTTAGTTTAAAACGCTCCAAAATTGTTAAGTTTATCCATGATTTTATTTTTTATATTACTTGTTTTAGGTATTTTTTCATTTAAAAATAAAAATTTAGACTTTTTATTAAAAAAATACTATGATAATTTTGGAAGAAAAATATTCATTTTTTAAAGAAGGAGATTACTAATGTCTGATAGAACTTTATTGTTTATTTTAATTGCGCTAGTTGCAATTTTATTCATTATTATGCCTGTTTTATTTGTTTACTTAATTAAGAAAAGTAAAACTAAACAGACTAACCAAACTGATATTCCAAATCTTGCACTTTTAGACAAATCTCTTTCAAACTCAACTGAAGTTGTTAAAAACATAATTACTGAAAAACTGCTTGAATTTGAAAAAACACAAAGTGAAAACAGGATAAAGGAGCTTGAGAAATACAACGAATCTGTTGGCAAAATCAATTCACTTAAAGAAGAAATTACCAGTTCTTTTACTTCATTTAAAGAAAACCAAGCAAAAACCATTAGTGATAACTTAGAGAAAAACTTCGGGCAAACTAAAGAAATTATTCAAGATATCACCCAAAGACTAACCAAAATAGATAGCGCACAAACTCAAATTACTAACTTTAAAGAAACGATTGATGATTTTAACCGTATACTGACTGACAAAAAAGCACGTGGTAATTTTGGGGAGTTTCAACTAGAGGCTATGTTTAACTCAGTTGTTGGTGACACCAAAGACTCAATTTTCCAAAGACAAGTTAAACTTTCTGACAATAGCATAGTTGATGGACTTTTGCGCGCACCGAAAGAAATTGGCAACATCCCGATTGACTCAAAATTCCCACTTGAAAACTACCGCGCAATGATAAACGCCGAGACCTCACTTGAAAAAAAAGATGCTAAGAAAGCCTTTTGTAATAGCTGTAAGAAGCATATTGAAGATATTTCAAAAAAATACATAATTAAAGGCAAAACTGCTGATTTTGCTTTTATGTTTATTCCGGCAGAAGCAATATTTATTGCACTACATTCCTTTGAGTTTAATGCGGTACTAGAATTTGCAAAGAAAAAGAATGTTTACATAGTTTCGCCGTCTACTCTTTTTATAGTCATTCAAGAAATTTACAAGTTAAAAAAACAAAGAGAAATTCAAAAAAACTTGAAACCAATCTTAACTGAACTTAAGGCTTTAGAAAATCAGTTTAGGCTTTTTAAAGAAAGATGGGACAACTTTGTACAGTACTTTAAAAAAGAAGGTGAAGCGATTAAAGACTTAAATATCACACAAGGTAAAATTGTCAAAAAGTTTAAAGATATTAACAATCTTTCACTTCAAGAAGAACTAGTTGAATTAGTTGATTCTGTTGCAACTGAAGAACAGTAAAAAAATCTTTTCTATTCATGATTTTCTGCATTTTACACAAAAATGCTGATATAAAAATTAGTTTAAGTGTTCTTTAAATTACTCTACATTTAATTTAGTGTAAATGATACGGAAAAATTTGATGTAATTCCTTTTTTCTTCACAAAATTACTGGATTTTTTGTCTCGATACAACTGTCTATTTAGTTAAAATGGCTTTTAAAACCAAACAAAATTTTAAATTACTTGGTATTTAATTTGCCTTACTATATAATAAGTGGGTATTAAATGTTTCTCAAAAAAACACTATTTTTTAATTGAGGTGTAATTTATGGCATTAAAAGAAAAAAATGTTGAAAAAAAATCTCGTTTATTGCAAGTTTTAAAAACTGAATACCGTTGGGAGAACTTATTTTTAGGAATTGTTGCTATTTTTGGCAGTGCAGTTTCTTTAATGATTATCACTAAAACTATCACTATTTCTTCATCAATTCCAGTACTTGGCTCTGGTTCAAACGGCACAATTTTTGCAAGTGTACTACTTGCATTGTGTATTCTTTGCATCTTTCTAGTAGCATTTCCTTATTTCTTTGCTGCTTTTCCAGAGATTAAAAAAATTTCTTGGTCTCACGGTTCTAAATACTTTGACTATGCAGTCCGCACATTTATCTTTATTATAATTTTTGCATTAACTTTGTTCTTATATGATTTTGTCACTACACAAATCATTAAAGAAATTACTGGTAAAATCAAGCAATGATAAGAAAATCTGAAACTCAAAGACGCTGGTACATTGTTCAAACTTTTCCAAATCTTGAAAACAAGGTAAAAGAAGACTTAGAGCGCCGAATTGATAGTCTTGGTGTACAAGAATATATTTTTAATGTACTAGTTCCTGAAGAAAAACGCATTGAAAAGAAAGCCGACGGCACTGAAAAGGAAGTAGTTGTCCAAATTTATCCAGGCTACGTGTTTGTTGAAATGATAGTTAGCGACTACGCTTGGTTTGTTGTCAGAAACACACCAAACGTTTCCGGAATTTTAGGGTCGGGCGGAAAAGGTAAAAAACCAGTTCCTGTGCCTGAACACGAAATGAAGCCTATTTTGGAAAAACAAGGACTAATCGCTAAAGAAACTTACCAACATTTAGTTGGCAAACAAGTCCAAATTATAGACGGTTCTATGGCTGGCCAACAAGGAGTTGTGCTTTCAGCAGACGACGAAAAAAGAGAACTTGTGGTTTCAATTTTAGCGTTTGGACGTTCTACTGACTTTACTGTCTCTGTTGACTTAGTTAAAGAAATTAAAGCCTAAATTACTTTTTTTCAAACAGACTTATTTTGCCCACCCGGCTGGGTGGGTTTTTTAATAACAAAAATCACAAAACAAGGATTTAAAATGCCTGAAATTCTAAAAGTTAAAAACCTAAATTTTAATTTTTTAAATAAACCGCTTTTAAGAAATGTCTCTTTTGACGTTAAAGCTGGCGAGTTTTTTTGCGTGGTTGGCACAAATGGTGCAGGTAAATCCACGCTTGCCAGAATTTTAGTAGGATTAGAAGTTGCAAAAAGTGGCGAGATTGTTTTTAATTTTGATGATACACCACTTGTTTTAAATGAAGAAAACTTAGCAAAAATTAGACAAAACCTAGGCCTAGTTTTTCAAAACCCTGAAAACCAGTTTGTTGCGCAAACTGTGTTTAAGGAACTCGCTTTTAATTTAGAAAACAAATGTGTAAGCCGACCAGAAATTGAAAAACAAGTTAAAAAAATCGCACAAGACTTTGGTCTAGATACTCTGCTTTCAGAAATGCCAACTGCTTTGTCTGGTGGGCAAATGCAGAAATTAGCAGTAGCGAGCAGTTTAATTTCTGGCGCTAAAATTTTAATTTTTGACGAGTCTCTTTCTATGCTAGACAGCATTACTAAACAAAAAACCCTGAAGTTAATCAAAGATTTAAATAAAGAACAAAAAATCACAGTAATTTTAATTACACATGACCCCGAAGTTTTGATAAACTCAGACAGAGTTCTTAAAATTGACAATCAAATCGCCGAAATTAAAAGTGCCACTGACTATATTTCGGAACTACCTGATGAACTACTTCCGCTTACTCTTCAGTTTTATAAAAATGAAAAAAATCCAGAAATTAAGAGATACATATGGCAACAGTTGCGAGAAATTTAAGCTTTAAATACGACAAACACGGCGAACATAAACTAAATAACATCAATTTTAGTTTCAGTTCAACTGGTGAGTTTATCGCGATAGTTGGAGAAACTGGAGCCGGTAAAACTACACTACTTAAACATCTAAATGCTTTACTTAAACCAACTAGCGGTGAAATTGAATATGATAACTTTAAAATCAAAGCGAAGCGCCCAGTTTTTCGTTCGCTTAATTTCTTAAGACAAAAACACGCCCTTCTTTTTCAGTTTCCAGAACATCAGTTGTTTGCAGAAACTGTTGAAAAAGATGTTTGTTTCGGACCAAAAAACTTTAAAAAAACCAAAAAACAAGCAAGTTCGCTGGCAAAAGCTGGACTTAAGTTAGTAGGACTAGATGAGTCTTTTTGGCAAACTTCTCCGTTTAAGTTGTCAGGCGGTGAAATGAGAAAGGCGGCTTTAGCCGGAGTTCTGGCGCTTAGCCCTGAAGTTATCCTTTTAGACGAACCAACTCGCGGACTTGACCTTCAAAGTGTTTTAAAAGTTCTTAAACTATTTAAAGACTGGCATGCTAAAACTAATGGAACTGTTGTTTTAATCACACATGACTTAGAAATTGCCTATAAATACGCAACTCGTGTTGTTTATCTTAAGTCTGGAAAGATTTTGGCAGACTTGCCGAAATCTGAGTTTTTTTCCTCAAATAACAGTTTGCCTAAACCAAAAATTTTTAAATTGGTAAACGATGTCAACAAACAATTTAATACTAATTTTTCTTTTGAGTTAAATTCAGATTTAACCGCATCTTTTAAAAAAGGTGAGCTTAAATGAGCGGGCAACAAGTTTTTGGACAATATCAAAATAAAGGTTCTTTTTTAAATAAAACCAACCCTTTTGTTAAATTGCTTTTAACTCTTGAGTTAATTGTTATTACTTTTTTGTTTCCATTAACTGACAATATTTACTTAATATCTGGGTTAGTTAGTTTTGCCTTGTTTACTCTACTGATTTTAGCCTTAGCCAAAGTTAATATCTTTAAAATTATTAAGTCACTGACTGCGATTTTAACACTGTTGATGCTAACTGTCTTAATTAAAGTTTTGACCTATTGGCCAGCAACTGGCGAAAAAGCGTTATTTTTAACAACTACTTTTTCGTTTTCTTGGCTAAATTTATCTTTAGTTGTTTTATTCACTGTATTTTTAGGGTTTGCGGCTAAATACATTAAGATAAATTTGGTATTTTTACCGCTAGTTTTAGTGTTTTCGTTTACTTTATTTTACTTTTTGCCAAATTTTGGATTTTATTCATTTAAAGTAGAATTGTTTAAAAAACCCTTATTTGAATCTTTGTTTTTAGTAATCAGAGTAATTTGTGTGCTGTTTTTAATGTCGGGGCTAACTACCACTACTTCTCCGCTTGAATTAACCTATGCTTTAGAGAAATTATTTTATCCACTTAAAATAATAGGCCTAAAAATTCAAACTTTTACGTTTGTTTTTTCTTTAACTATTCGTTTCATTCCCAGTCTTGGTAAGCAAGTTTGCAAAATCACAGAGGCTCAAAAAGCCCGCGGTTTTGATTTAAAAAGTGCCAATATTTTTAGAAAAATTAAGTTTATCGTCGCCATTTTAATCCCACTTTTTGTCCACTCTTTCAAGGCTGCGTTTGAGTTGGCAGACGCCCTAGATGTTCGTGGCTTTGACTTAGACAAACCAAGAACTGAGGCTATTGACTATAAATTAAAAGCCGTTGACTGGGTTTTAGTTTCCTTCTTTTCACTATTGACAATTTCTGCTATCATGCTTAGAATTTTGGGACTAGTATATGGAATTAAATTATAGATACGCGCTCATTTTGGAGTATAGAGGAACCGCTTATTTCGGCTCACAACGCCAAAATACCTTGCCAACCATTCAAAATGAAGTTGACAAGGCCTTAAAAAATATGACCCAAATTAAGGTCAAAACTCATTTTGCTTCCAGAACAGACAAAGGAGTGCACGCTGAGTTTCAGGTGTGTCACTTTGACATACCTGTTTTGCTTGACCTTTCATATTTACCCCACAACTTAAATAAACGTTTACCTGAAGACATTAGAGTAGTTAAAGCGATTTTAGTTGACTTTAGTTTTCACTCAAGGCACTGTTCTGTAAAAAAAACCTATATTTACAAAATTGCCAAAAAACCAGTTAACGCTTTTAACTCAGAGTACTCAGTTTATTTTAGTAATCTAAATATCAAAGATATGCAAGAAGTCGTTCCTCTTTTTATCGGCACAAAAGACTTTAAAGGTTTTGCTAAAACAGAGCCAAATGAAGATACAATTAAAACCGTGCTTGATTTAAAAATCACCGAAAACAAAGATTTTTACACTGTAAAAATCACAGGAACTGGATTTTTAAGGTATATGGTCAGATCAATTGTTGGAGTTCTCGCTAGAGTTGGCAAAGGTACATTTAGCCCTGAGTCAGTTTCCGAGATTTTTATGAAAAAAGACCATACACTTTGTGGTAAAACCACACCTGCTAAAGGTCTGGTTTTAAAAAAAATTTACTATCCTAAAAAGTACAAAATAAAAAAATAATTTTCTTGATTTATTTATTGACCAATTTTTGGCTTTGTGGTAATATTATTAAGTAATGCGGGCGTGGCGGAACTGGCAGACGCGCTAGACTTAGGATCTAGTTCCCTCGGAGTGCAGGTTCAATTCCTGTCGCCCGCACCACTTATCTAAATAAATTACCAAAAGTGTGCTTGTCACACTTTTTTATTTGAAAAGGATAAACATGACTAGATTAGACCGAGTTTTAGCAAATTTAAAATATGGTAGTCGCAAAGACTGCCAAACCTACATAAAAAAAGGCCTGGTTTCAGTAAACGGCGTAGTTTGCACAAAAGTTGACAGAAAAATTAAAGAGACAGACCAAATTATTTTCAATGATTCTGAGATTAAATATCTACCTAACTTTATTTTGATGTTAAATAAACCAGAAGGCTATATTTCTTCCAATGTTTCTGGGCTATATCCTTCAATACTTACTTTGATAAAAGAACCCTATAGCCGTTATGATTTAAAAATAGCGGGTAGACTAGATGTTGATACCACTGGTTTGCTTTTGATTACCAATGTTGGTGTGTATGTACACAAAATCGCGTCTCCGAATTCCAAGGTTATCAAAACCTATATCGCTGAACTTAAAAACCCTTGGACTGTCGCTCAAGCAAATCAGTTGCTTAAACCCATGATTTTAAGAGACGGCGAAAACCAACAATACATAGCCAAAGCCTTAGAAGTTAGGTTAATTGACAGCACACACGTGGAAATTAAAATCGATATGGGTAAATACCACCAAGTTAAAAACATGGTGATGTATTTTGGAAATGAAGTACTTAAATTAACTAGATCAGCAGTTGGTTCTTTGATTTTACCTAGTGATTTAAAGTCAGGTGAATATCGCTTAGTTGAACTCACTGACATCATAGACTAGAAAAAACTTAACTTATTGGTTTAATTTTGTTAAAATTAAGGTGTAAAGCAAGTTAATTTTAAAAATTTTAAACTAACCAAAAGTTAAAAAGGTAAAAAAATATGGACGAAAATCAATTAAATGACCAAGAAGTAAAAGAAGCAAACTCAGAATCTGAAACTAAAACAAAGCGAATTGGGGTAATTTTAAAGTACAGCAAACCCTATACTTTAAAGAAACTAAAAAATCTACACCAAGTAAAAATACTTAGAATATCTGAAAAACACGAGACTTGTTATCTTTACATGAACGAAGAGTTTTTTAAAAAATTCGTTTCAATTATGCGTTCAACTGGACATATTTGGGCAGAAAAATCAGAGATTTTTCAAGACCAGCATCTTAACTTCGACACAGACGTTTTTGAGGAAGCTGACGAAGTTTGCGGAATGGATGTTTCTAACATTGATCTTCAAAACATCCCTGAACTACAGGAACTTGAAAATCAGTTTACTTAATTTACGGATAAAGAAAGGTGGTTTGAAATGAAAGACAAGAAAAAACAAATTTATTTAATTTCGACAATTGTTGCCGCTATTATTGCTTTAATAATTTTAATAACAACTTTAGCAGTTGTTTTAAAACCTAAAACAAACAAGCCAATAAAGCAAAATGGAACTACTTACAAAATTCAGCATATTTTCCAAGGACTGGCTGGTGAAATTGAAGAAAAAATAGTTGAAGAAACTAAGGGTGCAGAAGTTGGCACAAAGGTACAAATTACGCAAGACAGCCGCAAAAAAGAATACGACAACGGTTTTGAAGTTGCCGATTTCGCAGAAACTAAAAAAATAGAAGCCGATGGCTCTACCATTTTTGAAATTAGATACGGCCGTAGGTTATTTGAAGTTAACTTTGAAGTTAATTTCAATAATTCAACTTTTTTAGGTATGGCTTCGGCAGTCCCTGAAACTCAAAAAATTAAGTTTGAAGCAAAAGCCCAAAAACCGACAGATCCAGAAATTACTGTCAACGGCAAAAAATACCGCTTTGTCCACTGGCAAGAAAAATCTTTAATGAACGGAGTTTACTCAAAACAAGCGCCGTTTGATTTTAGTAAACCTATAACTAAAAACATCACTTTAGTTGCCTACTTTGAAGAACTTTTTTCAATTTCTTATCAAATTGAACTAGAAAAACGAAACGGCGAGTTTGAAGAAAAAACCGAAATAAAACGCTGGTTTCAAGCAGGTGATGTGCATACCGTTAACTTCCCAAATCCAGATGAGCGCGTGTACGGAGAAGTTATATACGACAAAAACTCCCTAACTGTTTCTCCTGACAACAGCCAAAATAAGGTAAAAATTACGGTAAAACGCAGACTGCACACAGTAACTTTAGAAGTTACTGGTGCTAACTTAACATTGCCTCAAAAACAAGTTAGACATGATGACAGAATTTGGGAAATTGATGTAACTAGTGTCTACCAAGCAGGCTATTATATTAAAAATATTCAAATGGCAGCAAGAGACTACACTTTAGCCAACCTTCAGTCTGTGTTTGTAACTAAAGACATAACCGCAGTTTTCTATTTAGCAAAAGACATTGCAGGCAAGGGCAAATACCCGCAGTCTTTGGTCTATCCAGATCCAAGCAAGTTAACCTTAATGGAATCATCAATTAGAAGAACACAATATCAAATTGGCAAAAAAACCCATAAACTTACTTTTAATCGTCATTTTTACCGCGATGAAGACGGAAATAAATATGAAAAGTTTGACGGAAATTTCTATAAGTTTGAGGAAGTTGAGTTTATTCAAATTCCTGGTAAAACTACTATGTTTACTAAAAAAATCATAGACTTTGCACCTTACAGTTTTATACTTAGGGAAAAACCTAAATCTGCTACTTTAGAAAACTCATTTTTACACTCACTAACTAAAGACATTGCTTTGGTTTTGGGTTTTGAAGTTGGTATACCTAATTATGAAGATTCAAATAGATACTCAGTTAAGTCAGTGTTGAACTCAAATAATTTTGCTGCTTTGGCAAAAACTGCAACCGAATACGCAGTTGCTGTCTACGCTTCAAGCGCCTACAGGCAACTTGATGACAACATCGACTCGCAACTGCCATATGGCGTGAAAGGAATTGATAAAATCACAGACTCAGGTTCCAAAACTTGGTGGTTGACTACTTTAGTTGAAAACAAAAACGCAGAAACTTACTATATAGACAAAGCAGGTATGCTGAGTCAAGAAAGACAAAACTATCTTTTTGGCTTAGTGCTTTGCAAAGACTAAAATAACTATTTGATAATCCAAAGTGTGTCAAGTCTTTATACTTGACGCACTTTTTATTTTATGTTAAACTTATTTTGTATTTAAATCAAAAAAAGGAGTAAATTATGGCATTAAAAATTAGACTTCAAAGATTCGGTTCAACTAAACGCCCATTCTACCGTATTGTTGCTGCAGAAAGTCAAAGAGCACGTGATGGTAAGTTCTTGGAAATTGTTGGTACTTACAACCCACTTTCTGGTGTAGTTGAAATTAAACAAGAAGTATACAACACCTGGATTTCCAAAGGTGCTAAGCCAAGCGACACAGTTAAATCACTTTTAAAGAAACAAAAATAGTTAATGACGGAGTTTCAAACCATGGTTTTAAATTTTGAGCAAATTCTAGCCAGCTTTGTCCGTCCTCTGTTAATCTATCCAGATGCACTTGAAATTAAAGTGTCTGAACAAGATGCTTTAGTTGATATTTCTATGTTAGTTGAAGAAGCAGACCTTGGCCGAATTATTGGCAAAGGTGGCAAAACTGCCGCTGCTCTTCGTCAACTTCTGTATTCAATTGCTACTAGAAACGGCAAAAAAGTAGCTCTGGAAATTAAAGCAAAGTAACTTAAACTTGTGTTTTTAATTGGCAAAGTAATTAAACCCTTTTCTTACAAAGGTTGGATTAAAGTGGAAAATCTTTCGGATTTTCCACGTTTTTTAATGCAAGAAATTGTCTATATTGAAAATATCCCTTTTGAAATTGAACAAAGTAAACCTGGCACTAAATGTTTACTGGTTAAACTAAAGGAAATTGACTCAGAAGAAGAGGCTAGAAAAATTTCGCAAAAAGAAATTTACAGCAATGTGAGACCTGAACTTAAAGATAGTGAGTTTGTTTGTGCTGATTTGTTTAGCAAAGCAGTATATTTTGAAGGCAAAGAAATTGGCAAAGTAAAAGAAGTTTACTTTTATCCAAACCAACAAGTTTTAAAAATTGAAAAAACCGATAAGGCGTACTTTTTGTTACCTTTTGTTAAACACTATATTGATACAGTTGAAGAAAGTAAAATTACTATTTTGAATTTAGGTGAATTGATATGAAGATAGACATCATTACTATTTTTAAAGAAGCCTATAGTAGTTTTTTAAATACATCTATTGTAAACAGAGCAATTCAAAGCAAGCACTTGGAGGTTAATTTACATAACTTAAGAGACTATTCTTTAGATAAAAATCAAAAAGTAGACGATACAGTGTATGGCGGCTCTGTTGGTATGCTGATGTCAGTTGAACCGATACACCGTGCAATCTCTGCTTTAAAACAAAACAAAAGCGCTCGTGTTGTTGCGTTTTCTCCGCAAGGAAAACGTTTAAATCAAAGAGTTCTAGATGAACTTGCAAAACAAAAGCACTTGATTTTACTACCTGGCCACTACGAAGGATACGATGCCAGAGCACTTAACTTCATTGACCTTGAGGTTTCTGTTGGCGATTTTGTTTTAACTTCAGGAATCTTGCCAAGTCAAATTTTAATAGACGGTCTAGTTAGACTAATTCCGGGAGTTATCAATCAAGACTCGGTTAGTAAAGACACCTTTAAATATAACTCAATTTTGAAATACCCTGAATACACTAAACCAGCAATATACGAAGGGCTTTCTATACCAGAAGTACTGCTGAGTGGAAATCACCAAAAAGTGGATGAATATAATTTTGAGCAAGCAGTTTTAAACACACTAAATAAACGTCCTGACTTAATTAAAAACAAAGCATTTGACTTAGAAACATATAAAAAAATCAAGCTAATCTTTGATAAAATAAAAGACCCTAAAAAGTAAAATACCTGCACTATCGTGCAGGTATTTTTGTTTATGAACTAGTTAAAATAGTCTTATTTGGCGATTTAACTAATAGTATCTAAACTAGTCAGTAACATCAATTATACGAAGTGTGTTAGTGCGACCGTGAGTTTGGGCCCAACCAGAAGTTAAGATTATAGTTGCACCTTTTTTTAATCCAAAGGCTTTTGCTCCATCAATCGCTTTAGCGTCGTATTTTAAAAAGTCGTTAACGTGATTAACAACTCGTGGATATACCCCAAAGTTAAGGGCAAGTTCACATGCTGTTTTGAAGTTATCAGTCAAAGCAATAATTGGCACTTGTGGCCTGAACTTACAAATTCGGCGAGCAGTACCACCAGTTTCGGTAAACGCAACAATCGCTTCAACTGAAGGCAGAGATATAGAAATCTGGGCAGCGGCAACTCCAATTGAGTCGTTAATAGTTTTCTCACCACTTGGAATTAAGTTCTCTAAGTTTTGTTGATACGGAAAAATTTGTTCAATTTCGCTAGCAATTTGTACCATAGTTTGAACAGCTTCTACACCAAACTCTCCAACCGCAGTCTCGCCACTCAGCATAATAGCATCAGACCCATCTAAAATAGCGTTTGCAACGTCAGATGCTTCTGCTCTGGTTGGACGAGGATTTGAAATCATAGACTCAAGCATATGTGTAGCCGTAATTACTGGTTTTCCAAAGAAGTTGGCGCGTTGTATCATTTTCTTTTGATAAATTGGAACTAAAGGAAAGGAAACTTCTACACCTAAATCACCACGGGCAACTAAAATACCTGCGGCTTCTTGCAATATTTCGTCTAAGTTTTGATATCCTTCTTCGTTTTCAATTTTAGCAATTAGAGGAATATTTGGATTAGTTGTATTTTTAACTAATTCTTTAACGGCCAAAATATCTTGTTTTGAACGCACAAAAGAAAGTGCTATCAAATCTGCTCCGTGTTCAATTGAAAACAAAATATCTTTTTTATCTTTTTCAGATAAAAACACTTGTTTAATTTTTGCACCTGGACAATTGCAAGACTTGTGGTTTTTCAAAAAACCTGTGTGGTGAACCGTAGTTAAGATATCGTTATTTTTATATTTTTCAACGACGTCAAAACGCATTTTGCCGTCATCTACTAAAATAAAGTCACCAACTTTAACGCCTTTAAAAAGTTCAGGGCAAGAAATATGGAAACGCTCTGAGTTTCCCAAAACTGGCTCTTGAGTAATTAAAATCTTTTCACCTTTTTTGACTTCAACTTTACCGTCTTCAAAGTTACCAGTTCTAATTTCAGGGCCTTTAGTGTCGGTCATAATTGCAAGGTTGTAATTTAGTTTAGTCCTGACTGCTTTTAGAGTTTTAAAAGTATTTTCGTGTTCTGAGTATTCGCCATGTGAAAAGTTCACACGAGCTACGTTCATTCCAGCGTCAATTAAGGCCTGAATTTTTTCAGGGCTGCGAGAGGCTGGTCCGATTGTGCAAATAATTTTTGTTTTTCTAATCATTTTTCACCTGTTTCTAATGTATATTATATACTCTTTATTTATTAACTTTATTATTAATATAAAACTAGACTGTTAAATGTTAAAATCTAAATGTATGTTAATTTTTTTACTTAGAATAAAATTAGATAAGTATGGAAATCGCTAGTATTGTTATACAAATATTAACATTGATAGCAACTGTATTTGTATCTTTTGCTATTTATTTTCTTGGAATTCATAATGCAAAAATTTTAAGAAATAAAGAAATTTCTGAAAACGCTAAAAGGTTTATTCGTGATAATGAAAGCGAAATTGATTATTTGGAGTTAGCCACAGTTGCTGCAGGATGTTTTCCTAATGATAAACATACTAGAAAGATATATAACTACTTTATAGAGTTAGATGACGAAACAAAGCAAGAAGTTTTAAAACAAAGAAAACTTAAATGTAAATTGATAACTAATGGCGACTGGATTAACGGAAAAATTTCTCTTATACAAAAAGCAATTAAAAAACTAGATTTAGGTAGAGATTTTTTATACGATTCTGGGAAAAACTTGCATCTTGCGTATTCTTATAAAGATAAAAAAATTAACATTTCTACTTATGATGAAAAATACGAAGACTTCTTTAATGTTAGGTACAAAATAATAAATAAAAGTAAAAAATTGTCATATGTTAAGTATTTGGATGATTATTTGTATTGCAAATATGTCAAACCCAATTTAATGCCCAAAGATGTTCCACCAAAACCCAATGATTATTTAATTGAGATTGAGAATTTTGGTGCATGCGATGAAGAAACTTTGTCGTTTTGGATGATGGTCATGGTTTCAAATGTTCTGCATTATTCTAATGTGCATTTAAAATGGAAATTTTTAATCAACAGAGAAGTTAACTATTTTGAAAATGAAACTTATGAAGATAAATACTTTAGTGTTTTATTTGATTTATATTATTTAAAAGAAACAAATAAAAGAAAATTATTATGAAAAAACAACAACTTACTGCCAAAATTTGGGATTCTGCAAATAAAATGCGCTCTAAAATTAAGGCAAACGAATATAAAGACTATATTTTAAGTTTTGTTTTCTATAATTTTCTTTCAGAGAAAGAAATAAAATTTTTAAAATCAGAATAATGAGAAGATAAGGATTTAGAAACTGAAC
>CAUUIA010000018.1:0-13392 GCA_963545195.1 uncultured Acholeplasmataceae bacterium
AGTTAAAAAACTCACGAGAAATAAACAAATACCTGTCAAAGGTATCTAGAGTTTTTTGAAAGTAAGACTTAATTTCGTCAAGATATTTGCGTTTAGTTTCAACTAGTATATGAATCTCTGTTTTGTTTTTTAAAACACTAGCGTCGCGTTTTTGTTCAATTTTTGTGCTAGTCTCTGCGGCCTGTTCTTTAATTTTGGTAATTTTTTCGTTAACTACTGCCACTTTTTGGCTAAAGTTTTTTAGGTATTGTGCAATTTGTTTGTTGTAGCTGTCTTTGATTTTAGCGACTTTTTGATTTTGTATACTTTCTGGATACTCATTAATATATACTGAGTTAAGGTCTTCAAAGTAAACTTTTTCAAAACTTTTTAACTCAGTTTTTTTAAGTTTGGCTAAATTATCTAACTCAACCGTAGGTTTTGTAAGTTTACTTTGATACTCAAGTTCAGTCTCTTTTAAAATATGAGCGTAATTGCTTTCAATGGTTTCAATTATTTTTTGTTGTCTAACGATTTTTTCGTTAAAAAAAGCGTCAATTGTCTTGATACATTGTTCTTTTTCTTGGTTAATTTTTTTAACTTTGGCGTTATAAAAATTAACCAACGTCTTAAACCAAATTGTGTCATCTGGTTGCTCGCTAATTGGCTCAAAGTTAGTTTTTTCGCTAGTTTTTGGATATGCGGCTTGCAGTTTTTTAGACTTGGTTTCAAAGTTAGTGTTGATAAAGTTTAGACGCAATTTCAAATTTTGGTCAGCCAATTTTGTCTGGTCTTTTGCAGACTTTAAAATAATATTTTCATCTTTTAGTTTTTTGTCAGTAAAAGAAATAATTTGTTCATCAAACTCTAAATTATTTTTTTTATTTTCATCTCTTAAAATATTTTTCTTGCTTACCAATCTAAAGTTAGCGCTGTCTACAAACTTTTCCATTTCTGTTTCTTTTTCTAAAAGTTTTTGACTAAACTCTGCTTGTTTTTCTGAAACTTCTTTAAAAATATCTTTAGTTTTTAGTTTATATTCATGAATTTTGTTGTCTATAAACAAAAAATTAGCCTGAATTTGGCTGTTGATTTTCTTTTCAAGACTACGCACTTCTTCGGTTGAAAGCGTAAGTTCTTTAATAATTTTGTCAAAAACACTTTCGTACTTTTTAAAGTCTAATGTTGACTTAAAAATGTTTTGAAATGTTTTTATCAGATCTTCTTTGTTTAACATATTCCTTAAAAATTATACCACAGCAAACAGCTGAATTTTTGGCTTTATTTCGGCTTTTTAGTTTAATTTGCAAATCATTCGCAAATTATTTTACAAGGGTATATAATTACCAAAGAAAGGAACTTGAAATGAAAAAAATCTTTTCTTTTACAATTATACTTTTTTTGATTTTTGCACTATTTGGTTGCGTAGTAATACAAGAATATAGTATAAACGACTTTAATAAGCCAGGTAAGTTAGTTAAAGCAGTTTACGATAAATATGGCGAAGAAATTAAAACAAAAAACGGTAGGTTTTCAGTAAAACGAAATGGCTTTGTTTTAAAGTATGAGAAGTTAGATAAAGAAAAAGTTAACTTTGATTATTTTAAGACTTATCAAAAAGACACGACACTTGAACTAAATATCACTAATTTTTCGTATCCAGGAGATTTTATTTTTAAGTATTTAGTTAAAAAAACAGCAGATGAAAACTACAGATTAGTGTATTCAGGTACTTTAAAAACTCCAAAGAGCAACATAGTTTTGACTCATGAGTATGACCACGCTTTGGTGATTGCTGAAGTATATTCTCAAGACGGAAAGATTTTATTTTTCCAAACTTACCCAGAAATTATTACTTTTAGTAAAGAAAAAGAAAACAACTTTTCGGTTAGAGACTTAAACGCTGCGCAATACAATTATTTAAAAACCGGCTTTACTCAAAAAAATATACCTGTAAGTTTGCTTGCACAAAATGCCGATTTAATTTATTTTTCAGAAACTCCTAAAGCAGATAAATTTGAGATATCTGAGTTTTTAACTAAGGTAACTTATGTAAACTTAAACGCCAGTTATTTTGATAAAAAAAATACCGCTGAAGACTATCTATTTATTTCAAAATTTATTAATTTAAAAACATTAGTGGCACCTAAAAATATAGACAACGCAGAACTTATAAAACTACTTAAAAAACACCAAAACATTACTGGACTGGTACTAAAAAATAACACAAAAATCACAAACGTTAATTTACTAAATACATTAAGTTTAGATGAACTTGAGTTGAACTACGAAGACACAAAACCAGTTGTTTCTGAGTTAAATGCTTTAAAAAACAGCAACTTAAAATCGCTTAAAATTGAAGGTAATTTTGATTTATCAAATGTAGATTTTGGAAATAAACTTACTAAGTTAGCACTGGACAAAGTTACTCTAAACTCTCTTAATAATATCTCAAAACTAATAAATTTATCTGACTTAAGGCTAAGTAAAGTTAAAGGAATAAATAACGATAATTTCGCTTTACTAGGCAATTTAAGTAAGCTTAAATATCTAGAAATTACCTACTCAGATATGTTATCTAATCTTTCTTTTTTGGATAAACTAACCCACCTTTCTGAATTAAATTTAAGTAATTCATCAAACTTCACTACTTTTGATTTTCAAACTAATTTAAGTAAAACCACAATTAAAAAACTTAATTTAAATAACACTAAGTTTGGTAGTTTAAGTGAATACACTTACTTTAGCAGAGCGCTTTTGTTTACATTAAACAACACTCCTTTTTTAAGTAAGTATCCAGAAATTTTTGATGCAAAAGAAATTACTTATTTTGACGGCAAAAACTACATAATTGACCACGTAGACCACATCCACGCCGAGCAGTTTAGTGACCTTTCTCAAGATGAACAAAGTAAGTTTTTTAAAAAAACTAAAGAAAGTTTTTTTGGTAAAGGTGAAGTTATCGGCTTTGACAAAAAAGGTTATTTTGTAAAGGTAAAAATACTAAATAAAGCAGGACAAATAATTGAGCAAATTTACTATTTTCTAGGTTTTCCTGATTTTGAATTTGAGTTTCCAGATTGGCGAGTTGATGAGTTTGAACCAAGTGCTGAAATTAAAGAAATTGTTCTGAACAGACTAATTCAAAGAAAACTTAAAAAACACCCAGAATTAAAAGCAGAAATTAACAAAATCGCAAAAAACTCAACACTAACTATTTTTGAAAAAGTTAGTCAAATCAATTTACTTTAAAGCACTAATTAGTTGCTATAATTTTTACTATGAAAGTTGACGAATTTAATTTTAATTTAGACCCTAAAAGAATAGCACAAACTCCTTATCGAAAAAGAGACGACGCTAAACTTTTGGTCTGCAACAGAGAAACTGGTAGTTTAACTGATCTTAATTTTTCAGGCATCCTCAATTATTTTCAACCAGGCGATGTTCTGGTTTTAAACAACTCCAAAGTTGTGCCTTTTCGTCTACACGGCCAAAAAGAAACTGGTGGTGTGGTAGAAGTGCTTTTACTCAAACCCACTGAAAAAGGCGTATTTGAAGCGCTTGCAAAACCACAAAAGAAATTAAAAATTGGCACTATTATTACTTTTTCTGCAAAATTGACTGCAGAAGTTGTTGAGTTAAAAGAAGAAGGCATAACCTTACTTAAATTAAACTATACAGGCAATTTATTTGAGATTTTAGATGAAATCGGTGAAATGCCGCTACCTCCATACATTAAAACTAAATGCGAAAACAAAGCAGACTACCAAACGGTATACGCAAAAATTGATGGGTCTGCCGCAGCACCTACCGCTGGCTTTCACTTTACACCAGAGTTACTTGCTGCACTTAAAAGCAAAGGTGTTGAGATTGCCGAAGTTACTTTGCACGTTGGACTTGGCACCTTTCGCCCACCTACTGTTGAAAATGTGCTTGATCATAAAATGCATAAGGAAACTTACTTTATCACTAAAGAAACCGCTAGTATTTTAAATAAAGCACTTTTAGAAAAAAGAAGAATTGTGGCTTGTGGCACTACTTCTGTTCGGGTTCTTGAGTCTGCTTACCAAGAAAATGTAGGTTTCGCGGAAACTAGCGCCGAAACCGACATTTTTATCTATCCAGGTTACCGCTTTAAAGTGGTATCTGGTTTAATTACTAATTTTCATTTGCCGAAATCAACGCTAATTATGCTTGTATCTGCTTTTTGGACCAAAGCGGATACTCTTCGTGCTTATCAACACGCAATTGAAAACGACTATCTGTTTTTTTCATTTGGCGATGCAATGTTTATCTACTAAAAGAAAGAACTTGTTAAATGAATTTAAAAAATAAAAAAAGATTGATAGATGCCTCTATTTTTGCAGTATTTGCAGCACTTATTGTCTTGTTTTCTTGGGTTCCGCAAATCGGTTTCATTCAAATCCCTCCGGTTTCGCTAACTATAATTCCGGTGTTTGTGCTGCTTTCTTTAGGTGTTTTGCCGTGGTACTACACAGTTTTACTTGCAAGTATTTTTGGACTAAACTCCTGGCTTTATGCCTTGGCTTTTGCAACTTCTCCAATAGACCTGGCGTTTCAAAACTTTTTAGTCGCAGTTCCCGCCCGAGTTTTCTTCGGCTTTGTTGCTGTTTTTATCTACGCTATATTTAGAAAAATCGGTGAAGACAAAATTTGGAAAAAAGCAGTTTTGTTTATGCTTTATCTTATTTTCTTTGGAGTTGTTTATTTTGCGTTAGTCCAACTTACTAAAACCTATAGTCTTGGCATGAAAATATTTGTGTTTACGCTAACTTCTGTTTTATTTATAGGTTCTCTTATTTTGTTTGTCTTGACCTTTAAAAAACAAACTTTAGTTATAGCCAATACCGTAATTTTAAGTCAAATAATTTATTCAACAATGGTGTTAGGAGCTCTATTTTTATATTTGCACATCGAAAAACTCTATCCGCCAAATGCTGGTAAGTTATTTTTATCAATAATTTCTTTTAACACAGTTTTGGAAACCCTGCTTTCGCTGTTAATTTGTGTGCCAATTTACACCGTAGTTCAATTTACTTACAAAGAACACTTTTTAAATAAGGCTGAAAATCTAGATGAAGCAATTACTGATGACTAGTGAAATTTTTTTAATAGACATTGGCAACACCAGAGTAAAAACTGCAGTTTATTCTGAAAATAAAATTAAAGTTCTAACTTCTGTTTTAACCAAGGACTTTGATAAAAAACATGCTACTGCTCTGCTTAAAGATTTGGCAGTTAAAAAAACACAAATTTACTTTATTTCAGTTGTGCCAAAAGCAACAGAAATTTTAACCGCAGTTTTAAAAGAGCAAGAATGTGAGTTTACAGAACTAACTTATTTGAAATTACCAGTAGAAATTAAAGAAAATTTCCCAAGCGATATTGGCGCTGACCTCTTGGCTTTAGTTTTTTCGGTATCAAAAAATGAACGCACTTTGATTGCCGATATTGGTACTTTTAACAAATATCTGTTAATTTATCAAAACAAAATAGAAAGTGCTGCAATTTCGCCTGGCTACATTTTAAAATACAGCCTGATTTCCAAAGGTGCTTTGCTTTCCGAGCACAGTCCAAAAATTCCGGAAAGTTTGCTTGGCAATACCACTAAAGACTGCCTAGATAGTGGGATTTACTTCTCGTCGTGTTTTGAAATTTCTGAATTTTTGCGTATAATATATAAAGATAATCCAACCATAAAATCAGTTTATTTAACTGGTGGTGCTGCTCAGTTTTTTTTAAAAAAACTAAATGTAAATCTCCCTTTAAAATACGACGATACTTTAGTTTTTAAAGGCATGATTAAACTGGCTAATTTAATTTTAGGAGGAAAAAAATGGCTGATAAAAAATTAAGTTTAGAAATGGAAGTCTATACACAGTGGTTAAACCAAGAAAAACTTCCTCAATACCTACAAGACGAATTAAAGAAATTTGGCAAAAAAGAAATCAAAGAGTCTTTTTACAAAGACTTGGAATTTGGAACAGGTGGTTTGCGCGGACTAATTGGACCTGGTACTAACCGTATGAACATCTTTACAGTTAGACGTTGCTCAAAAGGTCTGGCTGACTATATTTTAGAAACCAAAACTTACAAAGACCAAGGTGTAGTGATTTGTTATGATAACCGCCACCACTCTAAAGACTTCGCAGAAGAGGCCGCTAGTGTACTTGCTCACGCTGGCATCAAGGTTTACTTATTTAAAGAACTTCGCCCTACCCCTATGGTTTCGTTTGCAGTTCGCTACCTAAACGCTGGATTTGGTGTAATGGTCACTGCTTCTCACAACCCAAAAGAATACAACGGATATAAAGTTTACAACCACACAGGTGCACAACTAGAAGTTGACGAGGCTAATGCCGTAGTTGAGAAAATTAATGCAATTAAAGATTTGTTTTCAATAGAAACAGAGCACGACCCTAAACTAATTGAGTATGTGCTTGAAGACGTGGAAAAAGCATTCTTTAAGGCTTGCGATAAAATTCAGTTAAATAAACCAAAAGATCCGGTTTCTGTCTTGTTTTCTCCAGTTCACGGAACAGGTGCTACTATTATTCCGCGTTACTTGGAACAAAAAGGTTTTAATGTAGTTAAATACCTACCACATATGACAATTGACCCAGATTTCCCAAATGTTAAAGTTGTTAACCCTGAGTTTATCAAAGCTTGGGATGGACTATATCCTTACGCTCAAAAAGAAAACTGCGAACTGATTTTAATGTCAGACCCAGACGCAGACCGCATAGGTGTGGCCGTTAAACACAATAAAGACTTTGTGTTCTTAAATGGTAATCAAATGGCGCATGCTCTGCTTTACTACACGCTTTCTCAGCGCAAAGAAAAAGGAACTCTGCCTAAAGACGGAGTCGTAATTTCAACTGTAGTTACTACTGACTTACTTCGTGTAATGACCGAAGACTTTGACCTTAAGTTTGTATATACTTTGACTGGCTTTAAGTTTATTGCTGGTGAAATGAATAAACTAAAAGAAGGACAATACGTATTTGGCTGTGAAGAGTCAATTGGCTTTATTTTAGGTGAACACACTAGAGACAAAGATGCGCTGCAGGCTGCTTACATGTTTTCAGAACTAGCATCTTGGCTAAAAGGTCGCAATCAAACAATTGTGGATTATTTAGACGAAATTTATGAAAAATACGGCTACTACCTTGAGTACACTGAAAACATTGTCTTAAAAGGTTTTGAAGGTGCTGAACGTATTCAACGAATTGTTCAAAACTTCCGTGAAACTGGACTTGAGTTAAAAGGACACACTATCGTTAAAGTGGAAGACTACAAAGCACAAACTAGAACTTATCAAGAAGGCAAAGTTGAAAAAATCACTCTGCCTAAACAAAACTTCTTAAAATACTACCTAGAAGATGGATCTTGGGTAACAGTGCGTCCTTCTGGAACTGAGCCAAAAATTAAAATCTACTTCTCTGTACATACTTCTTCAAAAGCAAAATCAGTTGAAGAACTTGAGTCAATTAAGAGCCAAGTTCTGAAAAAAATTAAGAAAATTAAATAAGAAAGGTTAATTTTGTGGACTTTCAAAAAAGACGAACTAATTTATTTAACCTGCTGCCAGCAGGTTCTATTACCTTGGTGTTTTCTGGCTTTGAGTTAAAGTACTCAGCAGACCAAACTTTTCCGTTTGAAGTTAATCGCGATTTTTACTATTTAACTGGAGTTAATGAAGACAACTGTGTCCTTTGCTTAGTCAAAGGCCAAGGTAGAACTCAAACTATTTTATTTAAAGAAGAAACTGATCCGACAATTGCCCTTTGGGTAGGTGAACGCTTGACTTTAAAAGCAGCCGGTGAAATCGCGAAAATTGACACAGTTTTAAATATTTCTAAATTAAAGGCATATGTTCAAGGCTTAACTGAGGCTACTCGCTCGGCTGTATTTGGAGAAATCAGCACTCTTTACTTAAACTTAGAAACTGACTTTTTGTATTCGGATAGTTATAAGTTTGCAGACTTTGCAAAACATACTCTGCCACAACTATCAATTCAAAACGTGCACCAGAAAATTGCCAGTCTGAGAATGATTAAAGACAAAGAAGAAGTTAAGTGCTTGCAAAAAGCAGTTGACGTCACTGCTGACGCTTTGGCTGCAATTCGTAAAAACATTAAATCAGGGATTTATGAATACGACATTGAGGCTGAGTATAACTACGTACTTAAGAAAAACAACACCAGAACTTCGTTTGCCTCAATTATTGGCAGTGGCAAAAACTCAACTACCCTGCACTATGTGGTCAACTCAGACAAAGTAGAGCCGAATACTTTGTGTGTTTGTGATGTGGGTGTGAACTTCCAAAATTATGCTTCTGATATCACTAGAACTTACCCAGTTGATGGTAAGTTTACCGCAAGGCAAAAACAAATTTACAATATCGTGCTAAAGGCTCAAACTAAAGCAATGGAAGCGCTTAGACCAGGTCTAACTTGGCCTGAGTATAACAAAATTGCTCGCGATGTGTTAATTGAAGAGAGTTTAAAAATTGGCTTAATTAAGAAGCCTGAAGAGATTGGCAAATATTACTACCATTCGGTTGGACATTTCTTA
Source organism: uncultured Acholeplasmataceae bacterium (assembly GCA_963545195.1). Classification (GTDB taxonomy): domain Bacteria; phylum Bacillota_I; class Bacilli_A; order Acholeplasmatales; family Acholeplasmataceae; genus CALISC01. Next base: position 8,578 of record CAUUIA010000018.1, read on the forward strand.
GGTCTAGATGTTCACGACACTGGTGACTACACAAAACCAATGGAAGCAGGCATGTATTTAACTTGTGAACCTGGACTTTATATAGCTGAAGAGAAGATTGGGGTTAGAATAGAAGACGATATTTTAATTACTGAAGATGGACATATTTGCTTGTCTTCAGAAATTGAAAAAAACCCAGATAAAATTGAAAAGTTACTAGCCTGTCAAAATAAATAAGTATTTTTTTAAAAAACGCCTGATTGGGCGTTTTTTACTTTTTTTGATAAATTAAAGAATTTTCAACTATATCCACCATATTAAGCCTAGCATAAATTCCTATTTGTTAGATTCATTGATTGCACAAATTTTTAGGCTATAAATCCATGTTTAGCACAAGAATTTAAAAAAATTTTTTTTAACTCAAAATTAGTTATATTTTTGTGGAAAGTTTAGGTAATTTTCTGTGTAAATGTCGGTGTAAATGTCGGTGTAAATGTCGGTGTAAATGTCGGTGTAAATGTCGCATTTTAATTGAAATTTGTCGCTAGATATGATATTTTAATTTTAAGGAGGTAGTTATGCTGGTTGAGTCAAATAAAATTGAATTAAAGGTAAAATACACTAACCAAATTGTAAAAGAAATTGTCGCATTTTTGAATGCAGAGGGTGGAAAAATATACATAGGCGTCGATAATGATGGAAAAGTTGTCGGTGTTTCTAATATTGACCAAATTTTAAGGTCAATTTGTGACATTATTACTACCCAAATAGAACCAAGCGCGCAAGACATGGTAAAAACAGAACTAGAAAGCATAAACGGCATTCTTGTTGTGGTAGTAATTGTAAAAAAAGGTATATCTCCTTTGTATTGTATAAAAAAGTATGGTTTTTCAACAAGCGGATGTGCAATTAGGGTAGGCTCTTCTTCAAGAGAAATGGATACAGAACAAATCAAAGCAAGATATAAACAAAAATTTTTTGACGACGATGTTTTAGCATCTTCTACTACTAACTTACCAATTTTATCGTTTCAAACTTTGAAAAACTCCTATTTAGAATTTGGCTATAAATTAAATGAAGAAACTTTTGAAACTAATCTAACGTTAATAAACAGTAGCGGTAAATATAACAAAATGGCCGAACTGCTTTCTGATAATAACCGATTTTCTTTAATATTTGTAAAATTCAGTGGAAAAACTAAAGCAGCGTTATCACAAAGAAGTAATTACGGAAACAAATCAATAATTTTTGGATATCGCCAACTTATGAATAGAATTGCTGCGGAAAACATATGTCTTTCAGATACTTCAGTTAGACCAAGAAAAGACACATTTTTATTTCATTACGATAGTGTAAACGAAGCTATTGTTAACGCAATAGTTCACAATGATTGGTCTATTGCAGAGCCACAAGTTTCATTTTTTAGCGATAGAATCGAAATTTTATCGCATGGAGGCCTTCCGTATAACCTAAAATTAAAAGATTTTTTTCTGGGTATCAGCAAACCTAGAAATGCTAAACTAATGAAGATATTTTCAGATCTAGATATAGTAGACCACACAGGCCACGGCATTCCAATTATTATTGAAAACTATGGCAAAGGTGTATTTGAAATTAGCGATAATTATATTATTGTATCTATTCCTTTCAACGAAAAAGTTGCTAAAGAAATTAAAACAGGTATTAACGTTTCTCTAGAAACAGACTTAAAATTAAATAAGATTGAACAAAAAATTACTTTATTGCTTTTAAAGGAACCAGCTCTAACCACTGAAAAAATCGCAACATTGCTACATAAAACAAAGAGAACTGCAGAACGATATTTAAAAGGACTAAAGGAAAAAGGTTATATTAAAAGAGAAGGTACAGACAAAAAAGGCAATTGGGTTGTTTTAAAATAGTCCTAACTTATTGAGTAGCGAATTTATAACCAAATAACTTTGCTAATTTAATATTTTCAGTGTATTAACACATCATTTTATGGTTCTGAAAGTCATTTTTAAGCCTGAATGCTGATAAAAATATATAATTTAATAGTGAGATTTCCAATTTTTAATAAGGAGAAATAGAAAAACAAACAAACAAAAACTATTATTTTAGTTAGCTCAATTTTGGTATTGTTGCTAATTTTATTAATTATTTTACTTTCCCTTGCCTTTACTTTCCCCAAAATATCTTTAGCTAAAGCCAAAGGATTTGATAAAAACACAAAACTAGAAAAAGAAAATGGTAAATTCCGTTTTGTGGTTTCAGAAAGTTTATACGAAAACACCCGACAAACCAAAATTCCGGTTGAACTTGACTGGTTTGAGGCAAGTAAATCTGGGAAAATCACCAAAATTAAGTCAAAAAACCAAAAACAACCTGAAATAAACTTCCTTGAAAAAGCACACAACTCTGCGCCTTTTTCAATTGAGGTAAAAAGTTTACTTGGAGTTAAAAAACAATTTGACGTAATTGTTGATTTTTCTAATTTTTTACGTGTATTTTATCCTGAAAACAAGACACACAACAGTAGCGACCCAAGTATTTTACCTCTTTCTTTACTTGAAAGTGAATACCAACATATTGCTGAGGATATTAAAAATATTTCTAGTTTTTCCCCATACAATGGAACTGGAAAAACCGAAAACACAGCGCTTTCTTTTGCTGAAATTAAAACAAAACGAACAGGTCAAGCGTACCTTGCAAATTACGCAGATAAAGTTCGTGTAGTCTACGACTTTGCTTTAAAGGGTCAGATTGAGATTTTAAAGGAAAAAACTGAACTTATTCAATATGTTGAAAAAACGAAAAAGACCATAAAAGCCCTTAAACCAAATTCTAATAAATTAAGTCTGCCACCTTTTTTTCAGTCTTATTTTCTTTACTGGCAATACATTGACCAAACAGGCAACTTAGTTTCAAAAACACCAGGTGAAGATATAGAAATTCCTGCAGGTATAGTTGAACTTAGACTAAGCGCTAAATACTCACACACTATTAAAAACCCTGAGTTTGAACAAGAACTTAAAAAACAAGGCTTAGTTTCAGTTTCTTATTTTGACAACAATGAAAACATATTTTTCTACACCGCAAAAAAAGGCGAAAAACTAACTGAGTTTAAGCGAGTTAAGCCAGGCTATCGTTTCATTGGTTGGTATAGAGAGGCTTCTTTAAACTCTAAGTTTGATTTTTCAAAGGAAGTTGCCGAAAATAATTTACAACTTTACGCGAAATACGAACTAGACACCGCATTTGCGCCAAGTAATTTAGTTAACACTGTTAAGTTTAAAACTTTTTCAGATACTCAAAAAATCAAAGACTTACTTCTTCCGAACAACTCAAAAATAGACCAAAGCTATTTTTCTAAAGGTCTAGTTTCTAAAATGGATAAAGACGGCACTATTTGGCAACTTTTGGGCTGGAAAGAAATAGATCCTATAACTGGTAAACTAAGTGAAAATTTCTTTAGTCCGGACACTAAAGTAAACAAAAATATTACACTACAGGCTGTTTTGATTAAAAAAAGCGTCACTGACTTGTTTCCAAGTGACCAAATTAACGTGAATTTCCACGATAGAAACGGTCAATTGCTAGAAACTCAAAGTTTTAAACGTGGCCAAAAAATCCAAAAAACCATTTCTAACACCAAACTTGGACTGACTGAGCAAGATGAGTTTTTAGGCTGGACAAATGTACCTGGTGGTTCTGTTATTTCTGAACTGCTGGCTACTGAGTCAAATCAAAATCTTTATCCTGTTTTTCGTGAAAACAATCAAAAGCAAAAAACTAAATATACAATTAAGCGCTTTTTTGAAGCAGAAGAAGACAGCACTTTAGTGGAAAGCGAAGAAGAAATCGTTAAAGACGTAGAGGCGGGTCAAGAAGTTACTTTAAATCAAGCTCAAATTAAAGAACGCCCTGGTTTTGAATTAGTTAAGGAAGACTCTACTTTAAAACAAACTATTTTAGCCAACGGAGAAACTGTTTTTACACTTAACTTTAAACGTCGTGTTTATCGTGTAAACTTTGACTACGACGGTGGCACTATAGATGGTGAGTACAATAAATCCCAGCTTTACCGTTTTAACTACCAAATTAAGGATCCTGGCACTCCTACTAAGGTGCACCCGCAAGGTTTAAAACGCTATCAATTTTTAGGCTGGATTGATCCAGATACCAACGAAGAAATTGATTTGACTAAAAACACTAAAGTAACTAAATCAATGACCCTATTGGCAAAATGGCAAGAAATTAACAACAGTAAAGAAGTTCGCCTTAAAGTTACACTAGAAGGACTAAAAACTAACGAAGACCTTCACCTACCTGAGTACTTGCTTAAAACCCCAAGAAAGTTTGGCGCAAACATTGATGCTGAAACTGACAAAGAAATTACTGACTATGTTTTAAAGTTACTTAAAAAATATCCATACCATAACTCTGTGTTTAACAAAACCAAGTCTATTTCTAGTTTGATTGTCAAAGACTCGCCTGAACAAGCAACAATTTCTCTTTATTTTAACGCAAAAAGATATAAAGTTAACTTTGATTTAACAGATACTGCCCTTAAACAAGACACTATAAACGAGGCTTTAAAAACGCAAAAAGAAGTTAAACACAGTCAAACTATAGAAAGCGAAATTGTCGCTTACTTAAAACAAGTTCAAAAACTGCCAACTGACACCAAAGACTTCATACTTGAAAAAATTTTGGTAAAAGAAACTAGCCAAGAATTTATGCCAACTTTTGCCTATAACGAGAACATCACACTTGTTCCTGTTTTTAAAGCACAAGACGTCTACACGGAAATTACGCCAAAAGTGCAAGACACAGATTTAGATAAAGTAGACAGCC
>CAUUIA010000019.1:0-13374 GCA_963545195.1 uncultured Acholeplasmataceae bacterium
AGTTGTGGTAGATATTTGACTTTTTGTGCCTCTGTTCCGAATTTTAAAATAGGCGCTACGCAAAGTGATGTGTGTGCGGCTAAAATTACGCCGAGTGCAGCGTCTGCTTGAGACAGTCTTAAAACTGTGTCAATATACTGGCTAAAGTCTAGGCCAGAACCCAAGTAGGCATCTGGAATAGTTAAGCCAAATAAAGAGTTTGCTTGCATGTCTTTAACTAAATCCACAGGAAAAGTGCCTTTTGTTTCAATTTCTTTTACAAAAGGCAAGAGATTTAAGTCAATGTACTGTTGAATTTTACTTTGAATAATTTCAGTTTTATCCATTTTATTTTTCTAAATTAGGCAGATACAGCTCGGCTTCACCGCGACACGCTGCCTTATTTTCTAAATTAAAGAAAGTACAAAAAAAAGTAACTCTTTTTTTAACCGAGTCAATGTTTATGCATTCAATTTCTAAAGTAGCTTCATCGCCGACAAAAATAGGTCTCAAAAATTCAATGTTTTGTTTTAAGTAAACTGAGCCTTTGCCTGGCCAAATTGTGCCAAAAACGCGAGAAAAATGCGAAAAAAGCAAAGCACCGTGCACAATAGGTTTCACAAATCTAGTTTGTCTGCAGTAGACGGGATCTGTGTGCAGGGGATTTTTGTCTTTAGAGACTTCTGCAAAAGCAAGAACATCGTCTACTTTAAACAAAATAGTTTCGCGATATTTTTCGCCAACTTTAATTGCTAAACTCATTTAGGCTGAAGTTTAAGTTTATTTAGATTGAGCGGCTTCTAGTGCTTTTAGACGGTCGTATTCGGCTTTGTCAATAGTTACAGTTTCTGCTTGCGGTAAACCTTTTTGTTTATGGGCTTTGACTAAAGCGTAAATTACATTTCCTAAGTTAAATAAGAAAAGCGCACCGTTGATGGCCCAAACTGAGTGTGCACCAATTAAAATACCGTAAGTTACGAAAAGTAGGCAGCCAACTGAGTTAACTGAGCGAATAATTAAGTCTTTTCTGAAGGTAAAAGAAATAAAAATTACTATACCAGCAGCAATTCCAACTAGTTCATAGTAGTTAAAACCAGAGTTAGTTTTAGTTAAAAAATTCAGTAAATTCATATTTTTCTCCTTAATTTTTGAATTTATGTAGGTTAAGTTAATTATACTTTAACAAAACCAAGTATCAGTCTTGCGTAAAAAAAGAAGACTGGAGTAAGTTAGTTGTGGTGTGAGTTTTTTGCCAAAACGAACTTTTGCCTCTGCCAACTAAAATAATTTCACCTGAATCTTTCAGGGTTTTTAGTGTACGGTTAATTGTAGAAAGCGAAATGTGAGGGTTAGCTTTTTTTAAATCAGCAACAGTAAAAGTATCTTGAAAGTTCCTAATTTGGCCAATGATGTCGTTTTTGCGATTTATAGTTGCTTCAAACTGATGTTGGTGTGCCTTTGTTTCAAACTCTTGATAAGCCTGGAAACACACGGAGGTTAAAATCTCAAAAAGTAAAGAAGTATCAGAGTGTCCATGTAGCCAGTTAGTGCTAGCCACCGCCAGGGCTTGGTCTAGTTTAGTGCTAAGTGGTGCTAAGAACTTAAAAAAAGAAACATATGAAAACACCTTAAACTCAGCAGTAAGTAGTCTAAAGGCAAGTAAACAAAACAACGCTTTTTGGTTTATAAGATAAGGCTCCAACATATAGTAGTCAATTAAAAAATTAGAAATTAATGTAACTTTTTCAATTTCTTTGACACACAAAGTATTGTAAAGTGTGCAGACTTCACTAAGTTTCGCCTCAATTCCAAGTGGTTTTCCGCTCGCGTCTAAGAAACTAGTTTGGTTCACCTGCGCTCGGTTTAAAGAAACTGCGTGAATTCCATCGCCAAGCGCAGAGGCATACGCATAAATATCTGAGTTGTGTAGACCTTTTTCGGCCGTCTGTTGAACACTTGAAATGATTTTTCTTGCATTTTGGACAAACCTTTCCTTTAAGTTGTTTGGCTTGTAGTCGCTTGAAGTAAATTTTTTTAATTTCTCTTTATCTAGTTCTGAAAACATGCAAGAAAAATAGTATGAGTTTTCAGAAACTAGACCAGGGATGAGCGCTTGCTTGAATTTTTTGAAAAACTCAGCAAAGTAAGTTTCCTGGCCGCGTTTAGCGTAAAGCGCGGTTAGTTTGTTGATTTGCTTGAAATCTAGAGTAAAGCGCTCAGTGTTTTTAAGTAAAAACATTTAAATAAATCAGTTGCCTAAACGCAGGCACCACCGATAAACTCACGAAGTAGTGAGTTGCAAGGAACAAGTTGATCGTCAATGTCTACGTAGTATTTTAAAAACTTAACCAAACGGTTGGCAGTAATAAAGTATTCAGATGAACGAGGGATGGCTTGAAGTTGCGGAAGTGCATGTTTTTTTAAGACAGCGTATTCATATGAAAGCTCAGTGTTGAAAACAAAGTCTACACCTTCTTGGTTTGGATAAATCCACTTAAACTCACCTTTTCTGACAGACGGCCACATTGAAAGAGTTTCTGTAGCCTTCGCGTTTCTATATTTTGAGTCTCTAACGATTCGACGAAGTAAACGCAGGTCTGTGAAAGATATCGGGTTGTGAAAGTCAATGTGCGCCTGAGTTTGTGGTCCGATAAAGATTTTGTATTTTAAGTCTCTTTTAATTGACTTAGTTAACTCTTCGTTAAGTGCGTGGATACCTTCAATGATGATAGGAGTAGTTGCGTCAATAGTAAGCGGTTCTTTGAAACTACGAGAAGAAGTTTTAAAGTCGTAAACTGGTAAACTAGTTGGCTTGCCTTGAATTAAGTCAGATAAGTTTTGGTTAAAAAGCTCAATGTCTAGAGCATATAGACTTTCAAAGTCTAGGTTGCCGTCTTCGTCTAGTGGAGTTTTAGAACGCTCAACGTAGTAGTCATCAATTGAAATCATTAAAGTTTTAACGCCAAGTGAAGCAAGTGTATATCTTAATCTAGTTGCAAATGTAGTTTTACCAGAAGAAGAAGGACCAGCGACGCAAATTAAGCGTTTTTTTGAGCCATAGTTCAAAATTTCTGAGGCTACTTTAAAGAAGTTATTGGTGTGTCTGATTTCACACATATTGATAAACTCACTAATTTTTTTTCGGTCAAACGCCTTTTCGTTAAGTTCAGCAATTGTGCCAACTCCAACTGACTTAGACCAAGCAGCGGCTTCTCTTAAAGTATTTGCGTAAGTTAAAGACGCAGAAAACTCAGGAATGCGACCATTTGCCTCACCACGTGGGTATTGTAAAATAAAGCCAGCGTCGTAAAGGAAAATCTTGTAGTCTTTCAAATAACCTGTGCTTGGCACCATTTTTGAATACATATAGTTGTAGTAATTGCCAACTTTGTAGGCGTTTACGTATTCTTGCTCTCGTACGTTTAAAACAGCCAGTTTATCTAAGTCACCTTGTTTTGCATAGATGTTTTCAGCCTGTTCAAGTGGAATTAAGACTTTTTCAAAAGGCAAGTCTGCTTTAATTATTTTCTTAATTTCTTTGTCTAAGGCTTCAATGTCTTTTTCAGTTAGTTTGCGGCCAAGTTTTTTAGGGATAGCCAAAATTGACATAGAAACATTGTAGTTGAACTTAATTTGGCTTTTAAATAAACGATTGTAGGCCATCGCCACGATAAAACGAAGTGAGGCTTCATAAATTCGGTTAGCAGAACGGACAGAATGCGACAAAAACTCAATTTCGCAGTCTGTGTGCAGTTGATAGGTAAGTTCGCGTAGGCGACGGTTGGCTTTCACGGCAAAAGGTGTAAAGTCTAATTTTACATCTTTAAGCACATCTAGGGCACAAGCGCCGTTTGGAAATTCATAAGTTTGGTTAGTGTTAAGTACTTTAATTTTCATATTTATTCCTCCTTTTTAAAAATAAATATCTAGTTTTTAAAATTCAAGATCGTCAAAGAAAGGCGATGAGTAGGCAGGTTCTTCCTTTTGCTCTTCTTCTTGAACAGGGTTATCTAAGCCAAATTCAGCGGTAAAAGCAGAAAAGGCTTGTTCTGAGATCTTAGTGGCTTTTTTCTTAATTTTAGTAATTTCAATTGCTTGTTTTTGCTCAGCAGGTTTTAAGTCTTCAATCAAGTCTTTTTTGATTACAATCAACCAAGGCAGACTTTCTTTGCTTACTCCATCTAAATTCAGTCCAAATTTATTTGAGTTTTTAAGGTCTGTAAGTTTTTTAGTTAAAACTACTTCTTTAAAGAAAATATTTGCCTCTAAGTTATTTTGATTTGAGTTTACCGCAACACAAGAAACGAGTTCAGCAGGTTGAGTCTTTTGGCGTTGGTACATCAAAGTTCCCTTGCGGTAGCGCTGCATTTGAGGAAGTTCAAAGTAGTTGCGAACAAAGACAGTTGCTTTATTTGTAAGCATTAAAATCTGGCTTTCTTCGTTGACAAACAAAGCAGACGTTAGTTCGTCTTTGTCTTCTAATTTTATTACTCTGACACCAGATGCGTAAAGTCCGTATTCAGGAACTTCGGATTCTGCGAAGCACAAGCCATAGCCTTTTTTAGTTAAACACAGAATTGATTTAAGCGGACCCGCGGAAACTGTGATTAACTCATCTTTAGCGGCCAACTTAATTGCACGCTGAGGTTTTGTATACCGAGTAGTAGTAAGATCTTGGAGTAAAACTTGTTTAGCAAAACCTTGTTTAGTTGCAAGTAGAAACTTTAGGTTTTTTGTAAAGTCTTTCAAAATAAACGGATAGATTACTCGTTCTTGGTCAGCAAGTTCCACAATTTGGCCAATATGAATTCCAAGTTCTGACCATTTCTTTTCATTAATTTTGTAAATTGGCACTGCGATAAAGTTACCTTGATTTGTAAACATTAAAAGCGTTGAATGGTTAGAAACATCTTGTTCAAGCACTAAACTATCGCCTGTTTTAAACTGAGTTTGCTTGCTTTGGGCAAATGATTTTAAAGAAGACTTGTAAATATAGCCGTTTGCCGAAACTCCAAAGTGATAGGTGTCGTTTGAAATTAAGGCTTTTTCGTCAATTTTTAGATTAGTAATTTCTTCTTTAATTTCAGTTCTTCTGGCAACAAACAACTGTTTTTTAGTTTCTTTTAGTTCGTTTCCGACTTTTTTAGTTAAATACTCAGGATCAGCCAGAATCTTTTCATACTCTTTGATTCGCTCAATTAAATCTTCTTTTTCTTTAAGTAGCAAGACAATGTCTGTGTTAGATAAACGATATAGTCGCATGTTGACAATCGCGGTTGCTTGTTTGACTGTAAAGATACCATTAAAACCAGCGACGATGTTTTCTATTGAAGATTTCTTGTCGTGTGATGCGCGAATTATTCTAATAATTTCGTCTAGCACCGAAAGCATTTTTTCCAGACCTTCAACGATATGCAGACGTTCTTTGTCTTTCTCACAAAGATACTGAGTGCGGGCTGTGTAACATTCTTTGTAGTGGTTAATGTAGGCAAGTAAGATATCAATTATGCCCATGCAAACTGGACGGCTATCGGCAATTGAAACCATATTGTAGTTAAAATAGACTTGTAGTTGTGTGTTTTTAAATAGATATGCAAGAATTGCGGTTGGCTCAGTGTTTGGTTTTAAGTCAATTGCGATTCTAAGACCATCTTTGTCAGACTCGTCTCTAACTTCTTGGATATCAATGCCTTTTTCAATGCGCGTAGTGTCGATTTCTCTGACTAAATCGGCTTTTGACACTTCAAAAGGTATTTCAGTGACTACAATTCGTTTTGTTGTTGAGTTAATTTCTTCAATTTCTATTTTTGACTTTAAAAGGATACGACCAGTGCCAGTGGCAAGTGCTTGCACAATTGAGTCTTTACCTTCAACGATTCCGCCAGTTGGAAAGTCAGGACCTTTGACAAACTCAAGAATTTTTTCAAGACTAGCCTTAGGGTGGTTAAGTAGGTGAATAGTGGCGTCAATTATCTCGCCAATGTTGTGCGGAGGAATTTTAGTGGCATATCCTGCCGAAATACCACTAGAACCGTTAACAAGTAAGTTTGGAAAACGAGCAGGTAGAACTACTGGCTCAATTTCTTCGTCGTCAAAGTTTGGAACAAACACCACGGTTTTTTTATCTAAGTCAATCAGCATAGTCTCAGCGGCAAAAGCAAGCCTTGCTTCGGTATAACGCATAGCCGCTGGACTATCTCCGTCTATAGAACCGTTGTTTCCATGCATGTCTATCAGCGGGATGTTCATCTTGAAGTCTTGAGACATTCTAACCATAGCTTCATATATTGAAGAGTCTCCGTGTGGGTGATATTTACCCATTACCTCACCGGTGATACGCGCAGATTTACGATAGGGTTTTTCTGAAAACACACCCATTTTATACATTGCGTAAAGTATTCTTCTCTGCACGGGTTTAAGCCCATCTCTGACATCTGGAATTGCGCGGTCTTGGATAATGTATTTAGCGTATCTGGCAAAACGGTCTGAAAATATTTCACTTAAAGCAGAGTCGGTAATGTTTTTGTCGATAAACTCGTCAATTTTTTGTTTAATCTTTTGCATAGTGTTTTACCTATTCCTCGTCTGCAGCCTGCTCTTCTGGCATGCCCTTTTCTTTAAGCGACAAGAAGTTATCGTTAGCATTAAAGTCTACGTTTTGCTCAATCCAGTCACGACGTGGTGCAACATCGTCGCCCATTAAGACAGATACGTGGTGGTCAGACTCTTCAAAATCAGAGACGTTGACGCGAATAATGTTTCTAGTGTTTGGATTCATTGTGGTTTCCCAAAGTTGGTCAAAGTTCATTTCACCCAAACCTTTGAAACGCTGGATTTGAAACTTACCTTCGCCTTGTGCTTTGATTAACTCTTCGTCAGACCAGCAGTAGATTTTTTTGGTTTTATTTGAAAGTTTGTAAAGTGGAGGGTTTGCAATATAAAGATATCCGTGTTCAATCAGCGGCTTCATGAATCTAAAGAAGAATGTTAAAAGTAGAATTTGGATATGCGCACCGTCTGTGTCGGCATCAGTCATGATAATAACTTTGTGGTAGTTTGATTTTTTTAAGTCAAACTTATTGCCAAAATCGGCGCCAATTGCGTGAATGATATTTAAAATTTCTTCATTTTTAAGAATTTGGTCAACATTAGCCTTCTCAGTATTCAAAACTTTACCACGCAGTGGCAAAATTGCTTGAAACTGTCGGTTACGACCTTGCTTTGCTGAACCTCCCGCTGAGTCTCCTTCCACTAAGAAAAGCTCGCGCTCTTCTGCTTTTTTAGAAAGAGCAGGGGTTAGTTTTCCTGAAAGTACATAGTTTTTTTTGGCAGAAGTTTTGCCTTGTCTGGCTTGTTCTCTTGCTTTTCTTGCAGCAATTCTGGCTTTTTTGGCAAGTAGTGCTTTATTTAGCAGTGTTTCTGAAAGTTTTTTGTTTTCTTCTAAAAAGAAACTAAGTTTTTCATAAACTACTTGGTCAACTGCGGCTCTGGCCTCAGGAGTTCCAAGTTTTGCCTTAGTTTGTCCTTCAAATTGCAACAGTTTTTCAGGAACTTTTAAAGAAATTACGGCAATTAGTCCTTCTCTTAGGTCAACTCCGTCTAGGTTTTCGTCTTTTTCTTTTAAGAAGTTGTATTTACGCGCGTATTCATTAAACGCTCGAGTAAAAGCAGTTTTGAAACCAATTTCGTGAGTTCCGCCATCTTTGGTACGAATGTTGTTAACAAATGAAATGATGTTTTCCGAATAAGTTTCAAAATACATAAAAGCGCAATCTATTTCAATTGGCAAATTGCAGTTGTCAGAAAAATGCTCACCTGCAAAAGTTTTAATTTGACCAAGTGGTTTTTTAGAGCCAGCCAACAATTGAACATACTCTTTAATTCCGTTTTCGTATTCAAATTCTTCGCGTTTTTTTGAGCGTTCATCAATTAAAACTACTTTTAGTCCCTTGATTAAGAAAGCAGCCTCACGGATACGTTCACGAATTGTTTCGTAGACAAAAGTAGTAGTTTGAAAAATTTTTGGATCTGGCCAAAACTCAATTTTGGTCCCAGTTCTACGGGTATCTCCGATTATTTGGTCTTTTTGAATTTTAGAGCCACCATCTGAGTAAGTTTGTTGACAAATTTTGCCGTCTCTGGCAGAAGTTACTGTGAACTTTGAAGAAAGTGCATTTACAACAGCACCACCAAGACCATGCAGACCTCCAGATACCTTGTAACCTGAATCTGAGAATTTACCACCAGCGTGTAGAGTTGTAAAAATAAGTTGCAGTGTAGAGACACCAGACTCGTGTTTTTTATAAGGTATACCACGGCCTTCGTCTTCCACACAAATTGAGTTGTCTTTACGAACAGTTAAAGTAATGGTATTTCCAAATCCAGATAAAGCCTCATCAACTGCGTTGTCAAAAATTTCCCAAACTAAGTGGTGCAGTCCTCTAGAATCAGTTGAGCCAATATACATCCCAGGGCGTTTACGAACAGCCTCAAGACCTTTTAAAACTTGTATGGATTTTTCATCGTAATTCTTTAAATTTGCCATCAATATCCTCTTTATTTGCGTATTTTTTGGTAAATTGCGTGTATTTAGGGGAATAAAAATGCACGCAGATACGAAAATATTTTAACATTTAACCCTTAGTTTTTCAATTGAAAGATAGCGGTTTTAATTGAAAAAATATTGTCAAAAATACGCAAAAATAGAACAGCATTCAGCGTTTGTAAACACTAAATGGTCAAGCAGTTTAATGTCTAAATGCTGAAGAATTTCTTGGCAGACAGCGGTGGTTTTAATGTCGGTTTCACTAGGTTCTGGGTCTTGACTTGGATGGTTGTGTATCAAAACTACTTGGTTTGAACCAAAGTGATTTGCGAGTAAAACAATTTCTTTAAGTGGAATTTTTAAGTTATTTACACTATTGCCAGCAAACATTTTTTTACCTAAAACTCTCAGTTTACTGTCTAAAAACACACAAAGTAGACGTTCAGTTTTTTTGGCGAAAAAAAGCCAAGCAAATCTTTTTTGAAAGTTTGCCGGGTTTTGAAGAGGTTTTGATTTATCAATTGATTTTTTGGCTGTAAGCACAAGAAAATCTTTAGTGGTTTTGAGTTTTAGTTTTAAAAAATCATCAATTTTTAGATTGTTTAGATTGTAATTTTGGTGATTGATGTCAATGGTTTTGGCAATTTTTCTGGCAGCAGTAAAATTATTTTTAAGGTCTTGCTCGTCTTTTGCAAGTAAAATTTGAATGCTTTTAATTAGTTTTAATTCATCTTTTTTTGTCATTTTCATAATTTATCTACTCTTATTTTTAAGTTATCAACTGTTTTTGTTCTGAAATATAGTTAGCGCTATTTTTAAAAATTACTTAAAAATTAACAAATTAAGTAAGTATTTTGTTATGATTTTAAGGTAAATCAAAGAGGCTAAAATTCATGAAAATAGTATTTATCAGACACGGCAAAACTAAAACTAATGCGTTAAAGAAAATCCAAGGTCACGTTGATACTCACCTTGACCCTGTTTGGTATTTTGAACTAAAAAAGACTGCTCAATTTTTAAAGCAAAACAAGTTAGTTCCAGAAAGAGTACTGGTCTCGCCTTTTTCAAGAGCTTTTGAGACTGCTGTTTTTTTAAAAAATGAACTTAAGTTAACGTTGCCACTAATAGCCAACGGCGATATAGTAGAGCGTGAGTTTGGAGAGTTTGATGGAATGCCAACTTCCTTAATTCCGAGTCTAAAAACTGGTCTTAATTTTGAAAACGATGAAATGCTTTTAAAAAGAGCGAAAAGTTTTTTAAATAATGCAAGTCAAATAAAAAGTGGCACACTTTTTGTTGTGTGCCACTCACATTTTATTAAAACTATCGTCTGGATTTTAAATAAAGAAAAATGCTACACGGCTAAGTTTCAAAACGGTGGGGTAGTTGTTGTTGAAAACAACCAAATAATAGACAGTTTTGGTTTTGATATCCTTGACTAGTTTTTAACTCTGTCTTGGAAAGACTTTTTTTGTTTTAATTCAAGCTCAGCTAAACGTTTAAATAGTTCTTTTTGTTCAGAACTTAAACTTGCAGGTGTTTGAACTTTAATTTCAATTAAGTGATCGCCTTGACGGCCAGATCTTTTCACACCTCTGCCAGATAACTTCAGGTAAGCACCTGACTGAATGCCAGCGGGCACTACTAGGTCAATGTTGCCGTGAATGGTTTGAACGTTAATATTGGCGCCAAGAGCAGCCTCTGAGAAAGTCAAGGTCAAGGTTGTATAGATATCTAGGTTTTTTCGTTTAAAGAATTTAGACTCAGCAACGATAAATTCAATTAAAAGGTCGCCTGAGCGTGAATTGAAAGCGCCTTCATTGCCGCTTCCTTTAACCGAAAGTACGTCTCCGGTTTCAACACCACTTGGTACATTGATAGTTATGGTTTCAGTTGTCTTAACTCTAGACTGACCGGCACATATGCGACAAGGGTTTGAAACTGTAGTTCCAGTTCCGCTACATTTTGAACATACCTTTTCTTCTTGAATTTGGCCAAATATGGAGTTTCTAATTTGATAGGTTCTGCCGTGTCCTTGACACGCTGAACAAGTTGCTGGTGCTGACTTGTCAAAACTACCCGTGCCTGCGCACTCTGTACATTTTTTTAGGCGCTGAATTTTGATTTTAATTTGAGTACCTAGCGCGGCTTCTTCAAAACTTAGCCTATGGGTTGTGTGAATGTCTGAGCCTGTAGAACCAGTTGACTGGCGGCTAGAACCACCTCCGGTAAATGATTGAAAAAAGTCTTTAATATCGCCAAAAAAGTCAGAAAAACCACTAGTGAAACCTTGGAAACCAGAAAAGTCTTGGCCAGAAAACCCAGACATTGGGTCTTCTGTGCCATATTTATCGTAGTTTTGTCGTTTACTTTGGTCAGAAAGCACTTGATAGGCTTCTTGAACTTCTTTAAACTTAGTCTCAGCGTCTTTTTCTTTAGAAATATCTGGGTGATATTTTTTGGCTAAAGCACGGTAGGCTTTTTTTATTTCTTCGTCACTAGCGGTTTTAGAAACTCCTAAAATCTCGTAGTAATCGCGTTTAGCAGCCATTAGTTCTTGTCGCTAAAAGTAGCTTCCTTTACATCTTCTGCTTGGTTTTTGTCGTCTGTAGATTTTGCTTGGTCTGCCGCTTGCGCACCTTGTTTAGCTTGGTATGCCTTCATTGCAATGCCTTGTGCAAGTTTTTCAAAGGCTTCTTTCTTTTCTTTAATAACTGCATAGTTTTCAGTTTTAAGCACGTCTTCAAGGTCTTTTTTAGCAGCCTCTATTTCTGCTTTTTCTTTTTCGTCTACTTTATCGCCAAGGTCTTTAATGGCTTTCTCAGTTTGATAAATCATTGAGTCTGACTCGTTTTTAAGGTCAATTAACTCTTTTCGTTTACGGTCAGCCTCTTCATTTTCTTTAGCCTCATTAACCATACGCTCAATTTCGGTTTCAGAAAGTCCAGAGCCACCAGTAATGGTAATTGCCTGTTCTTTGTTTGTGCCAAGGTCTTTGGCTTTAACTGAAACTATACCATTGGCGTCAATGTCAAAAGTAACTTCAATTTGTGGAACTCCGCGAGGTGCTGGTGGGATTCCGTCTAGGGCAAAACTTCCAAGTGATTTGTTGTCGTGAACTAGTTTGCGTTCACCTTGCAGAACATGAATAAGCACACCTGGTTGGTTGTCTTGAGCAGTTGAGAAAACTTTTGATTTAGAAGTTGGAATTGTAGTATTTCTTTCAATGATTTTTTCAAATAGTCCGCCCAAAGTTTCAATTCCTAAAGAAAGCGGAGTTACGTCTAGAAGTAAAACATCTTTAACGTCGCCGGCCAAAACACCACCTTGAATAGCGGCACCCATTGCCACGACTTCATCCGGGTTAACTGACTTGTTTGGTTCTTTACCGAGTTCTTTTTTCACCATTTCTTGAACTGCAGGGATACGAGTAGAACCACCTACAAGCAGAACTTGGTTAATGTCGGCGCTAGTCATTTTAGCGTCTTGAAGTGCGCGTTGTACAGGTAGTTTAGCGCGTTCTATTAAGTCAGCGGTTAACTCTTCAAACTTAGCGCGAGTCAGAGTTTCTTCTAAGTGCACAGGTCCGACTTGACCCATTGAAATGAAAGGTAGAGAAATCTGGGTTTGAGTTAAGCCAGATAGGTCTTTTTTGGCTTTTTCTGCGGCGTCTTTTAGGCGTTGCAGCGCAGAACGGTCGCGAGACAAGTCTACGGCAGTTTCTCGTCTAAACTTTTCAATTAAATAGTCAACAATTTTTTGGTCAAAATCGTCACCGCCCAGTTTGTTGTCGCCGGCTGTTGAAACCACTTCAAATGTACCATCGGCAAGGTGCAAGATAGATACGTCAAAAGTACCACCTCCTAAGTCAAATACCAAGACTGTGTGTTCTTTGTCTTGTTTGTCAAAACCGTAGGCAAGTGCAGCAGCTGTAGGCTCGTTGATAATTCGGCGCACGTTTAGGCCAGCGATTTTACCAGCGTCTTTAGTTGCTTGTCTTTGTGCGTCGTTAAAATAAGCAGGTACGGTGATAACCGCTTCTGTGACTTCAGCGCCAAGATAAGCCTCTGCGGTCTTTTTTAAAGACTGCAAGATCATTGCAGAGATTTCTTCTGGTTTGTATTCACCTTTAATAGTTTTAGTTTTAAAGTTGGTTTCTCCCATATGTCTCTTAATTGAAGTGACTGTATCTGGGTTAGTCATCGCCATTCTTTTAGCAGCTTCTCCGACAATAATTTCAATATTGCCACCATTGTTTTTAAAAGCCACAACTGAAGGGGTAGTTCTGCCACCTTCTGCGTTTTGAATAACTTTTGCCTCGCCTGCTTCCATTACAGAAACACATGAGTTGGTTGTACCTAAATCGATACCAATAATTTTATTTGTTTTTGCCATAATTAATTTCCTCCTTTTGAAACTTCGACCATGGCAGGTCTAAGTAAACGGTCTTTATACATGTAGCCGTTTTGAATAATTTTAGTAATTGTGTTTTCAGGTTGGGTTGACTCAACTTTCTCAAGTGCAGAGTGCACCATTGGGTCGTAGTCATCGCCAATGTTTGGCGTTATTTTTGAAATGCCTTCAGATTCAAGTAGTGAAAATATTTGGTCAGAAAGCATTTTGAAGCCAACTAAGAAGTTTTTTAGTAGTTCGTTTTCAGTCGGCATTTCAGAGACCGTCCTTAATTGGTCAAGTGGTTGAATAAGTTTGTCAATTAAATCCATATTGGCGTATTTAAAGACAGTTTCTTGTTCAGTTTTGATGCGTTTTTTGTAATTTTCAAATTCAGCGGCAATTCTTAGCATCTTTGAATTTGCCTCTGTCAACTCAGCCTCAAGTTTTTTAATGCG
>CAUUIA010000020.1:0-12512 GCA_963545195.1 uncultured Acholeplasmataceae bacterium
GATTTAAATATCAATACAACGAAGAAGGTCAAATTATTGCGGTTTTTGACAAAAATAACGCAAAGATTAAAGAGTTTTTTTACGACGATAACGGCGAAATTACAAAAATTCAAAATCCAGGTATTGAAATCAACAAGTCACACGATAATTTAGGGAATGTTAACCGTAAATCAATTACAGTAGACAAGCATAATTTGAATTTTGCATACGATACAGTTGAACGTTCAAAAGGTTCGTATCCTGAAACTATTGTTGAAGCGTTTGCTTCAAAAAGAGCATATATTGGTATTTTTAGTGATGATTCTAACTTAACCAATAAAAAAGGTAAATTACTTAAATCAATTGAGCACAAGGACGAAAAGCCTATTGAACTAGACAATTATCTAGAAGGTATAATTCCTTATGTTAAATTAGATAACAAAAAAATGCTTAGCTACAAATTAGATATTCCAAGTCCTTTTTCTTTAGAAAATGGCGGTATTCAGTTTTGGTTTAAACAAACCGAATACAGCAACTACTATCAATGCTTGTTTAGTTGTAAAGACAACAATGCATACGACAGCATTGGCCTATATTTGCAATACGGCAAAATCACTTTAAAAGTAGTTGATTTTGCTGGCAAAACACACGATATTTTAACTAGTGATTTTTCAATAAAAGAAAAAGAGTGGAACTTTGTGGCACTTTCTTTTTTCAATAGAGCAGACGGACAAGGGTATTCTGAAGTTTCTGAGTTTGCTTTTTCTTTAAACGGACATACACAAGTTTACCAGCAAGCAGATCCGAGAATAAACTTTGACCTTGGTGCTGATTTGGTTTACAATATTGGACACGAATTCAACGGAAAAAGCAGCTATTACCACTTCTACGGTCAAGTTACTTGTCTGTATATTGCTGGAAAAACTTATATTGACGTGCCAGAAATTAAAAGATATTATCGTGCTACTAAAGATTATTTGATTGACAATCAATTAGTAGATGCAGATACTCAAACTGTAGATTTCAGTCAAACTACTTACTTTAACATCACCCAACAAAACTTAAATGATTTTGAAATTTTCCCACTACAAAACTCAGTAACTTCGTTAACTGGCAAAAAACCTAGTCGTTTTAGCACAAGAAACGTTTCAAATTATGACAAAGACCGCACTTTTAACTTCAACAACATAAGTAAAAGATATGCCTTTGTGGCGGATGGCAATGAGTTGGTTTACGACTTTTTAACCAATGGAACCGGAACTATTGCCTTTAGAGCGTTTTCAGATACTAGTGAAGACATGCAATATTTATTTGAAGCAATTGACGAAAAAAATCAGAAAATTGCCTTATTTAAAAATAAAGACGCTAAGTTATTTATAAAATATGGAACTGAAACTAAAGAAACTAACTTATTATTTACTTGCAATTCTTGGCATTTTGTTGCGCTTTCTTTTACAGAAGTAAATGAAGGCAATGGATACGGATTTACTCAAACTACTTCTTTTAGACTAATTCTTGACGATAGCGAGTATATTTGGATTTCTAGTCAATCTGGACTAGGCAACAACTTAAAATTGTCTGTCGGCAGAAAACTAACTTCAGATTATAGCTCTTATAATTTGGGCTACCTAGCGGATTGTATGGAATTGCAAGGTCAAACTGAGATGCTTGCTTTCAGACCTGCTTTTTGTGAAAAGGAAACTCTTGAAGCACTTAAAAAAGAAATTGTTGGTATTTCTCAAAACAAACAGTTTGATACACTTGGTATGCTTAAAAATATTGTTTTACACAAAGCCGGTCAAAATATTATGTCTACTACTTTTGATTACAAAAGAAGAGAAAACGACCGCAAATATATCTCTAAGCAAATTTCAAAAGAACTACACCGTTTCAAGCATTCCACTGGACTTAGTCGCACATACGAGACCGATGCACTTGGCAATGTCTTATCTATTAAAGACAATATTTTTAAAAACCACACATACAGATATGATTTTCGCGGATTTTTGTCAAAAGACGACGACAAAACTATTCAGTATGATGGCAACGGCAATATTTTAAAATATGGCGACACTACTTTTGAATACTCTAAGCAAATTAAAGACCTGCTTGTTAAGGTAAATGGCAACGAAATTATTTACGACGATAAAAACATATTTAATCCTAAATACTATAAGGGCAATCATTATTTATTTGAAGGCAGAAGATTAGTTGAGTTTATTGACAAATTTGGCAGAACTTTCACTTATGAATATGACGATAAAGGTCTTAGAATTAAAAAAAACACGCCAGACGAAACAATCTACTACTATTATGATGACGATAAATTAGTTTCACAAGTTTCTGATAGCCGCAGACTAGACTTTTTATATGATGAAGATAATCTACTTTATGGATTTATTTTAGATAAAACAAAAAATTATTTTTATCTAAAAGATAGTCTGCAAAATATTTTGGGTATAGTTGATGAAAGCGGCGAAAGAATAGTAGGATACGAAGGTAACGCTTATGGTGATACTTATGTTTATTTTGATAATTCTACAAATAATCTCGCTCAAATCAACCCATTTAGATACAAAGGATACTATTTTGACGAAGAAAGTCAAATGTATTACTGCACAACCAGGTACTATGTACCTGAGTGGTGTAGATGGCTAAACATTGACAACCCTTTATTTATTGAAAACGAATATTCGTCTACTAACAACTTATTTTGCTACTGTAAAAATAACCCTGTTAATTACATTGATAAAGATGGCCAATTATTTTTCAGTGCACTAATAATTGGTGCGATTATCGGAGCTGCTGTTGGCGTTGGATATAGTTGTTATAAACAAAAATCTGAAAATGGAACAATAAATTGGAAAAAAGCGCTACTCGCCGGGGCTATGGGTGCAGTTAATGGTGCTGCGGGGTTTTCTGGCATTGGCTTAGCTAGTTCTGTCGCTATCGGCGCTACAACTGGTTTTATGGAAAGTTTTGGTGAAGATTTAATTGATAACGGTGGCGATTTTTATAGTGTTGATTATAAAAAAGCCGTAATTGCAGGTATGTTTGGTGCGGTTACTGCTGCTGTTTCACATCAAATTAGTAACTTGCTTAAATTAGACATAAAAACGATGGTTATGAAAAACGCAAGTGTAAGCAGAATTACCAACATAATAAAAATAACAACACAAAAAAGATTAGCAGGAAAAATTTCTGCTAAAGGTTTGCAAGGAATACGCAACTTATACGGAAAGTCATTAGCAAAGGCAACCAGCAAAGCTCTCTGTGGCGCCGTTGCGAGAAAAGCAATTATAAGTACCCCAATAGACCAGGCGATAAACTTTATTTCTGAATATTTAAAAGGATTACTTTGATGCATATTCTTAATTTAAAAGTAACATCAGCATTATTTATTTCAGTACTGAGCAGCTTTGTTGTAAACTACAGTTCTGTATATTTAGGAAATACTGCACGAAGCTGGTCTCTAACTGTATATGTATTATTTTTGAAGAAATCATCTCTAAAAGAAAAAGATATCCCCTGGTCTAAAAGAGGGTTTCAATCATTCACTATATATGTAGGTAGGCTTATAAAAGAAAACATGTTTTTTAAAGAAAACGATATCTGTAGGCCTAAAATGTGGTTTTACACATATTTTTTTATTTTTACTATGGTTTTTGACATTATTTTTCATACACTTTTTATTTTTTTGTCAAATTATATTTTTTATGTATATTTTTTAGCAGGTTATGGAATATTTAAAATTCTTGTCTTAATTTCTGTTTTGGAATATCTAAAAATTTTAGATTTTTACTATTATAAAAAAGAAAAAGAAAACTGGAAATTAAGAGAAGATGCGATAAAAAAAATAAAAGTGTCCAACCCGCATTTTTTTGACTTCTATGATCCGAGTATTTGGGAAAGATATATGCATCAGTTTGCGGATTTTGGTAATAATTTTGACAAACCGAAACTTAAATAGATTGTCCAATTTTAGTAAACTTGAAACTACAAAACTCTTTAACTCTTACATGAGGGTTGAGAGAATTGTTATTCTCAAACACACAAAACCTATAATAAAATCAAAACATATTTTTATTTTCTAGTAGTTCTAAATTTTTAATTCACTTGCTATAAAATACTCTGCAAGCCCTTGTTGTATTTTAAAGTACTGCCTCTCCAAAAAATTTATAGAGTCTGAAAGCATTTAAGTAAAAAAAGGAGTGATATGGAAAACTTTTTAAAACCAATTGAAAAAATTAAAGAAAACTTAGCTACAAACCTTAAGTCTGGTTTAACTCAGGTAGAAGTAAAAACTAGACTTGAAAAAAATGGATTAAACGAGTTTGTAAAAGAAAAAAAGCGTTCATTTTTCTTTAGACTGCTTCTGCAGTTTAAAGACTTGATGGTTATAATTCTGATTTTAGCCTCAGTGCTTTCTTTTGTAGTTGGCCAGGTTTTAGAAGGCGGGGTGATTGCAGCAATTGTGGTTTCCAACGCTTTACTTGGCCTACTTCAAGAAATGAAGGCAGAGAAGTCTCTGGATGCCATTAAAAAACTTAACCAACCACATGCAACTGTGATAAGAGATGGTAAAATCAAGCAAATTGAGTCAACAAATTTGGTAGTTGGTGATGTTGTGGTTTTAAAAGCAGGCGACATAGTGCCTGCAGACATTCGTTTATTCGAGTGTTTTTCTTTAAAAGTAGACGAATCTAGTTTAACAGGAGAGACGCTGCCAGTTTTAAAAAATGCCTCTGTTTTAATTGATCCGAAAACCCCTTTGGCAGAACGTAGTAATATGTGCTTTTCTTCAACTGTAGTCACATACGGCCGTGCAGTTGGTGTTGTTACAGAAACTGCAATGAAAACAGAAATTGGTAAAATTGCAAGTGCCCTAAAGGCTGCAAAATCTGAAGAAACTCCACTACAGAAACAAATTTCTAGACTGGGAAAATTTCTTGGGCTAGCCGCAGTTATTCTATGTTTTGTGATATTTGCGGTCAACATCACAGAAGCCTATATTTTTTCAAAAACCACAGTTAGTGCGCAAAAATGGCTAAGTTTGTTGATTCTTGCCTCTACTATTGCGGTGGCCGCAATCCCTGAAGGTTTACCTGCCATTATCACTATAATTTTGGCAACCGGTATGCAAAGACTATCGCGTAGTGGGGCGATTTTAAAGACTTTGACTTCGGTTGAAACTCTCGGCGCAACTTCTGTAATTTGTAGCGATAAAACAGGAACTTTAACTCAAAATAAAATGACTGTTAAAAAACTTTGGTTAAAAGGCAAAACTTATTTAGACAAAGAACTTGAGATATCAAATCTCGATTTAACTCAGTTAATTGAGTTTGCTGCTGTTTCAAATGACTCAGAAATTATAGATGGACGCGTTGTTGGCGACCCAACCGAAAGTTGTTTAGTTGAACTCGCGCAAAACAATGGAATTGACTTAACTAGTCTTCTACAAAAGTATCCGCGAATAGCAGAACTGGCTTTTGACTCTGAGCGTAAATTGATGTCAACAGTTCATAAAATCAAAGGCAAAAAAATCTTGATTGTCAAAGGTGCTCCAGAGGTTTTACTAAAACGTTGTACTAATACAGCGGAAGTTGAAGCCGCAAGACCCGCTATTTCTGCGCTTGCAAACGAGGCATATCGAGTACTTGCAGTTGCTTTTAAAGAAACTGATATTAGCAGTACGTACACTACAGAGGAAGAAAACGGTCTTACTTTCTTAGGTTTAATTGCTATGCAAGACCCACCTCGCGAAGAAGTAAAAGTTGCTATTGAAAACGCAAAACTTGCAGGTATTCAAACGATTATGATAACTGGAGACAACGTTCAAACTGCAAAGGCTATTGCCAAAGACTTAAAAATAATTGAGTCTGATACAGATCTGGCAATTACTGGTGTTGAGTTAGATGAAATGACAGATGATGAGTTTTTTGCACAAATTAAAAACATCAAAGTCTACGCACGAGTTTCACCTGAAAACAAAGTCAGAATTGTTGAAACCTGGCAAAAACACGGCAAAATTGTTTCTATGACCGGAGATGGCGTCAATGATGGTCCTGCTTTAAAGACTGCACAAATTGGTGTCGCTATGGGTAAAGTTGGAACAGAGGTTGCAAAAGGCGCAGCTGACATGATTTTAACTGATGATAACTTTGCAACAATTTTAAAAGCAGTTAAAGAGGGTCGTGGGATTTTTTCAAATATCCAGAAAGCCTTGCACTTTTTGCTGGCTTCAAATATTGGCGAACTAATTACAATTTTTGTAATTTCGCTAATTGGTTTGTTTGTCTTTAGACAAGAACTTGAGCCTTTTACTTCAACACAAATTTTGTGGATTAACGTAGCAACAGACTCATTTATCGGAATTGCGATTGCTTTTGAGAAAACCGATAAAAATGTAATGAAGCTAAAACCAAGAGACCCAAAAGCCGGTTTCTTTAAAAATGGACTAGGTGTTTTAATCTTTACACAAGGCGTGGTGCTTGGTTTGGCTGCAACTGCGGCTTACTTAATTGCTTACCACTCCATCGCTCCGCAAGTGGCGAATTCTCTTAATTTAGACCTTTCTTACTATGGTAAAGGTTTTACTTTAAATCAGTTTAAAGAGTTGTTTGGTTCAACTGCTGCTTTCTACACACTTTGTATTGCACAGTTTATGTTTGTGTATTCTGCTCGCAATCGTCTACAACCTTTTTACAAACAAAAAACTAACTGGTTTTTAAATATTGCTGTCATCATTTGTTTTATTTTACAAATGTCTTTAATTTTTATTCCTGGTGGCAAAGCATTTAGTTTAGTTAACTTCCGCCACATAACTTGGCGTGGATTTTTAACTATTTTTGGCTTCAGTGCAGTGCTTTTTGTCTTTTCAGAAATTACTAACCTTACTCTTCACTTCACAAAGTTTTACACAAAACACCAAAAATAAGCACAAAAACCCAAAAACCCCAAAGAACAGCTGGATTGTGCTATACTTTATAGGCAAGTTAATAGATACATTGAATTGAGTGGCCGAGCCACTCAATTTTATTAAAGGAGTTTATTTTGCAAGAAACTTTTGAAAAAATTAAATTAAAAGTAGAAGAAACTTTTAAAATCAAAGTGCTTTCAGTTAAGCAGACTACTGAGTTTGGCGAACCTTACATCTCAATTACTCTAGACACCAATTTCGTTAACTCAGACTTAATGGGCGAGATTTCAGAAACTTTGGCTACTTCATTTCCAGAACTAAGCACAACACACGGCTTTTTAGTTGAGTCAAAAGGTTTGTATGTTTGGGCTAAAAATCAGACTGAGTTTACTGAGTACTTAGGTAAGTCACTTTGCTTCACTTCACCTCAGTTTAAAGGTTGTGCTACACTGACTGAGTTAGACGAAGAACACGCCTACTTTGAAACTAAAATTAAAGCAGTTAAAAAAACTCTTAAAATCAAATATCAAAATCTTTCAAATATTACACTTGAGTAGTAATTTTTTTTAAAAAAATAAGGAGAAAAAATATGAAAAGAAAAGATTTAGTTGAACTAATTGACCGCATCACTACACTTTACGAAGTAGACCGCGAACGCGTTAAGGATGCTTTTAAAAGAGCGCTTGAGCTAGGTTGCTGCTCTGAACACGGAGTTGAGTCTTGCCGTGTAAACATTAACGAAGAGCGCAAAGAAGTCAATGTCTACACACAACGCTTAGTTGTTTCAAGTTACTCAGATGCACAACGTTTTGACGGCAAAAGAATTTCGCAAATTACTTTAGAAAAAGCACATGAAAAGAAACCACGTGCCAAAGTCGGCGATATCATTGAAGAAGAAGTAGATCCGCGTAAGTTTGGCTACAACGCCGCTAAAAAAGTCAAAGATCAGTTTAATATTTTAATTCGTGGACTTAATCAAGAAAATATTTTTCAATATTTTTTAGATCAAGTTGGTCAAATTATTAGCGTCAGAGTGATTTCAACTGACGAAAAAGGTATTCGCGTAGACGTTGGCAGAGACATTTCTGCCTTTATTCCCTATGATCAATTACTTGAAACTGAAAACCCACATCAAGGAGAAACTTTAAAAGTGGTTTTAACTTCAGTTACTAAAGAAAGAGAAATAAATTTAAAACTTTCAAGAAAAGCCCCTGAGTTAGTAGAACGCCTACTTGAACAAGAAATTCCTGAAATCAAGGAAGGAATTGTGCAAATCATTGGAGTTTCTCGCGAAGCCGGAGAACGCTCAAAAGTTTGTGTTAAGTCAAACCGCGAAAACATTGACCCGGTTGGTTCTTGTATTGGCGAAAACGGTATTCGTATCCGCAATGTTCGCCGCGCTCTTAACAACGAAAACATTGACTTATTTAAGTATTCCGAAAACCCAGAAGATCTAATTAAAAATGCACTAACTCCGGCAGAAATTGTCAAAGTTGTAGCAATTGACACTGAAAACTTAGCAGCAACTGCAATTGTTAAAGATGACCAATTATCTCTTGCAATTGGTAAAGCCGGCTTAAATGTGCGCTTGGCTATGAACGCAATAAAATGGAAAAAAATAGATATCAAATCAGCCACTCAGGCCTACGAAGAGGGAATAGTATATTGATGCTAAATAACCCCCGCACTTGTGTGGTTAGTAAAAAGAAATTAGCCAAGTGCGATTTGATTCGTTTTTTTGTTGAGTCTGGCCAAGTTAAAATAGACTTAGCCCAAACTAAAAAAAACCGTGGGTTTTATATTGAAAAAAAACCCGAAATTACTTTTTTAAAATTCGTCAAAGCGATTTTTAGACAAACTAAAATAGAAGTCCGAGAAGAACTTTTCTTGGAGTTTCAAAAACTTATTTTCAAGGGAAAGGAGAGTTAAAATGAGTATTAAAGTTAATAAAAATAAACAAAAAACCCAAAAAGTTGTCTACAATCAGGCAAACACCATTGCAGACTACGCTAAACAAATTGGCATTTCTCCCATTGAAATTATTAAAACTTGTCTAAGTTTTAAAATTTTTGCCAATGTCAATCAAGTATTAGACAAAGACACTTTGACAATTATTTTCCAAGAACTTGGATATGAAGTCGTTGAAGACAAAAAAGAAGAACTAATTCAGTTTGACGAGCATGTTCAAGCAGACGACCCTAAAGACTTAGTTAAACGAGCACCTATCGTAACTGTCATGGGGCACGTTGACCACGGAAAAACTACACTTTTAGACACTATTCGCCATTCTAGAGTGGCATCTGGTGAAGCCGGTGGAATTACTCAACACATTGGCGCCTACTCAGTAGTTAAAAATAACCAAAAAATCACTTTTATTGACACTCCAGGTCATGCTGCATTTTCAGAAATGCGAGCACGTGGTGCCAAAGTTACCGACATAGTTGTCTTAGTAGTGGCTGCAGATGATTCTGTGATGCCACAAACCAAAGAAGCAATTGACCACGTCAAGGCCTGTGGAGTTAAGATGATTGTGGCTATTAATAAATGCGACAAGCCGGGTGTGAATCCTGACAACGTACTTGGGGATTTGGCTAAGTACGAAGTTTTAACTGAAAACTGGGGTGGAACTGTGCCAGTTGTCCAAATTTCCGCTTTAAAAAACCAAGGAATTGATGAACTGCTTGACATGATCTTGCTTGTTGCTGACCTTGAAGACTTAAAAGCCAATCCTAAACGAAGAGCCAGTGGTACTGTAATTGAAGCGAGAGTTGACAAGGGGCGCGGCAATGTAGCGACTGTAATTGTTGACAACGGAACTCTTAAAGTTGGCGACAACGCGGTAGTTGGAAACGCGTATTGTAAGGTTAGAACCATAGTTGACGCGAACGCAAAAAGTTTAAAGAAAGCAGAGCCAGCGGACGCTGTAGAAATTACTGGTCTACAAAGTTCGGTAAAACCAGGCGATAAGTTTATTTGTTTTGAAAACGAAAAAACTGCTAAACAAGTGGCAACTGAACGCGCTAACCGCGAAAAAACTCAAAGTTTAGTCACAAAACCAAAGTCTCTGGAAGACCTGCTTTCAAATGAGAAAAAAGTTTTAAACTTAATTATTAAAAGTGATGTCAATGGTTCAATTGAAGCAATTCGTGCACTACTTGCTAATTTAAAATACGAAGGCTTGGAAGTTTCGGTAGTTCGCGAATCGGTTGGCCAAATTAATGAAACCGATATCTTGCTTGCCAATACTTCGGGCTCTATTTTGCTGGCTTACAACGTCCGTCCGTCTGCGCAAATCAGAGACCTTGCGAAATCTAAAGGTGTAGAAATTAGAACTTACAACATAATTTATCAAATAGAAGACGACATCAAAGCTGCGCTGGAAGGTATGCTTGAACCTGAATACGAAGAAGTAGTGCTAGGTTCTGCTGAAGTCCGAGAACTGTTTAAAGTCAAAAAAGATGTAATCGCTGGTTGCTTTGTGGTTTCAGGTTCAATTACCAGAGACGCAAAAGTTCGCCTACTTCGCGAAGGCAAAGTAGTTTATGAAGGCGAAATTGAAACACTTCGTCGTTTTAAAGACGACGCTAAAGAAGTTAAAACTGGCTTTGACTGCGGTATTAAAATCAAAGACTTTTCAGACATTAAAATAAATGACGTCATTGAGGCTTCTGTTTTAAAAGAAGTTGAAAGACCACAATAGGAAAAACACATGTCTTTGACTCACTTGCGAATGCAGTCTTACTTTCAAAGAGAGATTGCGAAAGCCATTAACAAAACAATAGTTGATGAAATTACCGGCTACATCAACGTAGTTGACGTTAAACTTTCAAAAGACTTGTCAGTTTTAAAAGTTTTTTACATGATTTTTGACAACAAAAAAGAAACAGCTGTCTACACCCAAAAACTGCTTGATAAAAAAACCCCACAAATCAGACACGAGTTTGCTTTGGCTGTTTCTAAAAACTGCCGCAAAATTCCTGAACTAAGATTTGAAATAGACACAGTACTGGAATACGGCAACAAAATAGACGAAATTCTGAAAAACTTAAAATAATGTTTTTTATCTCGGTGCTAATTGCCCGTAGTTTCAAGGGTAGTTTAGAGACATACACTTATAAAGTAGAAAAAGAGTACAGCGAAGCACTGTTTTTAGGACAACGAGTTTTGGTAGACTTCGCAGGTTCCACAGTTTTAGGCTTTATTTTAGAAATCAAAACAGAAACTAAGCAAGACATTAGTTTACTTAAGTTTTGCACGAGGTTTTTAGATAAACTGCCTGTAGTTTCTAAAGAGCAGTTTAGTTTGTTTTTGGAGTTTAGTAAGTTAAGTTTTTTGCCAAAAATTGATATATTTTTGACTCTAGTTTCACCTTTAGTTAACTTAAAGACGATTGAAAAACTGCACTTGCTGGACAAGGCAACTAAAACTAAATTACCTTTTAAAAGCACCGAGCTAACTTTAACTAAAACTTTAAAACAAAAACACGCAAAAGAAATCGCTAATTTAAAAAGACAAAACCTAGTTAGAAACTACTTTACAGTTGAACAAAGTAAGAGTAAAAAAACACGTTTTTTTAGTTATTTTGAAAAGCCAATAGACTTAAATCAGCAAAGTATTAAATATAACTTAATTGATACAGCTCTTGATTTATTTAACCAAGTTAAGATAGCTAAAACAAACGGCGAAAAGGTTTTGCTTTGCTTAAAAAACTCAATTAACTTAGAGTACTTTGTTAATTTATTTAGTAGTTTTTTAAAACCTGGAGAAATTTTAATTTACTCAGCAGATAAACTAAATACTAGCGCTAAAGTAGCACTGTTTGAAAAAGCAGCAGCAAAGCCTGGCTTTTTGCTTATCATTGGTTTTGAAAAAGCAATGTATCAGCAGATAGATGGTTTAAAACATCTAATTTTGCTTGATGATTTTTTTGAAAGCACAACAGATCTTGGTATTTCAACTTCAGAAGTTGCCAAAATTATTGCTAATTTAAAAGGTCTTTTAGTTTCTGTTTTTTCATTAGTTCCAAGTTTTGACTTAGTTTACAAAACAGGCACAAAAAACTTAAACTATTTAGCAGATTTAGGTGAAATCAAACAAGTGTTGGTTACTGATTTGTTTAAAAACTCAGACCTTTCTTTAGTTTCAAAAGAAGTTATTACTAACTTAAAGTATAATCTTGCAAATGGTAAAAACACCCTGTTTTTAACCGACCACACGGTATACGCTAACTTCGTTAAGTGTGCAGAGTGTGCAAATGTTTTAAGATGTCCGCGTTGCTTTGACTACCTTAGATACGACAGTATTCAGTCTTGTTATTTTTGTCAGTTTTGCAGTTTATTTTTATCTAAAGAAATTAAATGCGGAGTGTGTCAAAAATCAGAGTTTTTAAAACTAAGTGTAGGCGCTCAGTATTTCTACCAGTTTTTTTTAGAAAAACTAAACTTAGCAAAACCAAATGATTTCAAAATATTAAATGACTTTTTTGAAAAAAAGGAAATTAAAAAAACTAACAGAATTGTGTTTTCTAATTTAGAAAATATCTCAATTGACTATTTAAAGTCAGTTAAAACAATTTGTGTGTATTTACCAGAACTGCTTTTTAATTCAAAAAATC
>CAUUIA010000021.1:0-11712 GCA_963545195.1 uncultured Acholeplasmataceae bacterium
CACACTTTTAATTCTTACGTAGTCAGGGTTGGTTTTATAAAGCGTTTTGTCATTTGAATTATTTTCAAAATATGATTTATCTGCGATTTTTTTAGAGATAAGTAAATGATTTAGAACTTGTGTTAAAGTTTCGGCGTTTAAGTCAAACTCAAACTTTTTGCCATTCGCAGATTCCAGAAATATATGTTTTTCTACTTTTTCGCGTAGATTATCTACAAACTGATAATTCTTGGCGTGTTCAGGTGTTTTTACTGTATTAAAGTGCAGAGCAAATAAAGTGCCTGCGACAGCGAAAATACTAATAATTAACACTAAAATGAGCAGTAATATTGTTTTAAAAAAGCGGCGCATAAATATACCTCACAATATCTAAATTATACCAAAAATAGCAATTTTAAACGCCAAAATTATCCAGTAACTATTTGGTTATTTACAGTATTTTTTCTTTTTTAATATTAGAAAAATACACAAGACTTAAAAATTATTATTTTGTTTTCGGTGTGCTATATTTTAAGAAGAGGTGATGAATATGAATATTTATAAAGGTGAACTTTTCAACGATGTTATTAACAGTGATAAACTAGTTTTAGTAGATTTTTTTGCTCCATGGTGTGGACCTTGCCAAGCGCTACTTCCAGTAGTAACTGAAGTTGCCGATGCAGAACTTAAAGGAGTTGCAAAAGTTTATGCAGTTTCTATTGACGACTACCGTGAACTTGCTTTACTTTCTGCAGTGCGCTCAATTCCTACACTAGTTTTATTTAAAGACGGTAAGGAAATTGACCGTAAAGTTGGTCTACTTTCTCGTGATGAGTTAGTTGGCTGGGTATCTAGTTTTAAATAATTGAAAAATCAAAACTACATTTATCTTTTAAATAAACCAAAGGGCATCACTTCGTTTGCTGCCCTTTTTGGTATTAAAAAAGAACTAGATAAAACCACTAAAGTTGGACACACAGGAACTCTGGATCCTTTTGCAACTGGTCTGCTTTTAGTGCTTACTGGTCGTGCAACACGTTTTGTTCAAGATTTTGATTTTGCGAAAGTCTATACAGGTGAGTTTGAAGTTGGATATGAAACCGATACTCTTGATTTAACTGGCAAAATTATTGGTAAAACTGATAAAACCCTTGAACTTAAAAAAGCAAATCAAACAATAGAAAAATACCTAAAATCTGGTTTTTTGCAAACTCCTCCTATCTATTCGGCTAAAAAAATTAACGGCAAAAAAGCCTGCGATTTAGCCAGACAAGGCGAATCTCCTCAACTAAAATCAGAACTAAAAAAAATATATGCTCTTGAACTTAAACAAGTTGCTCCTGATAAGTTTACATTTATTTGCAAGGTAGAAGCAGGCACTTATGTGCGCTCACTTATTTCTGCACTATGTAAGGAAAACTCAACCTTGGCTACTTTAACTAAATTAAATCGCACTGCGGTTGGTGAGTTTACTTTACCTAAAATTCAGGCAGGTGAGTTTAAAAAAATAGAGTTATTTGATTGGCTGAAAACGAAATACGATTTTATTGAGTTATCTAAGTTTTCAACTAAGTTAATTGAAAACGGCGCAACTATTTCTTTTAAACATATTGATGTTAAAAAAGATTTTATTGCAACTAAAGCAGGCAAACCTTTCGCTTTAGTTAAATACATTAGTGATAAAAATGAATACAAACCCAGAGTTATTTAATTTAGAAAACGAATACGGTGAAACAAAGGTAATTTCTTTAGCTAAACCTAAAGTGGTAGCACTTGGTTCTTTTGATGGAGTTCACAAAGGGCACAGTGCTTTGATTGCCAATTTGCTTAGATATCCACATTTAGAACCGCACGTAATTTGCGTAGAAAAGCCGTTTGCACAAGTTTTTTTGTTTACTCGCTTAGAAATTCTTCAAAAAATTAAAGCAATCGTGCCTAAATCAGATGTTTCTTTTCTTAAACTAAACTCAATAATTGTTAATAAAACTTACCTTGAGTTTAATAAGTTCTTAAAGCAAATTAATGTAAACACTACAATAGTTGGTCAAAATTTTTGTTATGGCAAAAACAGAGCAGGCAGCATTGATACTTTAAAGACTGATTTTAATGTTTTTGTGCAAGAATTAGTTTGTGAAAAAGGCAAAATAATTTCTAGTACTGGTGCTAAATTTGCACAAAAAGTTGCAAATTTTAAGTTAGTTAAAAGGCTACTTGACACAGATGTTTGCTATGAAGTAGTACCTGATAAACATTACTTTCTTTTAGACTCAAAAAAGGTTTTACCACTTCCTGGTAAATACGTTTGCGTTGATGAAAACCAAACAAATTTTTTGGTCAGTTTGCAACTTAATCGTTTAATTTTACTTAATTTAAAAACTGCGATAACTGGTAAAATTAGGTTCGTTAGAAAACTATAATAACTTGCTTTTTATTTGTCGAAAATGAGAGATTTTGCTATAATGTTTTTCAGTTGGAGGTATCTATATGGCTGTTCCATTTAGAAGAACTGGAAAAACTGCTAAACGTAAAAGAAGAACTCATTTTAAACTTCAACGTCCTGCGCTTACAGTTTGCCCACAAACAGGTGAATTTACACTACAACATCGTGTAACACCAGAATGCGGATACTACAAAGGTCAACTTGTTCTTGAACAAAAGAAAAAAGAAGACCAATCCAAAGAAAAATAGGCCCGAGAGGGCCTTTTCTTTTTTAAAGCAGGTAAAATTCGTGTCAACTATTGCGTGTTAGCAGCAAGTGTGGTCCGCGGTTATTACTTCGAATGTAAAAGAAATTTTGAGAACTGCTTTGTGTATAAAACCTGAGTTCAGAAATTTAGCACAAGATTTTTAAGACATAAAAACCATTTTTTTAAAGATAAAAGGCGTATTTTTAAACAATTAGTTATATTTTTGTGAAAAGTTCAGGATTTAGTTTAAGTTAAAAACATCAACAATCAAACACTAGTTTAGTTAACGAAATATCTAGTGCTTTTGCCTTGTTTGCGAATTAAGATAAAGTTTTCTTTAACCAAGGCCACTAAAGTTCTTTCAATCGTGATTTTAGAGAAATACGGACACTCTTTCATAATTTCTCGTTTGGTGAAAACTTTGAACTTATCTTTAATTTGTTTCCTGACAATATCAACTGCTTTTTTACCCGCTTCAATTGCCGAAATTTGCACTCTAAAGTCCTCGTAAGTCTTGGCCAAAATTTCGGTAAAGAACTTAATGAAGTCAATAGTTGAGTCGGTGTCGGCGTTTAGTTTTTTTTGAACATTTACCAGCGTTGATTCCAATTTGTTTTTATAGCGGTTTAAAAACTCATCTAACTTACCAACTCTAGAAATCGCGTAGCCTTCTTTAAGCAAACATGTGTGGATCAGCAAATTGGCAATTATATAGTTGAAACGTACAAACGGAGAGATGTAGATAAACTGTGCAATAAAACGTGGAATGATAAATAATTTTAAGTCTGGGTTAGTAGCCAACTCTGCGTTGTACTCCGCGCAAATTTCTCTTAATTTGTTTTTAATTTCGTTAGCCTTGATACCTTCATAGCGGTCGGCTTTTTTGTTAGATATGTTATAGTAATTCGTAAATCTTGTCTTGCGGTAAGCCTTTAACAAACTATTGGTTTTCAAGCCTTCGCTGATTTTGTTGTAAAAAAACTCAATTGTACTGATATCAATAGTGATATCTTTGTAATTTAAAAACACTGTTTTAATTAACTTAGCATAGTTAAGTAGCGCAGACTCAGTTGAGTTAGCAGGTTTAATAGCACCTGAGAAAAGTTTATCAAAACGAGAGCGTGTAATGTTTACGCCGTAAAGTTGAGAAATCTCAAAAATATTGTTTTGAATAGAAGACGGCACGAAAAATTTAGCCTTCTTAACATTTTGCTTAAATAAAAGCGAAATGTATTCAGTAGACTGATTTACATAAACTACATTTTTAATTAGCTTGTTGGCATCAGAGAGCAACATAAAAATTTCTTTGTCTTGCATATACCTATATTTTACAACTTTTGATATAGAAAAACACAACTAAAATAAAGTTTTTAAAAATTTTTTGCAAACTGAAAAAAAATTAAGTAAACTATCTTGAAAAAATAAAGCAGTTTACTGCTATAATTTAAGTAAGCAAAGCGAGGAAATTATGGCTGAAAATACAACAATCTATCACGTATCTCAAAACAAAGAACCTAAGACTGAAAACTACAAAATGTGGAGAGTCAGAAAAGAAGGTTCAGATAAAACTATTAAGTTCTTTGAAACTCAAAAAGAAGCAGTTGCTTACGCTGAAGCCTTAATTGAGAAAAACGGCGGTAGTTTAGTAATTCATAAACTAGATGGCAAAATTCGCAGACAAAAATACTAATTTTTCTACTATTTTCAAAAAGAGATTTTATTTATGAAACTAATTGTTGCAATCATTACCAACGACGACGCCAATAAGGTTCAACGCGCTTTAAACCAAAATAAGTTTCAAACTACTAGATTGGTGACTACAGGTGGGTTTCTTCGTTCTAAAAACGCGACATTTTTAATTGGTGTCAACGACGAGTTAGTTCCGCAAGTTCTAGACATCATTGACGATAACTCAAAAAAACGCAGAAAAGATGTGCCTAGCACTATTTTAAATGAGTTTGGTGGCTTTTCTTCAATTCCAGTATCAGTTGAAGTCGGTGGTGCTGTAGTTTTTGTTTTAGACGCAGAACAATTTTTGCGCTTCTAAGTTAATTGCATTTATAGGCAATTTTAAAAAAAGGATTTGGTAAATAACCAAATCCTTTTTATTTCTGCTGGTGGCAAATTTATTTTTTTGCATCACCTTGATTAGCTGCATTCATCTGAGCAACAATTTGTTTAACTTGTTTTTCAGAAAAAGTACGGCCCATCTGGCGACCCATTGCACGAATCGCGGCTTCGTTGATTGGCGGGTTTTTAGCCAAATAACGTTTAACGTAGAAACGCGCTAAATAAAAGCCGA
Organism: uncultured Acholeplasmataceae bacterium; assembly: GCA_963545195.1. Taxonomy (GTDB): domain Bacteria; phylum Bacillota_I; class Bacilli_A; order Acholeplasmatales; family Acholeplasmataceae; genus CALISC01. The sequence goes on from CAUUIA010000021.1 coordinate 4,969, forward strand.
AAAACACACCAACAATAAACAGAAGAATTGGCGCAACTATTGCTGCCCAAAGTGGAGCAGTTTTTGCCATGATAACTAAATTATGCATATTTTTAAACTCCTTTTTAAAAGGTACGTGGCTAGTTTTCCTTTTGGAAAATTAGCAGTTTTTTATTTGAGTAAACTGTAGATTTTTCTAAAGTGTAGCCAGCAACGGAAAAATCTTCAAAATCTGCTTTGCATTCAATTGCAACTTTACCGTTTGGTTTCAGTATGTCTTTAACTGTGTGCAAGATGTTTTTGTAGTAGTTGGTGTTAAAAGGTGGGTCTAGAAAAATATAGTCAAAAAACACCCCTTTGGCCGAAATATGTCCAAGGTAATCAAGGTAATCTAGACGTTTGACCTCATAAGTGGCTTTATCTGCTTTGCACATCGCTAAGTTTTCCAGCACAGTTTGCTCAGACTTTAAAAAACGGTCGTTAAAGTAAACTAGTTTAGCACCGCGAGAAAGTGCTTCGATGCCGATTTGTCCACAACCTGCAAATAAATCTAGAAAAACTTTGTCGTTTAGGTCAAAAAGCGAGTTAAAAACCGCTTGTTTTAAGATTTCTGAAGTTTCCCTGGTTTCATCTGAAAACACACGTTTTAAAGTTTGTCCTTTAAATTTACCTGTTAATACTCGCATCTTATCACTTCCTGTTTAGTTCGTAGTATTTACGAATTTTATCGGCATTTTTGTTTTGTTTTAGTTTCTTTAAGGCTTTGTTTTCAATTTGGCGAATGCGTTCACGAGTCACTGAAAAAATATTGCCAACTTCTTCTAAAGTCCTAGTTTGTCCGTCGTATAGCCCAAATCTTAGTCTAAGCACGCGCTCTTCACGGTCAGTCAAACCTTGCAGAACTTCGTTTAAAACGTCTAAAAGTAGTTGTTTATTGTCGTATTCTTCGGGAGTAATCGCGTTTGGATCAGAAATAAAGTCAGCCAAAATTGAGTCTTCCTCTTCGCCAACTGGTTGCTCTAAAGATACAGGGTCTTTGGCAATTCGTCTAACGTGATTTAACTTCTCTTCAGTTAAACCAGGCATGCGTGCACAAATCTCTTCGTCTGTCGGAGTTCTGCCGAGCTCTTGAGTTAGTTGAGATTGAGTTTTGGTAATTTTGGAAATAGTTTCGTTCATGTGCACAGGGATACGAATAGTTTTTCCCTGATCCGCAATCGCTCTGGCAATCGCTTGGCGAATCCACCAGGTGGCGTAAGTTGAAAACTTATAGCCTTTTTTGTAGTCAAACTTGTCAGCCGCGCGAGCCAAGCCCATTGAACCTTCTTGACACAGGTCTAAAAAAGACATGTGTCCGCGGTCGTATTTTTTGGCAATTGAAATCACCAGGCGGTAGTTGGCGTCAATTAAACTGTGCTTTGCCTTCATACCCTTGTATTCAACTTTTCTTAAATCTAGGATTTTTGGATCGTACTGGTCAACTCCGTTGGCAAGCATTTCATTAATTTGCTCAGTCGCAGCCTTTCCGTCTTCCATTTGAATGGCCAACTCTTGCTCTTCGTCAAAAGTCAGTAATTTGATTTTAGTAACATCCGCGTAGTATAGACTAATTAAGTCAGTTGAAGGGATGTTTGTGCCAGTATTTTTAAAAAGATTTGAATGATTGATTTCGTTTTCTAAGTCTTCGGCGTCTTTTAGTTCTTCGTCGTCTATTTCAGTTTCGTCAACTAAACCAGTTACTTCATACCCTTCGTTTTTTAGGCGTTCAATGATGGTATCCAGTCCTTCGGCTGAAGTGTTGATTTTATTTAGTTCTTCTAAAGAAATAGTTTGTTCATCGCCGATTTTTTTAACTATTTTTTTATAGACGTTGTCAATTTTTTTCAAAGAGTCTGTGTTTGTTTTAGTCGCCTTTGTATTCTTTTTAGGCTCGCTTTTTTTAACAACTTTTGCAACTTCATTTTTTGTAGTCTTTGCTGCTTTAGCTGATTTTTTTAAATCAGTTTCTGGCTTAGTTGTCTTAGCATTCTTTTTAGACTCACTTTTTTTAACAACTTTTGCAACTTCTTTTTTTGTAGTCTTGGTTGCTTTTTTAACAGATTCTTTGGCTTTTTTTACAGTTTTTTCTGTAGTTTTTGTTTCTTTTGGCATCTACAGTTATTTCGCTAACGCTTTTTTAGCCTTATCGCAAAGTTCGCTAAACGCTTTTTGGTCTGAGTTTGCAAGTTCTGCTAAAACTTTTCTGTTAATTTCAATTTTAGCAAGTTCAAGACCATGAATGAATTTTGAGTATTTTAAATCGTTAAGAGCGCATGCTGCGTTGATTCTAGTAATCCAAAGTTTACGGAATTCTCTTTTTCTTTGTTTACGGTCTCTAAATTGATAGCGAAGTGAACGCATCACTTGTTCGTGTGCTGTTTTGTATAGTGCGTGTTTTGAACCAAAGTAGCCTTTTGCTAGTTTTAATACTTTATTTCGGCGTGCTTTGGTAGTTTTTGAATTTTTAACTCTTGCCATGTTTGTATTCTCCTTAAATAATAATTTTTATATTTATTTCATAGGTTAGTTAGTTTTTTAAAAAAACTAACGAAGTCCCGCCACAAGTTGTTTAATTCTTCTTTCGTCTGTTTTAGAAACTTGTGCGCCTTTTCTTAAATGAACTGTTTGTTTGTGAGTTTTGTGTGCAGATAAGTGACTGCGGAATGCACAACCTCTTAAAATTTTTCCAGTTTTAGAAATTTTTACTCTTTTTTTAAGACCAGAGTGGTTTTTTTGTTTTGGCATAATTTAAACTCCTTTATTTATTTTCTTTTTTTGCCGGGGCGATGGTTGCAATTAAACTGCGTTTATCCATTTTTGGTGGAGCCTCAACCACGCATTCTTCGCCCAATTCTTGAATGAACTTTTGCATAACTTCCATACCAAGTTCAATGCGTTGAATCATTCTACCGCGGAAACGCATCGAAATTTTGACTTTATTGCCTGCTTTAAAGAAACGTCTGGCGTGTTTTAACTTGGTGTTAATGTCGTTAACGTCGATAACCGGCGATAGTCTAATTTCTTTAATTTCAATGATAGTTTGATTTTTCTTCTGTTCTTTTTCCCGCTTTAGTTTGTCATATTTATATTTTGAGTAGTTCATAATTTTACAAACTAATTTTTCAGCCTTCACATCTGAAACTAAAACTAAGTCAAGTTCAGCCTCAACCGCTTTTTTCAAAGCGTCTCTTTTGCTCATCACACCTAAGTTTTGGCCGGTTTCAGAGATTAGCAAAATAGTTCTGTCTGGAACAAACTCATTGACATACTCAACAGGTTTTTGAACTCTTACTCTTTGGTTGCGATAAAAATTATTGATAAATTTACTCCTTTCTGGAAAGCATAAATTAAAAAAAGAGTGCAAAGCGAGCACTCTTTTAAAAAAATTACAAAATATTTTAAAAAATTTATTAGTAACTTTTTGCCTATCACTAAGATGCAATCAGGCGAGAGCGTTGCGTTTTTTGCAAACTGCTGCTGCTTTCTACGCTTTTAATTTTAACACACCTTATTACTTTTTAAAGCAAAAAAGAAAAGTTGGTAAAGAAACACCGAAATTAAGCGATTTTGGTGAGTTAAAAGCGTGGAAAAAACCGACGTGATTTGTTAAAATTAAAGTATTCATGGAGGAAAAAAATGTTAGAAAAAGAATATTTATCTAAATTAGAAAAATCAATTAAAGCAGACAACAGTAAAACTGTGCTTCGTCGCGCTTTGACTAAAGGAAATCTACAAGATGTTGCCTACATACTTGAAGAAGAACAAAACACTCAGTTCAACTTCTCGGTAAACATAGAAACTCTACCTGTTGCCAATCAAATGCGCTCAGGTCGTTGTTGGATTTTTTCTGGTCTAAACTTTCTTCGCGAAATTACTGCGAAAAACCTTAAATTAACCGAATTTGAGTTTTCACAAAACTACATCGCTTTTTACGATAAACTAGAGAAAATCAACTTCTTTTTTGAATCAGTTCTAGATTTTCTAGACTCAGAAGTCGATGACCGCACACTTCAATTTTTACTAAATCAAGGTATCCAAGACGGTGGTCAATGGGCAATGCTGCAAAACTTAATTGAAAAATACGGACTTGTGCCAAAATCTGCAATGCCAGAGACTACTTCTAGTTCAAACACTGGTTTGATGAATGAAATCATTAATGTTCGCTTGCGTAAGTTTGCTGCAGATGTACGCCGTGCGCACAGTGAAGGCAAAGACGCAGACATTCAAAAAATCCGCGAAGTTGCGACTCAAGAACTTTATAACTTCTTAGTTACAAACTTCGGTATGCCACCACAAAAGTTTAACTTTGAATACACTGATAAAAACAAAAAATATCACCTTGTTCAAAACCTAACTCCACAAAAATTCTATGACAAATTTGTTGGCCTTGACTTAAACCAATATGTTTCTGTTATCAATTCACCAACTAAGGACAAACCTTTTTTAAAAACCTACACTATCTCTTACCTTGGAAATGTTGTAGAAGGTAAGAAAGTAATTCACCTAAACTTACCAATTGAGCGTCTAAAAGAAGTGACAATCGCTCAACTTAAAGACCAAGAGCCAGTTTGGTTTGGCTCAGACGTTTCACTGTTTGGCGACCGCGCACACGGTGTTTGGGATGACCGTTTATTTGATTTTGAACAAATTTTTGACATTAACGTAACTTTAGATAAAGAAACTCAACTTGACTATCGTGCTTCTGCTATGAATCATGCTATGCTTTTAACTGGTGTCAACTTAGTAGATGGAAAACCAAACAAATGGAAAATTGAAAACTCTTGGGGCGACAAAGTAGGTTCAAAAGGTTACTATCTGTGTACAGATTCTTGGTTTGACCGCTATACTTATCAAGTTTTAATTAACAAAAAATACTTATCTGACGCTGAACTAAAAGCTTTTGAAGTCGAACCTATTGTGTTAAAGCCATGGGACCCAATGGGTACTTTGGCCTAAGTTGTAGATAGTTTGTTTTCAAAATAAAAATAATTTTCAAATCAAACCTAAAGTATTTTTTCAGAATTATTAACTTTTTTGGACTTTGTATAAGGTTTTTTAGCAATTGTTCGTTAAAAAAGGAGTTTAGATTATGTTTTTCAATATTGAGCATGGAACTGAATTGATTGTCAGAAAAAAACTTGCTCAATTTATTGAAAAGTATTTTCGTTATCTAGGCTACGATTTCAGGCATACTTTATTTAAACAAATTGTTTATATGGAGACACCAATCCAAACTCAATTAGAACAGACGCTAAAAAACTCTTATGATGCTTACTTTTATTTACTTAGCAATAATCAAAATATTTTTTCTTCTAGTTTATTAAAGAAATTTTTCTATATCTTAAAAGAAGAAGAACCAACTGCTGACCTAATTACAAGATTAACGGATTTATTTTTCAAGACTTGTGTTGAAAATTCACTGGAAAACTCAATTATTTTTTCACATAAAACCTTTAAAACAATGGTGGAATTAGATACAGAATATAGGTTTTTGATTAGTTTGATATTTTTAAACTTTTCATTAGTTAAGGTTGGTATTCCTACGTTAGTTTTTAATGAAACGATATTAAAAGAACTTAGTGAATTGTATAGTTTAAATGTCTCAAATAACTTAGTTTCTTATATTAGTAAATTTATATTAGAAAGTAAAAAGCAAGATAGGTCTTATTATCAAAATTTAAAAAAACTCACTTTTAAAGAAATCTATAATACATTGCTGGATGATAAAGTTTTACTTACCCAATTTGGAGTTAAACATTTGTATATTTTTGGCTCTTTTGCACAAGGCGCCGAAAGACTAGACTCAGATATTGATTTGCTTGCTGAGTTTTCCTTAGATATTACTAAAGAAAATAAGCAAAAAAATAAAGATACTTTAAAACAACTTTATTTTGAAAAATTCAAAAGATTTGTTGATTTGATTGAAGTTGGACCGTATTTAAGCGAAAACTTACTAAAAGAAATAAATAACTGTACAAAGGTATTTTAAAAAGGAGTAAAAATGGCAAACAAAGGTCTTAAAAGCTACTGTAAATTTTTAACTCATTCTCTTGGTAGTTTAGTAAAAGCTAATGTCAACATCAACAAGAACGACGCTAATTTCCACGTCATTATTCCTTTAATTGAAAATGTCGGAAGTGGTCCAATTAAAACCAGTTTAATCTACAATCACCAAAACAAAGACGAAAAAGAGTTTTTCGGCAAAGGCTTTAAACTAAATTATTTTACTAAAATTCAAAGTACCGAAGGCAAAATTTCTGTTTTTAACGCAGATGGCTCTGTAGATGATTACCTGAAACCTAATTTTAAAAATCCAGAGACACAAGCAGAAGTACATAACTTTTCCGATGAATATCTTTTAAAGTCAGGTTTTGAAATTAAAGATAAATACGGAAATAAAACAATTTTTGAAGAACCAATTAGCATTAACTATCCTAGTGAAATGATAGGAATAAACGGCGAGAGACTTCTTTTTGATTTTGTAGATGTTGAAAAAAGAATTGTAAATGAGTATGGTGGCAAAATAGTTTTTAAAAAAACTAGTGAGTTTATTTCTGAAGTCACTTACTTTCAAGATGATGAGAAAGTTTATTTTGCAACTCTTGAGTACGAAAACAACAAGTTAACAAAAATCATACACAAACAAAATAACACAATAATTTCTGAGTTAAAAATTATTTACCTTGACAATCAAATCACACTTTTTAACGCGATTTCAAAACGAGG
>CAUUIA010000022.1:0-11478 GCA_963545195.1 uncultured Acholeplasmataceae bacterium
GGCAAAATTACAGGTTTGCGCGGAGCAACACCGTCTTGTGATTCTGGGAAAAAGACACGAAGAAAGTTGGAGTAATCTACAATAACGTCGTGTTCTCTTTTAATTCCAAACCAGTTTTTCGTGTAAATTGTAAAGACTTCTTGATTGTATTCACGGTCTGTAAAGTCAAGCGCTAAGTGCTTGCCCGGTTTGACTTTGATGTCAGTAATCCTGCCCATTCTGTTAGTTTCAAACCATTCTTGTTTAACAGAAATGTAGGTAGACTTAGTCACGTCTACAGTTTCTGGCACCACAAAGCGCAGTTTATTTTTACCTGCTCTCACACCGTCGTGTTGAGAAAAGCCACTGGCCTTAGAAAAATAGACTGTGGGGTGCATAAACAAAAAGATTAAAAACAGCGTGATTAAAGTTAAAGCAAGTAGCATTACAGAAGATATTATGTATCCGTTTCTTTTCTTGATATGCATATATTGGTCTCCTTTTTAAAGTTAGGTAAATACTAAACTCTAAAGTTTAGCATCACACACTTATATTATATTTAAAAGAGTTTTAAAAAATCTTCTTAAATTAAAAAAAATATTAGTTTTTCAAATAATGTGCTTGCTAACAAATTTTGCTATAAAAAAATTATATATTTTTTATTTAAAAATTTTAATTGTTGCATCATTATATGAGTTATTATATAAAACAAACCCACAAAAAAAAAAAAAAACGATTTTGTAAAAATATAAAACCGCTTTGTGTCGCGATTTTATAATTTTATATAGCGCATTTAATACGATTTATTTAAAAGTTTTAAAGGTAGTTTTATAAATAAAATTCGCAATACTTTGATTTTGTTTTGTCTCAACACCATTTGCAATTTTTTTAAAAATGCTAGCAACTAAAGTTTTAGCACAGCAAACATACAAAAAATTTAAGCACTGAAGAAATAAATGACGAGAAAAATCCACAATAATGCTAAAATGTGTGTAGGAAAAGTAGGGGTATGAGTATGTGCGATATATTTATGGATATAGCAAAAATTATGTCTAAAGGACAAGTAACCATTCCGAAAAGAATTAGAGAACTTTTAAATTTAGAAAACGGCGACTACGTTACTTTTGTAGTTAACAAAGATAAAGTAGAAATTCTAAACTCTAATGTTTTTATCAAAAAAAATATTGAAAAATAAAAGTAGGTGGAATTAAAATATGACGGTATCGGAAATAAAGAAATTGGTTCAAAACGGAGAAAAAATAGATGTTGAATTTAAAGAATCAAGAGATTCCTTAACTAAAAATGTTTTTGATTCTGTTTGTTCTTTTAACAACAGAAATAGTGGGCATATTTTACTTGGTGTAAATGATAAAAAAGAAATTGTTGGTGTGAACCCAGATAAAGTAGATAAACTAATTAAGGAATTTACAACAACAGTGAATAATCCTCAAAAAATAAACCCGCCACTTTATCTACAGCCAGAAGTTTTCGTCATTGATAATAAAAAAATAATTTATATCAGAGTACCTGAGGGTACACAAGTATGTAAACAAAACGGTAAAATCCGGGATAGGTCGTTTGATGGTGATATCAACATCTCAAACAATTCAGAAGCAGTCTACAAATTATATTCGCTAAAAAGACGCGAATATTTTGTAAATAAAGTGTATCCTAATCTGGATATAGACTTTCTTGATGTTTCAGTTATTGAAAAAGCAAGGAAGATGGCGGTCAGTCTCAATAAAGACCATCCTTGGAAGACTATGAGTGATGAAATGCTTTTACGAAGCAGTGGTTTAATTTTAACGGACCCAGAGACTAAACGCGAAGGAATTACTTTAGCTGCTATTCTTTTATTTGGAAAAGACAACTCAATAATGTCTGTTCTTCCTCAACATAAAACAGACGCTATATTTAGGGTTGAAAATAAAGATAGATATGACGACAGAGATGTCGTCATAACAAACTTGATCGATAGTTATGAAAGACTTATGAATTTCGGCCAAAAGCATTTAAATAACTTGTTTGTATTAGACGGGATTTTCAATGTCAACGCAAGAGACAGAATTCTTAGAGAAATAGTTTCAAATACTTTAGCTCATCGAGACTTTGGAAGTGGTTTCCCTGCAAAAATGATTATAGATGATGAAAAAATCATGATTGAAAATAGTAACCTGCCACATGAATTGGGAACTTTGGACTTACATAAGTTTAAACCGTTTCCAAAAAATCCCCCTATATCAAAAGTTTTTAGAGAAATTGGCCTTGCAGATGAGTTGGGATCTGGAATGAGAAATACTTATAAATTCACGCAACTTTATTCAGGAAAAAATCCTCTTTTTGTTGAAGAAAATATATTTAAAACAACAATTCCTCTTAAGAAAATAGCTACACAAAAGGTAGGCATAGTTGTAGATAAAGATGTCTCTAGAAATGTTTCTATTGAAATTGAAAATAAAATTAAAAATATAATTCAAGGAAACACCAAAGTAAGTCGTAAAAATATAGCACTTATTTTGGGAGTTAGTGAAAAAACTATTACTAGATATATAAAAGAAATTACCACTATTAAATATATTGGTAAAGGAAAAAACGGACATTGGGAACTAAACGAACAAACCAAAAAAACATCCATAAAAATAAAATTTAAATAAAAAGGCCTTTTTGCCCTTTTTATATTGTTAGAAGTTTTAATAAAATTATTATTACAGATAGAAACGAAACCGGAATAAAATATATTTTTGCACTCCAAACTGTATTAGAAGAGATATGCTATCGGTAAAAATATATATTCAACCAAGCATTTTTCTCTCAATTTAATAACGAATATATAAGTTAAAATATGAAAGCAACTAATTATCTAACAGAATGTCCCTCGAAATGTCCCTCGAATGTCCCACGAAAATGTCCCTCGAAATGTCCCTCGAAAATCTAACACAAGGTACAATTTAAAGCGCCAATAAACCACCTTAGAAATACAGTTTGATTTTATGAATTTGATATTTAACATCGCCACAGTACTTATACTTTGCGCTTCATTTCTAGTTTCAAATTATTTTTTAGTGATTTTGAGGTTATAACTTTAAATATTTTTTCATAGACCCCACAACTAACAAATTTACTTAAAAGCGTTAAACGAATAGCATGACATTAAAAGATACAACTTTAAATAGATTTATTATTTAAATGACAGTTATCGCTGGATATTTTTTATTTTTTGAAAAATATTCAGTGATAACTTGATTTTAGTCCAGCTACATAACAAAATTTATTTAAAAGATAGGCAAATTTTATGAAATTTTTTTAAAGGAGAAAAGTATTTGTCTAAAATCAGGGTTTTTGTTTTGTAAACGACTTAATTAAAGTTATCACCGGGATAAGACGCTCAGGTAAATCAACGTTGATGGAAACAATTTCGGATGAACTTATTCAAAAATGCGTTAAAACCACTAATATAGTTTACATCAATTTTGACAAAAAAAGAGGATATAAAAATATCAAAACTGCTGATGCCTTTGAAGTTTGATTGAGTCTAAGACTAAAAATATCAAAGACAATAAATATTTATTATAGACGAAATTCAAAATGTTAAAGATTTTGAACCAGTAATCAATTCATTTAGAGAAGAAGGAGACCATTCTATTTTTATTACGGGTTCAAACTCATATTTGCTTTTCTGGTGAACTTGTAACTAAATTAACCGGTAGGTATATTGAGTTTGAAATTTTTCCCTTAACTTTTGATGAGTATTTAGAAATGAAGAAATTCTATTCACCTTCAACCAAATCAGACTTAATGCTTGAACTAAATGGATACATATTAAATGGTGGTTTCCCACGTTCTTTGTTTTTTGAAAATGTAGAAGATAAAAAGAACTGCACCTTAAGTTTAGTTAAAGAAATTTTTGAAAAAGACATAAAAAGAAGAGTAAAAATTAAAAACCAAGCAACGTTTGAAATTGTTAAAAATTATATTATTAACAATTTCGGTGCAAACATTAGTTTAAATAATATAACTAAAAATCTAAAAAAAGCAAGCTACTTAATTACTATAGAAACAGTTTCTAGATACATTTAAATTTTAATTGACGCAAAAATTCTCTGTGAATGCAACAGATTTGACATGAAATCCAAACAACACTAAAAAGGAGAAAAGAAATATTATTTGGCGGGCTTGAGTTTTACTATGTTTTAAATACTGACAATAGAATAAACTTCGGTCCCAGTCTTGAAAATATCGTTTTTGTCTATGCAAGAAGCAAAGGATACTCAGTTAACATCGGAAGAATTGGTCTACTTGAATGTGATTTCATATTAAGGGATTTGGATAATAATTATTCATACATTCAAGTTGCCTACACTATTTTGGCAAACTTAGAAACTGAAAATAGAGAGTATGCGCCACTTGAAAAAATCAAAGACAATTCCCCTAAATATGTAGCAACATTAGATTATTTAGAACAAAAAAGAAATGGGATAAAACATATAAACTTAATTGAATTCATAAGAAATAATTTGGATTTTTAAGAAGTAAAGTGGATACATGGAGACCAAAAAACGCCAAATTATAAAGTAGAAACGAGCCAAATTATAAAGTGAAATCAGTCCAAATTGCCAAGTAGAAGTAAGCCAAATTTCCAAGTAGAAGTAAGCCAAATCGCCAAGTAGTTGATTATAAAATCAATTAGCTATACAATATATTTAAGGAGCAAATATGCCTGAATACCTAAATCGCATCATAGAAAATAAACTTAAAGAAGCACTTGAAACTTGCGGGGCCGTATTGATTAAAGGACCTAAATGGTGCGGAAAATCCACTACTGCCTTAAAATTTGCTAAAAGTGTGATTTTTATGCAAGATATAGACGAAAAAGAACAAAATATAGCACTTGCTAAAACTTCTTCCAAAATTTTTTTAGCAAAAGAACCGCCTTTACTTATAGATGAGTGGCAGGTTATACCTTTTATATGGGACGCAGTTAGATTTCAAGTGGACCAAAGAAAAAAATTTGGTCAATTTATATTAACAGGTTCATCAACACCTTTGTCAAAAAATGAAAAAGCTCAAATTATGCACTCAGGAGTGGGCAGAATTACTACTATGTATATGCGCCCCATGTCTCTTTTTGAATCTTTAGAAAGTACAGGTTCAGTTAGTTTAAGTGATCTTTTTGGTGGTATTTATCCAAAAGGAGTGATTTCTAAATTAAACTTACTGGACTACAGTTTTTTAATATGCCGCGGTGGCTGGCCACTGTCTATAGGTCTGCCTAGAGAAAAAGCACTGAAAATTGCAAAAAACTATTTTGCTCAAGTTATTGAAAAAGATTTGCTAAAAGATACAGATATAGTTAGAAATAAAGATAAACTTAAAAAAACGCTAGCAGCATACGCTAGAAATATTTCAAGTGAGTGTTCTATTCAAACTTTGATAAACGATGTGAAATTAGACGGCGACACCATAATATCTGACAACACAGTAGCATCTTATCTGGAGATTTTCAGGGAGAATTTTATAATTGAAGATATCGGCGCCTGGAATCCAAACATCAGAAGCAAAACCGCAATTAGAACATCACCGACTAGACATTTTATTTGTCCCTCAATTGCGGCAAGTGTGCTGAATATTAGTCCCAACGATTTGATAAACGACCTCAGCACTTTTGGATTAATGTTTGAGGATTTAGTTGTACGTGATTTAAAAGTATATGTTGATAAACTTGGCGGTACAATTTATCATTATCGCGATAAAAGTGGTCTTGAATGCGATGCTGTTGTTTATCTTGATAGTGGTAAATTTGGTTTAATTGAAATTAAACTAGGAAGTGCGGTTGGAATTGAAGAGGCTGCTAAAAATTTACTTAAATTAAAATCACTCTTACCCGAGGAAAAACAACCTAGTTTCTTAATGGTAGTCACAACTACTAACTTAGCCTATACTCGTGAAGATGGAGTAATTGTCTGTCCACTTGGCTGCCTAAAAGACTAACTTACAGATTTAAGAAATATTGGCAAAAAATAAATTAGAAACAAAAACTAAGGCTTTAAATCTTAGTCCAAACCTTCTAATAACTCTTTTTTAACTTCATCTAGGCTATATACTTTACCGTTTTTAAAATCGTTTTCTGCGTTTTTTAGTTCCGAGTTAAATTCATCTTCGTTTAAATTCAAAATAGAAATTGGTTTATTTAAAATATTGACATCAAAAGGTAGTCTATTGTACGCAATAACTTGTTTAAGAAAAACAGAAATTGCGTCTGACATTGAAATTCCTAATCTATTTAACACAACCTCAGCCAATACTTTGACATCATCTTTAACTTTTACACAAATAGTTGAAGTTCTGCTCATATCTATATCACTATCCTTTCGTGTCAATGATAGCATTTACTTCAAATAACTATCTATTCAAACAAAACACTTAAATTTATTCATAGAAAACATGAGTGTAACTGCTTCAAATAAATTAAATAATACGTGATAATTGCCAAAAATACTAAACTGTTGTATACTTACTAACTGTTAAAGCACGCATTTATTTGTTTTAAATATCTTTAACTTAGAATGTAGTAGTTTGTTTATTGCTTTACAAATGAGGCAATTTAAAGATTATAAAGTTAAATAAATGCGTTTTGCTGACTTATTCTATAAGGAGGTAAAAATATATGTCACGTTTCTTAGGATCAACTTGGAAAAAATCTCGTCGTTTAGGCTATTCAGTTTCAGAAACTGCCAAAGAACTGAAAAAAAGAGCATATGCTCCTGGTCAACACGGCAAAAGACGCGCTAAAGTATCTGACTATGGTTCTCAGTTAAATGAAAAACAAAAAGTTAGATTTACATACGGCGTATCTGAAAAACAATTTGTCAAAACTTTCCACGAGGCTAAAAAACTTGCTGGTAACTTAGGTGAAAACTTTATTAAATTACTTGAATCTAGACTAGATAACTTAGTTTATAGAGCAGGTCTTGCCAGAACTCGCCAACAGGCAAGACAACTTGTTAACCACGGACACATTTTAGTTGATGGCAAAAAAGCAGATATTCCATCAATGCGTCTAAAACCAGGTCAAGTTATTTCTTTAAAAGAACGTTCAAAAGATTTGCTTGTTGTCAAAGAGAGTCTTGAGGCTAAATTCAGAAGTTTTGAATTTGTTGAGCTAGACGAAAACAAAAAAACAGCAACTTTTGTACGTTTCCCTGAAAGAAAAGAAGTGTTACAAGAAATTAACGAACAACTTATCGTTGAGTTCTACAACCGTTAATTAACTTAGGTTAAAAACTACGTTTTTAAGATTGAAAAACACCCTATTTCTATTATTTAGGAAATAGGGTGTTTTTTACTTTGCTTAAGTAATTACTTCTAATTGCTAGTCAAGTGCTGTTCCTTCATAAAGAATATCAACACACTATCTATACACATATCAGCAGTTCTTTTACTCTAGTAAAAGCATAGTTAGCCACTTTGATATAATTACAATTTCGGAAGTTTCTTTATTTTTTTAGTTTTCACTGTCTTTTTGGAGAACATCAATTAGTGAGACTTTTTGTACCTTCTATTTGCAAACTGATAACTGCTTCTTTTACGCATACATGGAAACAAACAAATAAATGTCAGGTAGAACTGTAGTAATTCCATCAATTTGCCTAAAGCGGGTTAACTTTATTGATTAAACTTCAAAGTTTAATGCCTATATTAAATTTCAAATTTTTTTAAATCACACGAAACAAAACAAACCTGCTACTTTTCATCTTTTTTTAAAACGTCTACTCTCTCTAATTCTAATTTCACAGTTCTGTGTTTTTAAGTTAAGTTTATTTTACTTAGACTAGGCAAAGCATTTTTAAGTAAAATTTTTCAGTCGTTTTTTTACTTAAAATATTTTTTTCTAACCTAAGTAAAGTTTACACCAAATAAAGTGCTTATTTTTTCTAGCAGGTTTTGCTGTAAAATACACTGCTTAAGTTAAACCACTTAACGTTTTGTCTTATTACATTGTTTATATTGTGTCTACTTCATATAAAATGCACCCCATTTTCTATGTCCTGAAAATGGGGTGCATTCCAAACTAGATATATTTGTAATGGCGGGGGTAGTTTTTTATTGACAGAATTTAAACAAAGATAAGTTTTTGTAAGAAGTAAAGTGTTTTTTTAAAAGCCGATTGTTTGCTAAATTGAATGTTTTGGTAGTTTAAAAATTTGTATCTCTTAAAATAAGAAATAGCGGGATATTTAATTTGTTTATCTTCAAAATTTCCGTCAAGTGTATAAACAGAGGAACCAGAACCAGTAGTTTGCAGTTTAAAACACGCTTTTTTAAGCGCAAGATATACGGCCTGTTCTTCTGGGTTGGTCAGTTCATAGACCTTATCAAAGTCGTTTTTAACACTAGACCAAAACTCATTTGTTTTGCCTTCATTAAATAATTTAATTAGTTCTTTTACTTCTTCTGTGTCAATTTCAGAAGGTTTTACTCTTTGATACATACGCACAGTTTCAAAAGGCTCACTGAAGTTTTTTAAATGCACATACTTAAAAGGGCATTTACCAAGATACTCAACGGTAGAACCCGTTTTTAGCATTACGCCAGGTAGCGGCTTTAAAAAGTAAACGCAGTCTTGACCGTATTTTTCAATAAAGTCGGATTTTTGCATCAGCGTTAAATCTAACTTATATAAAGAAGACAAGCAATTCAAAAGAGTTGCAAGCACAGAGCTATGACCACCTAGTCCAGCTCCTAACGGAATATTTTTTTGAATTCTTACATCAACTTTTTTACTAAGTTGAAACTCAGTTTGAAAGTCAGTTAAAAACTGACTTAGTTTATCTAGTTTAAACCAAGGAGTCTTAGTAATTATTTTATTTCTAGGTTTGTTTGTTAATTTAACCCAAATTTTGTCATGCAAAGAAATTGGTGCAACAATAGAAACGATTTCGTGCAAACCATTTTCCATCACTTCCCCTACTCTTAAATCAAGATTTATTTTCGCATAAGCCTTTGCTTTCATATTTCCTCCTTAATTTGGATTAACCTTAAAAACAAGTTTTGAAACTCAATTCCCGACAGTTTCTCTGCTCTGGTGTTTTGATTGATTCCAAGGTTTTTAAAAACATTTAAAATATCTTGTTTTTCAATTTTAGTTTTAAGCAAATTATTAAACAGAGTTTTTCGTTTAGAAAAGAAACAAGTTTTTAAGAAATCAAAGTACTCTTGTTTTTGAGTTTCTGAAATCAACGCTTGTTTTGCTTGAAAACAAACAACTGCACTATCTACTTTTGGAACCGGATAGAAGCAGTTTTTAGAAACAGCGAACGCTTTTTTAACTTCAAAGAAACTTTGAACTGAAACGCTTAACTTTGAGTAATCTGCAGAACCAACGCAGGCAGTCAGCCTATCTGCGTATTCTTTTTGCACCATCAAAATAAACTCAGGAACTTGGCTATTGATAATTTTAAAGATAATGTCAGTAGATATATAATATGGAATGTTTCCGACTACAATATCGTAATTTTGCCCAGTAAGGCTATATTCAAGAAAATCAGCTATAACAAAATTAAAGTTTTTGTACTGATCTTTTAGGTCTGTTAGTTTCGCTGACAGCTCTTTGTCTATTTCTACAGAAAAGACTGATTTTGATTTTTTTAAAAGAATTTTGGTAAGCGCGCCTTCTCCTGGTCCAACTTCTAAAATATTTAAATCAGGTCTAACTTCAGCATCTATTTTGTTTAAAATGTTTAAATCATTTAGGAAGTTCTGGCCAAAATGTTTTTTGAACTTATGCATTTAAAACCTCTTTTAATTGTTGTTTTGAGTAATTTGAATTATTTAAGAAATTCAGAAGTTGCTTTGTATTGAAGTGATAAATACCAAGCAGGGAGTTTAGTTTATTTTTATTTCCTCTGCTTTCAGGACCTGTTAATTTTAGTTCAAATAAGTCTAATAAAGAAAAATTGTTTTGCTGTAAAATAGCCTTGTTAAGCAATTTACCAGTATTTAGTATTTTTAAAAAGTCTTCTTTAGATAGGTTTTCAAGTCCAACTTTATTCTTTTTAATGCATTTTTCTTTAGGCAAATCTAAAAAACTTGCTGAAGGAATTTCTGATAAAACAATGTTTCTAATCTTAGTGCCAGCACTGTCAGGATCTGTAATTACAATTATTTCGTTGTCTTTCTCAAGACTTTTGATTTGGTTGATAGTTTCTTTGTTAATGCCAAGACCGTTAGTTTTAATACAGACACTTTTAGGAAATACACTTTTGACAACTTTAATATCGTTTTTCCCTTCAACTACAAATACTTGCATTATTTACCCCAAGTGTATTGTTTTACAACTTTTACACGCTTCGCCAAGTTTGCAACAAAGTCAGAGTAGTCTTGTAGTTTAACTATTTGCTTATCTTGAGTTAAAAGTAAAATTGGTTCTCTTTGAAAATCATAAATTTGTTTTTTAAGTTCCCAAATTACACCATTTGGTTTTTCACCAGTGAATTCTTTTGGTTGCCAGTTTTGGCGATATATGAACTCACTTGCTAACTTAGCGACTGGTAAATTACTTTTGCTAAGTTGTTTAAAATAAGTTAAAAAATAAGCATCGTCTAAATTTAAAAATAATTCTAAATCTGGTTTGTTAGGCGATTTTAAAACTTTTTTAAGTAGAGGGTCATGAATACTTTCGATGTCTTTAAAAATGTCTATTAAATTAAAATCTCGCCCAATTACGCTAGGGTGTAGATAAACCTGCATATACATGTGATAGCGAGAAATTAAATAATTTTCAATTGCATATACTGCGCTTTCTTTAAAGCATAATTTGCCCTCGTGCACAGTTAAACTGTTAATTAGCTTAGATGAGTCTACGTCGCCAGTTTTAACTGCTGCAAAATACGCATCTCTTTTCAAGTAGTCTAGTCTGTCAATGTCTAATTGACTAGAAAGTATAGATTCAAGTAGAGGAAATCTTTTGTCTTTTGTTAAAACAGAGCAAACATCTTTAACAAAGTCTTTGTCGACTTCATTTAAAATGCCGCTAATCTCAGGATCGCTTGCAATAATGTAAGCACCTCTTACTTCGTGAACTCCGTTAACTAGGCTATCATACAAATGTGAAAAAGGGCCGTGTCCGATGTCGTGAAGTAAAGCAGCCACCATTAAAATTAGTTGGCCTCTTTTAGAAATTGGTAGTTTTCCACAAATTTGTCTTGCAAGTTCATAAACTCCGAGACAGTGTGAAAATCTAGTGTGAACAGCGGAAGGGAAAACAAAAAAGGAGTTGCCCATTTGATAAATGCGACGCAACCTTTGGAAAAACTTAGTGTCAACTAAACGCTTAATAATGTCTTCTTTTAAAATAACGTAGCCATAAATCGGGTCTACTATAACTCTGTCTTTCATTGCAACTCCTTTCTGAATTTAGTATAATTTTTAAAAAACGAGGTAATAATGGAAACAATTTTTAGTAAAATAATCAATAGGGAAATTCCTGCAAACATAGTGTAT
>CAUUIA010000023.1:0-11055 GCA_963545195.1 uncultured Acholeplasmataceae bacterium
TTATTGAGCCGTTGCTGGGTTTAATTTTGAAAACAAGTGTAAAAATCGGATTATACTCTAACAAGAAGAAAATAGGCTTGCCTGTTTTAATTTTTTCACCAAAAACTGGCGCAAAAAATTGCAGGTATACCTCTTCTGGTATTTCTGGATTGTAATGCTCAAAATAATATAAATTACACACGGATTTTTGTGCTGTTGGAAAAGTTTCGTGTACTAAAGAAAAGTCGTTTGACTGTATACAAGTTTTGCAAAAAATATTTCTATTTAACTTAAAAAAAGTAAAAAAGTTGATTTCGTTTTCAATTTCTTCTAAACATAAAAAGCACTTCATATTAACGCAAATATAGTTAACGCAAAGTGCTTAAAATACTTAAAAAACTTATAAATTATTTAAAGCCCAAAGGATACCAATAGCCGCACTTTCTGTAGTTAAAATGTTTTCACCAAGCGAAACTATTTGGCAATTTGAAAGGCTTTCAAAATACTTGCGTTCACTTGCATCAATTCCGCCTTCGGGGCCAATTATCAACAAAATATTTTTATCTTTAAAGTTTTTAAAGTCAAACTTTTTGTCAAACTCAATCTCTTCATCTGCCAACAGCACTAAATCGTATTTAGCAAAATCAATATCCGTTAAAGCACTAAGTACTTGAATTTCTGGAACTTCAAAACGTTTCGCGATTTCCGCTGCTTCTTTTGCAATAGTTTCTGCTCTATTTAAGTTAAGAGGTTTCAGTTTTCTTTCACTTCTCAGAAAAGGTGCAAACATAAGTTTTCTTACACCATATAAGGTCAAATGTTTAATTGAAAACTCACATTTTTTAGGAATTGTCAAGCCTTGTACAACATCTACTTTAAAGACTATGGTTTGTGTTAACTGTTTTTGTTTGATAAAAACAGGTTCTTTTTTGTTGTAAGAAACCACACCTAAAAAACACTCTTTATTTGCACAAACCTCAATTTGTGTACCTTCGCGCAGCCTCAAGACATTTTTAATTTGGTGCTTAATTTCTGGATCAAACTCCCAGTTTTTGGTAAAAAAACGGTGCATTTTTAAAAATAAAAAAAGGTTTACTTAGAAACCTTTTGTAATTAGTACACGACTAACGATGATGAATATTACAAATAAAACTGAAAACACAGCCATTGTAATGTTTAAAACAGCCTCAAGTCCGCGTGCTTTTTTATTTTTAAATAATTCTGATTTATCACCAGAAAAAGCATCTTGCAAATCATCTTTAGATTGTTGCAGTAATACATTTGCAACCATTAAAATAGATAATATAAAAACTAGCCAATCACTCCAAAGCATTTGTGTACCTCGTTTAACTCTTAAATTATACCACGGCGCCGCAAATTTAGGCCGATATTTAAGTTATTTTAAAATTATTCCAAGAGTTTCTAAAATTGAATAAAAACACCTTTAAGATAGATGATTATCGGTCAAAAATCTACAGAAAACGATAGAAAAAACTCTTTATTTATATTATAATTAAAAAGATAATTAAGGAGCAAGAAATGATTAAAAAAAATAAAATTATCTTAGTTGGAGACGGTCAAGTAGGTTCGTCTTTCGCATTTGCCTCAACAATTTTAGGAGTAGGCACAGAAATTGGCATTGTTGATATCAACAAAGCCAGAACAGAAGGAGATGCGCTTGACTTACAAGACGTGTTAGTACATGGTCCAAACGTTAAAGTTTATGCAGCAGAATACAAAGACTGCCATGACGCCGAAATCGTGGTAATTACAGCAGGCGCTGCTCAAAAACCAGGTCAAACCCGTCTTGAGTTAATTGACATTAACCTAAAAATTATGGAAGGTATTGTCAAAGAAATCATGAAGAGTGGTTTCAACGGAATTTTTTTAGTAGTTTCAAACCCTGTAGACATCATGACCTATGCTGTTAAGAAGTTTTCAGGTTTTCCAAAAGAGCGAGTTATCGGTTCAGGTACAGTTTTAGACTCAGCACGTCTACGCTATGCTTTATCTGAATATTTAGAAGTTGACCCTAGAAACGTACACGCATATGTAATGGGTGAACACGGCGACTCTGAGTTTGCTGCATTCTCTGCTGCTTCTGTTGCTGGCCTTAAACTTGGTAAATTCCTTGAAAAAAGATGCGGAGTTAAATGCGATAAACTAATGGAAATTGAAGACTGCGTGCGCCACAAAGCCTACGAAATTATTAACCGCAAAGGCGCAACTTACTATGGAATCGGGACTGCTATGACCAGAATTTGTAAAGCCATTCTTTCAAATGAAAACGCTGTTCTTTCAGTTTCTGCATACTTAGACGGGGAATACGGGTTAAAAGATGTATATCTTGGAACTCCTTGTGTGATAAATGCATCAGGAATTCGCGAAGTTCTACAACTAGAACTTGATGAACGCGAAACTAAGGCAATTCAAAAGTCACACAAAGTACTTAAAGATATCATTGACCGTCAAGTTAACAAATAACAAGACAATTTAAACTAAAAAAATAAATCTTAATTTAAGGAGTATTTAATTTAGATATGTTAGTAAATGCACACGATATGGTACACAAAGCACGCCAAGGCGACTATGCTGTTGCTCATATCAATATTAATAATTTAGAATGGACTCGTTTAGTTTTAGAAGTTGCAGAAGAGCAAAAAAGTCCAGTAATTATTGGAGTTTCAGAAGGCGCTATTCGCTACATGGGTGGCTTTAAAACAGTTGCCGAAATGGTTTTTGCTTTACACGATGACTTGCAAATTACCGTACCGGTTGCTCTACACCTTGACCACGGAACTTACGAAGGCACCAAAAAAGCGATTGCCGCTGGCTTTACTTCTGTAATGTTTGACGGTTCTCATTTTGCCTTTGCGGAAAACTACGCAAAAACTAAAGAATTGCTACAACTTGCTAAAGCCAAAAACATTTCTTTTGAAGCAGAAGTTGGAACTATTGGTGGCGAAGAAGACGGAGTGATTGGCAACGGAGAACTAGCTGATCCTGAAGAAGCCAAAGCTATGCAAGAACTTGGCATAGACTTTTTAGCAGCAGGTGTGGGTAACATCCACGGACCATATCCTGCTAACTGGAAAGGGCTTTCTTTTGCGCAAATTGAACTGCTTTCTAAAGAAACTGCAAACTTTCCTTTAGTTTTACACGGTGGGACCGGAATTCCTGAAGAGCAAGTTAAAAAAGCCATTAAACTAGGAATTGCTAAAATCAACGTGAATACTGAACTCCAACAAGCCTTTAGAGATGGACTTCACGAATACTTTCAAGCAGGACTTGATCAAGTTGGCAAAGGCTACGACCCTCGTAAAATCCTAAAACCAGGAGTTGAACGCGCCAAAGAAATCGTTCGCCAAAAAATGCAGTTTTTTGGTTCTGTTGGCAAATGCTAAACGAACACACCAAACTTAGTCAAATCAGAGAGTTTGTGCAGTCAGATGATTTTGCTGTTTTAACTCGCTTCATTGAAAAAAATTTTTTAGTCGCCGGACTTTTTGAAAATACAGTTTCTTGCTTAAAGTTATATTTAGCCCCAGTTGACTTTACCAAAAAAGAAATAGAAGACGCTTTTGGTTTAATGAATTTCTTAGAGCACTTAGTTGAGGCTTTTAAAGAAGTGTTAGTTAAACATCCTGAGTCTTATTTTGACGAAAAAGAAAAAGAAGTCTATATTTTGGGTTCTTTAGTGGAGTGCGTGTTTTTATTAACACTTTTAGAAGACAACACGCTTGCTCAATTTGAGGCTTATTTAGACGAAGTTCTTTATTTTTTAACTTTCAACAATAGCACAGAGCCTGATTTTAAGAAAATTGTTGACGAAATTACGAAAGCACAGGCCATTAAATTTGCAGAAATCTCTAGATTAGAGGATTTTGCTTTTACTTTAGAACAAACTCTTCGTGAAAACCATGGAGTTAAAGCCAGCAAAGATTAAATTTAGTAAATTTTAGATGAAAAAAAGCCAAAACAACAAATTTTATTTTTTAAAACTAATTGTTCGTTTTAGTCCTTATTTGTTTTTTGGAGCAGCAGTTCTGGTTGTAATTAACTGGTATCAGTTGAAAATTCCTGAACTTTTTAGAGAAATCTTAAAGATTTTTAAAACAAATAAAGCAGAACTAACCAGCAAGAAAATAGAGGTGTATAGCCATATCACCTCTATTTTAATGTTGCTTGGACTTTTAATTTTAGGTAGATTTATGTGGCGTTTTGCTTTGTTTGGCACATCTAGATTAGTTGAAAGCAAAATGCGGATTGACCTGTTTGAAAAACAAACCAAGCAAAGTCAAACTCACTTTAAAACTACTAAAACCGGTGCCTTAATGGCTTACTTTACACAAGACATTAACCAAATTAGAATGACTGTGGCTTTGAGTTTCTTAATGCTTTCAGACATTATTTTTTTAGGTGGCTTTACGCTTTATAAAATGTTTACGTTGTCTTGGGCAGCATCTGCTGCATTTTTGGTGCCTTTGATTTTTGTGTTTTTAGTATCACTTTACTTTGGCCGCCAAATGAGGATGCACTTCAAGACTTCTCGTGCAAACTACACAATTATGCAGGACTTTGTCCAAGAGACTTTTCAAGGACACGCGGTAATTAAGGCTTTTTTAAGAGAAACTTGGGCGTATGCACATTTTGGCGTGCTTGCTAAAAACTACAGCACAGCTTACTCTAAAAGCGCGAAGTCAGGTTTTAAAAACCAATTCTTTAACCAACTAATTACTGGGCTTAACTTAACTGTTTTAATTTTTACACTTTCTTTAATCATAATTTATCCAAGTAAAGTGTTTGGCAAACTTCAGTCTGAAGACATGATTTTGTTTTTTACCTACGTTTTTACCCTTTCTTGGCCTTTGATTGCAATTGGTCATTTTGTCACAATGCTTTCTAAAACCATGGTTTCGCGCCGTGTGTTTTTAAGTGCTCTAAACAAGGAAAGCGAAACTGAAGTTAAACCAACAAAAGAAGTTGTGTTTGCCAGATACTTAAAAACAAACAAAAACATTTTGTCTGCCGATTTAACTTCAGAAATTGAGTTTAAAAACTTTAACTTTGCCTATCCAGACGACCCTAAAAACCTGGTGCTTAAAAACTTAAATTTAAAAATTAAACCAGGCCAAACTATTGGCATACTTGGTCGCACTGGCTCTGGCAAAACTACAATTGGCGAAGTATTGCTAAAGGTCTATAGATCTGAAAACGGCAAATGTTTAATAGGTGGAGTTGACATCAACAGTCTATCTCAAAACACCCTTGCTGAGCAAATTGGTTATGTTTCTCAAAACGGTTTTTTGTTTTCAGATACAATTGCTGCCAATGTTAATTTTAAAAACAAATACACAGACCAAGTAGTGCTTGACAAACTATACGCTAATTTTGATTTAAAAAACACCCTTGCTAACTTAGAACATGGCCAAAACACCAGGATTTTAGAAAACGGCAAAAACTTATCGGGTGGCGAGAAACAAAGAATATCGCTGGCTCGCACGTTTTTAAACAATCCAAAAATCTTAATTTTAGACGACGCACTTTCCGCACTTGACATGAAGACCGAGCAAAAAATCCTGGATTCTATCAACAAATTAAAAACACCTGAAATGGTAGTTATCCTAATTTCGCACCGCATTTCTTCAATCATGGCTGCCGACAACATTTTTATTTTAAAAAACGGCACAGTTTCAGATTCTGGCACACACCAAGAACTTATTTTGAAAAACCAAGAATACAGTAAACTAATGCAAACGCAGAGCATGAAAGGTCTTGAATAATGCCCAGACTTAAAGATGCTTTTACTAAAAACAATATAAAACTAATTCGTAAGCATAGAAAAACTCTGCTTACTAGTTTTCTTTTGTCTATTTTGTTCTCGCTTTCTGCAGCACTTCCACAGTCTATCTTTGGCAAAATCATGAAAGTAGTTGATGGCAAAGGCACTTTTCTTGGCGCCACTGGTATTTGGGCTATTTTAATTGCTTTAATTGTCTTGACCTTCTTTTCAGTTTTTACAGCCTTGGCTAAATTATTCAATTCAGTGCAACTTGACAAAATCGGGCAAGACTATGTTTATCAAATTAGACTAGAAACTTTTAAGAAAATACTTTCGTTTTCAGCTGGTAACATGCAAAAAAACCAAACTGGGTCTTTAACTTCCCGAGTTTGTTCTTCTGCTGAAGAACTTTACTATTTCCTTTCAGCCCTACTGCCTGGAATTCTTGAAAATATCTTTTTATTTGTTTCTATTTTTATCTACATGTTAATTATTTCGCCAATTTTAACGCTCTACATGTTGATAAACATTCCTATTTTAATCATTTTAGTAATTTTAACTACTTTTTTTACCAAGAAGTCTTTTGATTTTTCTGATAACCAAAAGGCTAAAATCAACGGTTATTTGGCCGAAAACTTTAGTGGGATGAAAATTACTCAAGTTTTCGGCAAACAGGTTAAAAAGAACGCTGAGTTTCGCGTACAAGAAAGAAAACTACTTAAGGCTAACTTAAAAATTATGTTGATGCACAATTTTTTAAGGCCAATAATTTTTGGAGTTTCAACAGTTGCCCAAGTTTATCTGTTTTACGTAGCTTTTAACTTAATTTTAAAAGGCACAATTCAAGATATCTATATAGTTCCGCCTTTCTTTATTTTAATAGAAACTTTCTTTCACCCTATCTTGTGGTTTTCAGAGCAGTTTGTGGAAGTTCAATCTACCATTGTTGCATCAAGTAAAATTAACAAAATTCTAGAAACAGAACCCGAAATTAAAGAAAGCACAGGTAAGCTAATTGAAGAAGTTAAGAAATTTGACATTGAGTTTAAAGACGTTTACTTTGAGTATGCCTTAAATGAATCTGTGCTTAAAGGTGTTAACTTTAAGTTAGAAAGTGGCAAAACTTACTCGTTTGTTGGTAAAACTGGCTCTGGTAAAACTACGATTTTAAATTTACTTACCCGCCAATTTGACATTCAAAAAGGCCAGATTTTAATTGATCAAGCCGATATTTATAAGTATTCACTTAATGCTCTTCGTGAAAAAATCGGTGTGATGCAGCAAGACGTCTACCTATTTAACGACACAATTTTGGCAAATATTACTCTAAATAACCCGAAAATTACAAAGGAAAAAGTCATGGAAACGCTAGACTTTTTGGGTTGCGCAGACCTAGTTTTAAAATACGAAAAAGGACTTGACCACGTTTTGGAAGAAAACGGCAAGAACTTGTCGGCAGGTGAACGCCAACTAATTTCTTTTGCCCGCACAATTTGTAAAGACCCACTGCTGATTTTACTAGATGAAGCCACTGCTAACATCGACACTAAAACAGAAAGTATTATTCAGGCTTCGCTTGACAAAATTAAGGGTAAATACACGCTAATTGTAGTTGCCCACAGGCTTTCTACAATTCAAAACAGCCACTGCATATTTGTCCTTAAAGATGGTAAAATTATAGAAAGTGGAACTCACAGTGAGTTACTTTTAAAAAAAGGTGAGTATTTCAACTACTACCCTAAAAATTAACTTATCTTGACTAAATTTTAAAGAAACTGAGGTACCCAATTTATGTTTTTAAAAAAATTATTTGACCCTTCTCGCAAACTTCTAAAAAAAGCAAAAAAAATTGCAAATAAAGTTTTAGCCCTGGAAAATGAATACAAGGCTTTAAAAGATGAAGACTTTCCAAGAATTACAAACGAATATAAGGCTGCGCTAAAAGCCGGCAAAACCACACTTGAAGAACTAGTTGTTCCTGCTTTTGCTTTAGTTAGAGAAGCCTCTACAAGAGTTACTGGCCTTACTCCTTTCTTTGTGCAAATCGCTGGTGCTTATATTATTCACGGTGGTAATATCGCCGAGATGAAAACTGGTGAAGGAAAGACTTTGACCGCCGTGATGCCGGCATACCTAAACGCTTTAACTGAACAAGGTGTGCATATTGTGACTGTCAACGAATACTTAGCAACCCGTGAAGCAAAAGGTGAAATCGGTAAATTATTTGAGTTTTTAGGTTTAACAGTCGGTCTTAACTTATCACAAATGGAATCAGCAGAAAAACAAGCTGCTTATGACTGCGATATTTTGTATTCAACAAACTCAGAACTTGGTTTTGACTATTTGCGTGACAATATCTCTTTATATAAAGAAGACTTAGTTGGAAAAAGAGGTCTAAACTTCGCGATTATTGACGAGGTTGACTCAATTTTAATAGACGAAGCAAGAACCCCTTTAATTATTTCTGGTGGTGCAAAAGACGACACTGCGCTTTACCGTAGAGCCGACGCTTTTGCAAAATCTTTAAACGACGAAGACTATATTATTGACATTGAAGACAAAGCCGTTGAACTTTCTGAAAGCGGCATGTCTAAAGCTGAGCGCTATTTTGGCGTGCAAAACTTATACGACATCTCTCAAGTTTCGCTACTTCACCGCATCAACAACGCAATGCGCGCAAACTACATCATGGCTAGAGACAAAGACTACGTGGTTGCTGACAACAAAGTACTGATAGTTGATCAGTTTACTGGACGTATTTTAGATGGTCGTCAGTTTTCAGAAGGTCTACACCAAGCACTTGAGGCTAAAGAAAACGTTAAAATCAAACAAGAAACCGTAACTGTTGCAACAATAACTTACCAAAACTTCTTTAGAATGTATAAAAAACTAGCCGGAATGACTGGTACCGCGAAAACCGAAGAAGAAGAGTTTAAAGAAATTTACAACATGTTAGTTGTAGAAGTACCAACTAACGTCAAGGTTGAACGAATTGACGCAACTGACCTGTTGTTTGCATCTGCTTCAGATAAATTCAAAGCCTTACTTGACGAAGTGCAAGAGCGACACGAAAAAGGTCAACCTATTTTGATTGGAACAATTGCAGTTGAAACTTCTGAGTACTTATCTCAACTTTTAACTAGACGTGGAATTAAACACGAAGTCTTAAACGCCAAACAACACGAACGCGAGGCTGAAATTATTAAAAACGCCGGACTAGTTGGAGCAGTTACTATCGCTACCAATATGGCTGGTCGTGGTACCGACATTAAGTTAGGACCTGGCGTTAAAGAACTGGGTGGACTTGCGGTAATTGGTAGCGAAAGACATGAGTCACGCCGTATCGACAACCAGCTTCGTGGTAGATCTGGTCGACAAGGTGACCCTGGTTACTCTCGTTTCTACATTTCTGCAGACGATGAACTTCTGCAAAGATTTTCATCTGAAACTTTTAAAAACCGAGTTGCCTACATGCAAGGCCTGCAACAAGATAAAAACTCAGAGTCTGAATACATGCCACCAATTGAGTCAAAGATGTTTTCATACATGGTAACCAACGCCCAGAAAAAAGTTGAAGGTATGAACTGCGACTCTCGTAAAAACGTCTTAAAATACGACGACGTGATGCGTATTCAAAGAGAGACTATCTACGCTGAGCGCGAGGCTGTGATTAAAAACCAAGATGTACAAGAACTGGCTTACAAGATTTTAATTCAATATTTAAAAGACATTACCTTTGATCGTCTATACGGCCAAAAGAAAGGCCAACTAAATACCACTCCACTCTTTAAATATTTAGACGGCAACATCTTTAAGTTAAATGCTATCAATTTTGACACTTTAAAACAAAAACAATCACTAAGCGAAATTGAAAAATATTTACAAGAACTGGCAGACAAAGAAATTCAAGACAAGATTGAAAAGTCTTCAGTTGAAGAATACAATGAGTTTTTAAAAGTAATAATTTTAAGAACAATAGATACTTATTGGATGGAACACATTGACCGTATGCAAGGGCTTAGACAGGCGGTTTCACTGCAAGGCTATGCTCAACAAAACCCAGTTATTGTCTATCAAAATGAAGGTAAACGCATGTTTCTAGAGATGCTTGACCAAATCAATGAAATGATTTCTAGATATATTTTAAGAGCTGTTGTTGAAAGAAATACCGAGCGCGAAGAGGTTGTAAAAAATGCCCAAACTAATCAGGCAACTGACTATAAAGGTCCCCAAAAACAACCTAAAACCTCTAAGAAAAAGAAACCGTGGCAATAGAAAATCGCGAACTTAAAAGCAGACTTGCTGATCTTGAAACTAAGTTAAAAGAACTTTCTAAAACTGTACAGCCCGGCGAACTTGAAAAGAAAATTCAGGAACTTAAATCAGTAACTGAAGGCGCAGATTTTTGGCAAAACCAAAACAACGCCAAAGTTGTTTTAAAACAACTGACAGAACTAGAAAGTAAGTTAAAGACTTTTAACTCACTTAACTCTAAGTTAAATGACTTAGTTGAATTTATAGAACTGGCGGATTCAGAGACAAGCGAAGAAATAGAAAAAGAACTTAGTATCTTAGAAAAAGAGTTTGCTGACTTTGAAGTATTAACTTTTTTAAACGAAGAGTACGACGACACAAACTGTATTTTAGAAATTCACCAAGGAAGTGGTGGAACTGAGTCTAATGACTGGGTTGAAATGCTTTTTAATATGTATCTAAAATACGCCAAAATAGCCGGCTTTAAAACAACTATCTTAGACCTACAAAAGGGCGATACAATGGGGTTTAAGGCGATTTCTGTAAAAATTTCAGGTGTTAATTCCTACGGTCTTTTAAAAGGAGAAAGTGGAGTTCACCGTTTAGTTAGAATCTCTCCGTTTGATGCAAACAAACGTAGGCATACTACCTTTGCATCAGTTTTGGTAACTCCCGAAATTGAACAAAACTACGATCTTGAAATTGCTAAAACTGACCTTAAAGTTGATGTTTTTCGTTCATCTGGTGCGGGTGGTCAATCTGTAAACACCACAGACTCCGCTGTCAGAGTTACTTATCTGCCTTTAAACTTAGTTGTAACTTGTCAAAACGAGCGCTCACAAATTCAAAATAGAGAAACCGCACTAAGTATTTTAAAAGGCAAACTAATTGCTGCTAAAATCGCCCAACAAGCCGAAAATATACAAAAACTGCAAGGTGAAAAACTGCAGGCTACCTGGGGTAGTCAAATCAGAAGTTATGTGCTCTATCCCTATAAGTTAGTCAAAGACTTGCGCACTAATTTTGAAACCGCAAAAGCA
>CAUUIA010000024.1:0-10991 GCA_963545195.1 uncultured Acholeplasmataceae bacterium
CAAGAAAATGACCATATTGATATCCGCACCCTTTTTAAAAACCTAGAAACTCCCGAAAACGCTTTGGGCATCTACTACCGACAACCTAATCAGACATTGTCTGAAGAAGAATACGACCAACTCGCAGACAAATTAGTAGTTTATGATGCTTCAACTGAACTTTCTCAGGAAACTGTTGCAAGATTAGACGACGCTTACGCCGTTATCTTGACTGATATCGCTAAAAAATCTGCTGAATTTGAAAACCAAGACCTGACCACTATAGAAAATACCTTTCTTCAAACTCATTTGTTTGATGAAATTATTAAAAATTCAGACCAGTTTTCACGAAGAATACTTAAAAACTACCGTATTTTGAACAATTACTTAGCAACTTTTGGAAAATATTACGAATTTTGCCTAGATGAAGGCAAATTTAGCGAATTACTTGAGCAAGATTACGACCCAGACACTGACCCCGACTTCTCTCAATAGTCAAGCGAACGGTAAATTTGATGCAACTCAAAAACACCAATAAAACAACTAGTTAATTTCAAATATGTTCTAAAACTCATTTCAGAAAGGAGAAAATATGCAAGACAAAGAAAATAAACCAATTTTGTTTGATGTTCCTTACAAGATTAAGGAAAAACTTAAGATTTTTAAAAACATCACAATTAAAGACTTCTTTGTGCTTTTAGCAATTGCTGGCATCGGCCTTTTAATCATGTTTTTAAACTTTCATCCCTACGCCAAAATTGGCGTAGTAATTGCTTTGACTTTTTTCTCCTTTGTAATAATGATGCCGATTAGAGATGATATCAAACTTTATTCTTTCATGCTTCGTTTTCTAAAGTTCAATATACGAAATCACCAGCAAAAAGCCATTAATTTCGCCAATATTGACTTAAAAATTGACCAAAATATCGTTAAATATAATGGAATGTATCTAACCATTTTAGAACTAGAGACCCAA
This sequence comes from uncultured Acholeplasmataceae bacterium, assembly GCA_963545195.1. Classification (GTDB taxonomy): domain Bacteria; phylum Bacillota_I; class Bacilli_A; order Acholeplasmatales; family Acholeplasmataceae; genus CALISC01. The sequence continues at coordinate 956 of CAUUIA010000024.1, forward strand.
GACTACGACATTATGTCAAAAAACGAAAAACTCAAAACGCTTTCTGACTTTAGAGAGATGTTTGAAGTTATAGAACTTGGCAAAATAATTAAAATGCCAGTTCCTGTAGACTATTCAGAAAAAATTGCCTTTATGCAATCCGATTACTGTCTTTTAAAGCAAGCCAACCCAAACAGAGCGATGATTTGTAAAAACGCAATTGAGAATTTAACCTTCATTTACGAAGAAAAACTTTCAAAAAAAGACACTTTTTACTTAATTGTCTATGCTTCTACTAAAACTAAAATTGAAGAACAAGTGCAACAACTTCAGTCAATTCAACTTTTTAGCAATTTGCACCAACTCACCAACCAAGAAATTAAAGTTTTTTTCAAAAGCTACTACAACGGAGATATTGAAAACAAGGACTTTCACACTTTTCAACTCCAAGAAACCCTTTCTAACATCTCTTTAAATGACGAAAAATACAAAGTTTTAAATTTAGTTGTGCTTCCCCAAATCTTAAACGACGCTTGGCTTACTCAAATTTTTAGAAAACAAGAAACGATTACTTCACTTGCTTTCTTTAAAATCACTGACAACGGTAAGATTAGAAGACAACTTGACCGCACAATTATTGAACTGCAAGCCCAGTTAGACGATAAAAATTTAGGTGAAAGCAAGAAAGCCGAATTATCGCAAAAAATTGAACGCACCCAACTGCTAATTGAAGACCTAACCAACGGAAACGAAAAGTTATTTAGTCTAGATATTTCAGTTTTAATTCAAGAAAAAGAAGCAAAACAATTCCTAAATGATATGAAACTCCGCAATTTAGTCTTTTCCAGTAATTATTTCAACCAGTTAACAGCCTTTAACAACCAAAACCCACTGTATGCACCTAGCAAATCAGCAGAAAGTCTTATTTTAACTAGTTCAGTGTGTGGTGGTTCATTTCCGTTAATTACAGACTTTTTCCAAGACAAACACGGTGATTTTCTCGGTTTTAACGCCGACAGTATGGTCTTCTTTGACCTATTTCACAATTTAAGGAGAGAATAAAATGACAGATAGAGCCAACGCAAATTTAACAATTATTGGAAAATCTGGAAATGGTAAAACCTTTTTCTTAAAGAAATTGATTATGCAGCACGCCCAGCACCTGCACAAAATCTACATTTTAGACCCCGAAAATGAATATAAACCTTTTATTGAGTATTTAGGTGGTAAAGCCGTAGACACATCAGGCACTGCAGATGGTAGAATTAACCCCTTTCAAGTTTATGTTTCTTTGGAAACTGACAACCCGACTGTTAAATTGGACTATTTACAAACCCACAAACAGTTTCTAGAGCAATTTCTTACAACCTTACTGGAACTAGACCGCAACGAAATGAACTTACTCAACTTAGCCATTAACAAAATGTATTCAGACTTCAAAATATACCCCGAAACCGACATTTCTAAACTCAAACCCACAGATTTTCCTATTTTTAACAACTTAATTTCAATAGTAAACAAAAAAGCCAAGGAAGAATTAGACCAAGACTTTAAAACCATCTATAAACGCATTTATCTTTCACTTTTAAAATGTGGACCAGGAGGGCTTTACTCCAATATGTGGAACGGTCCATCCACTCTTGAAATTAAAGACGATATCATCGTTTTTAATTTCAAAGAACTCACCGAAACTTCCAACCAACGTGTTGTTAACTGCCAAATGTCTTTGGTAATGAACTTTTTACAGCAGCAAATCAACAAAAATCGCTATATGAATTTAAAAAACGGGCAAGAAAACAAGGTGTTGCTAATAGTTGACGAAGCACACAAATTTGTGCATAACGATATGCAAATTTCACTTAACTTCCTTGTTCAAATGAGTAAACGAATTCGTAAATACAACGGTTCACTAATTGTGGCTACGCAAAATGTCAAAGACTTCACAGGCGGAGATAAAGCATCTACTCAATCTGAACAAATTTTGGGAAACTCGCAATATTCCCTTATCCTTGGTTTCAATCCAAGCGATATTAACGCACTAAAATCACTTTACGCAAACACTAAAGGTGGCTTAAATGACATAGAACTAGAAATTTTGTCTAAAGCACCACGTGGAAACGGACTTTTGTTTGTTTCAAACAACAAAAAACTAGATATCAAAATTGATTTATATGAAAATGAACTGCACATCGTAGATATGAAAGGAGTTTAAAAATATGAATTATTTAATGAATTTTTATCATTTTTGGAATTTACCAGACAAGGACCCGTCAACTGGCAAAGAAATTGTTTGGTCTGGTTCTTACAACAAAATTATGGACCTAATTTTTGGGCAGTTTTTGCTTTTCGCTTCAATTTTAGCGGCGATATTAGTGTCAATTGTAATCATTTATGCATTAGTAAAACTAAATAGGGCAAAAACTCCAGAAGAAAGAAACTCCAACATTAAACGCATCATCTACGCGTTAATTTCCTTAGTCGGAATTGTATTTGTAGAAGTTGCTATTCCAGCCATCGTTTCTGCTTCTTTTAAAGCCAAGGCACAACTAAAAAAAGACCTAGAACCTGACCTAATTGGTTATAACACACCTAACTATCAACTACCGTCTCTTTCAAAGTCTCAAATTCACGCTAAAACCCACACCTACACCTTAGCATCTTAACCCTTAATTTTCCAAGAAAGACAGAATTATCTCTGCTTTTCTTTATTTTTAACCCTAACTATCCTAGAGAAAGGAGAATAATATGAAAAAACTAATCGCAATTTATGGATTATTACTTGTTTTATTTCCATTTTTAGTCAAACCAATCACTGCAAAAGCCTTTGATTATGATTACAATAATTTTATCAAAATTGATAGTGATGATAAATTCAGTCAAGAAAAACAAAGCATTAAAAATCTTTACATCTTTGACCCACAAGCGATGGAAGTAGTTAAAAAACTAGATACAACTGGCGACTTAATAGCTTACCTTTCAGAAGACTTTGGCATCAATCTAGAAGAAAACGATTTCATCGCAGTAGTTGATTTTAATTACAATGTCAGTAAAAACGCCGATTTCCGCCCACCGTTTTTTAAAAAAGAATATATAAAGTATGAAGAAGACCCACAAAACACATGGCAAAACAAAAAAATTACTTTATCTGCTTACTTTTTTGGCACGAATGAATACAATAACTTTTCGTTTCCGTTAACCGAAAGCACGGGTCGTTTTAATTGTGCAAGATATATTACCGACAAAGATACTTTAAAAGATACTTTTACATACAGAACATTAAACAAAACCGGCTATAAAACTTACTACGAAACTTTAACATATAAAATTCACATTGATTCTCTTTATAAATATCAACCCAGAAAAGGCTATTTTGAACTTCGTAAAATAGACCAAATTGCTAAACTCAAAAGTCCTAAACAAAACACTCCAAAAACCATCTTTAACTACGCTTACGCTGAACAAAAATTTGACGCAAATTTCAATCTAGAGCCAACTGGTAAACGCACTCTTTTTGCATCGTATGCTATACCTGAGTTCCACAACTACATTGCTCAACAAGAACAACAAATAACAAACTTTTTTGCAAATATCAATCCAACTCGCAACTTAAATGAGATTAAAGCCTACTCCGAAGTTCAAATTCAAGGTAAAACTGTCCAAGTCCCTTGGTATTCATCACCACTTACCAAAACCGAAGGCACTCTTGGTTTTGACATCAACGGTAAACTCCACATCTTCTACAATGACGACATTCTTAACAAAGTAAAAGCACAACGCCTAGAACAACTTAAAGAAATGCCAATGGTTAGAAATACTGATATTAAACGAACCGACACTTTCAAAGACCCTAATGACCTTTACAATGAGTTTGCCGAAAACTACGAAGAAGCAAAATTAAAGCAATTCATCACATCACTGGACGAATTTGAACAAACTATAGACACTTCTAACCTTGAAATTCAAGACCCTATTTCAAGCACTTGGTATCCTTGGCGAGTTTTTAGACAAACACCTCATCTAGGTATTGAATACAACCAAATCTACAAAATTAGAGAAACTCAAGGACCCAACCAAACAATTATAAATATCAGTTTTTACTATAAAGAGCCGCATTCTCTTGGGCTCAATTTGTCTGGCAAAAACTCTAAGAACAATTACGATTACATAGACTTAGAATTCGGTAAAGTTCTTGGAAATTTTGAATACCTTTACCTGCAATTCCAACCATTTCCACCTTCTCAAAAAGAATTTGGCATTGATTATTACTTAGAAACCTATTACTCAGCAACTGATAATTCATACGATTACACAAAATATCAAAATATCTCGGACTCATACGGCTATGTAGATGACAGCAACGAATATAAATACACCAAACACGGCTACTATGTTTTCAGGCTTTTTAACTCCCTAACTAACGAAGTTAAAGAGTATTGTTTACACTATGCCCCAAAAGTAGATGCAGACACTACCGAACATAAAGACGCCAACGGTGAGTATCACTACACTGAACACTCGGTTAAAAATGTGCTTCCACACATCAACGAACTAGATTCCTACGATGTCTATTACTCAGTAAATGAAGAAATCAACCAGGATAACTTTCATTCTCACACTAAATTAACAACTGATGACTTCGGAAAATCAATTACTCCAAATACAACTTCATCAAAACACTTCAAAAAAGGCTTTTATTTAGTGAAATACAAGGCGAAAACCGAAGATACATATAAGTTTACTAAGTTTGAAATCAAGGCCCAAGACTTAAAATATGAATTTTACAACGGTACTGATAAGTTAGATAGTTCGCAACTATCGCCAGACCCAATCTACACAAATAAACTGTTTAAACTCAATGTTCTATCACCAAAAGAACACTGGCAACTTGAAGTTTGGAAACTTAACACTCAAACCAATAAATGGAGCAAAATACCTGGTAAATGGAACGATAATTACATCTCTGATGAAGGTATATTTAAGTTAAAACTTAGAAACCTTCAAGCGTATAAAGAATTCGAACAAATATTTACCAAATCCAATGCATCGCCGACATTTGAATTAGCCAATGTCCAAAAAGACCTAGAACCAAATACTTATATTTCTGGTACAAATCCAGTATTAACACTAAATAACATAGAGTATCAACTAACCGTGCAAAACTCAACTACAGGCCAAACTCTCGTGCAAAATGAATATAGAGAAACATTTGAGTTCACCACTGACCCAGAAAGCACAACCGAGTATTTGGTTAAAATTACAGATAAACACGGCAATTTTGTTGAATTTACTGTTAAAGTAGACAAACGCGCACCAAAACTAAGCATAAAAACTCCAGACAATCAGTCAGCAACTCTAAAATTAGAACACCTAGGTTTGCCCACCTACGATACTAACCTAAAATTTACCAAATCCACCACAGATAAAATCATTTACTCAAAAAATAATTCAACAGAAATACAATACAACGGAGAAACCTTGACACAAGGTATTTATACAACCACAATTACCAACAAATTAGGATTAAAAACCACCTATCAATTCGCTATCTACACTACTCCTACCGAATTCAATACTGAAATTAACGGTAAAAATCAAGTAATTGATTCGCAAAACCAAGAATTCTACACAAATTCAAAATTACCTGGTCAATTCATCTTCGCAAAACCAGTCTATTGGCAATTCTTAACTGTTTACGAAATCAAAGATGGTAAAGAAACCGAACTACTGAAAATAAATACTAATTTTCAAAACACTCTAACTGTTCAAGAACTTGGTAATTTAACTAAAAACGGTAAATTTAAGTATGTTTTCACAGATATTTTAGGCAAAACTCGTGAATTCACCGTTGAACGCAACACTGAACTTGGCGAACTTGATATTCAAATTGTCAATCAACACAACAAAACCAACGGCGATATCACAATTTCACATTCTGACCCAAAAGCCAAACTGTTTGTTAACGGAATCGAACAACCACTTCCACACAAGATTACCGAAAATGGTAAGTATGAACTTAAACTAGTAGATAAATTTGGCAACAAAAAAACCTATACAGTTGAACGCAAGAAGCAAGAATTGGCGCCAACTCTTAAAGACCTTGAAACCGAAGAGCCAATCCAAGGTGAAGAAATTGGAAAACCAGCCTATTTTGAACTTGAAAGCGACTGGCAATTGTATGAATTTCAAGAAAATGATTGGAAACTAGTTGAAAACAGACCAAATAAAATAGTTTTAGACAAGCACCAAACCTACCAATACAAGATTGTAGACAGTTTCGGCAACGAAAAAGTAATAAAACTAACAGTTTCTCTAGAAATCGGCGAAATCAAACACAATTTAACTCGTCCTGAGCGATTTTTAACCAATAAACCAGCAACGTTTGATTGGCAAGACCCATCAATTACCGCTGTGTTTAAAGAAACCAACGAGTCTTACACCAAAGGTTCAGCAATAGAAAAGCCAGGTAAATACACCTTAGTGTTTACAGATAAATTTGGACACACCAAAGAAATCACCTTTGAATATCGCCCAAAATTAGACAAAATTGAGTTAATTGCCAATAACCAACGCACAGTTTTAAAACACTCAACTATTGCTGTTAATCACAACTTTAAGTTTGACACAACCAATAACCTTTTCTTATTTAACAAGGGTAAATGGCAACCAATTACTCCAAATTATGAGTTTTCAAAAGAAGCAACTTACAAATTCAAAGCAACAGACAAATTCGGCAATGAAATGACTTTTACAGTGCAGTATAAACGCCTTGCCACTATCAAAAGAGAAGAAAACCAACTCACAGTTATTGTGGTTTCTATCTTTAGTGCAATTCTTGTAGTCTTAATCATCATTATTTTAGTGTTAAAAATCAAAAATAATGTTAAAAACTCACCGTTTAAACAAAAGAAAACACCAACTAAACAGCCTAAAAAATAAAACCTTGCGTAAAACGCTCAAATATCAATTTTAAACCACTAAAACCACTTTCTAAGTAAAGTTTTATTGACATCAATAAAGATGTGGCTATTTGACCCATATTTGAGTGTCTAGCAAGACATTACTAAAACACACTATTAAATTATTTTATAAACTACCGCAAACTAATTTCAGAAAGGAGACAACATATGAATTTATTACCAATTTTTACTGAAACCGTTAAAAAAACCTACCCTAACTTAGAAAAAGTAGAACGCTACAATTCAACTTTTGATTTTGCTGGCAAAATAGTTAAAGTAATCTCTGGAGCTCTTTATACACTAGTTTGGTTTTTTTACCGAGTAATTGAAATTATTGAAGATATCGTTAAGTTTTTAATCGGGATACCGACTAGCAATTTTAATGGAAAATCAGTGGTGTCTTCATTATTTCCGAGCGACAAACTCGCAAAATTGAAGTTTGATGATGTGCCGGCCGTAAAATTCATCATTGGGATGGTGATACTTTGCATTCTTTTATATGTAATTGTCCTTGTTTACGGAATTATTAAAGGAAATCTAAAAGGAGATACTAAATTGCAACGCAAAGTAATGGTTTCTTCACCTAAAGTCATTATTAAGATGACATTAGTTCCTACCGCAGTAATTGCTGTTTTATTGTTTATTTCGCAACTAATTGGTTACGTTTACACTTTTCTAACAAGTTTTATGAATAATAAAGGAACTTATAGTTTATCTGCTGAAATTTTTAAAGGAAATTTTTCTCATATGAGTTGGGATGGTAAATTATGGGATTGGGATGGTATAAAATTCAACTCACCAAGTGTTGATGGTCCATTAAGCAGCTGGAGTTTTACAAATTTTGATAATGCAATTAACACTTGGTTTGAAGTGAAAAACAATAAAAACTGGTATCCGCTAGACATAGTCTCTGGTCAAGTTTCCTATCTGCTTGCACTAATAATCGGACTTGGTTTTCTATATGGTTTGCTCAAAGTAGGCTATAAATTACTAATTAGAACATTCAAATTAACAATTTGTATCGGATTAGCCCCGTATGTAATCATGCAAGAGCCAATTGACAAGGGTGTTAAATACGAAAACTGGAAAAAAGAAATTTTAAACATAATTATTGGCGTTTTTTCGTACATTTTAACCTTTGTACTCGCCTTTGTTGTGATATCGGTAATCAAAAACATTGTAAATACATTAACTCCAGTCGGAGAAGGAACAGTAATCCCACCATTTGTCAAAATGATATTCAATGCAGTAATTTATGTTTCTATTGGTGTTTCAATGCCATTTATGGCTGAGAAAATTAACACTATTATCACATCTGGTATTGGTGGTGAAGACAGCAACATTACAGGTGGTGAAAGTGATACCAACATTCTTGGTGGAAATATCGCATCAAAACTAAATCCAGCATCTAAAATCAAGACTAAATTATCTGCTTTTAACGATAAAAAGAAGCAAAACCGTTCATTTAAAAAAGGTTCAAAAGGCAGACAAAACAGTAAAAATGGTTTAAAATCTCGCTTTATGAACTCTAAATTTGGCAAAAAAATTAAAGGTGGTTGGAAATCAACTAAAAAAGGTTTCTCACTTCTTGGTAAAAAGACTGGCAACACTAAAGATAACTTGCTTCACGGCAAAGTAGGAACTTCTAAACGACGCTTATTTGAAGCCAAGCGCTTAAAAAAAGCCAAATCCGAGGCCCAAAAACAGCAAACCAAGTTTGAAAAAATCAAACAAAAACGAGCCAATGGTCAAATTTCCAGAACACAATTTTTAGTCGCTAAAAACAGAGTTAAAAAAGCTGCTGAAAAAGAACAAAAACTCAAAGACAACTACAAAGAGCAACTTCAAGATAAATCTTGCAAAGAAAGTAAATTTAAACAATATAAAATCCAGGAAAAAATGGCCGCTTACAACGGTGATAAACCTAAAAATAATTCAAAAAAAGGCAACCAATTGGAATAAAAAATGATAAAAATAGTGTGTTTTCAAATAAAAATATAGGTGAAAATTGTTTGTTTTCTAATAAAAAATACCTGGTTAGAAAATTAACCAGGTATTTCAACAAGCTACTTACTAATTGCGTATGAACCAGCAAAAGAAATTCGTTTCTCTTCTTCCCAATATTCAAGTAATGGTAGTCTAAGTCTTGCACCTTTTTGTGCAATAATTGAAGAGTTTGCTAACTCTATGCTTGTCTTAAAAGGTTCACTCTTGTCTAACAATTTTTTGGCTACATCAAAATATTTTTTCCAATCTATTTCGGAATATGTGGCCTTAAACATAATTTTATCAATATTTTCAACATATATTATCTTGTTTAATGAAAAAATTGAGTTATTTTTGTCATAATCAAGTTTTTCTATTGTTTTGTTGTTTGCTTTATTTATAATTTCAATCGCTAAAAGTTCGTATTTATAATCTTTGTTTGAATTTTTTCTTCCTAATTGTCGGAAACAAGACCAATCTTGGAAAATTTTATCTTTATAATCAAATTTAACATTCATTTTTACATATTTAAACTGTGAAACATCAATAGGATTATCTATAATTCTAACAGTTAAATCTGCAATTCTGCCTTTGTAATTATACTGGATTTCTTCTTCTGTCATCTTAAAAATAGATTTATGTTTCCCATTGTGAAAAACACCAAAATAAATACCCAAAATCGCACTTAAAAGCACAATTAAAGCACTCGAAATGATAATACTAATTTTTTCTTTCTTTTTCATATAAATATTTTACCACGAAAGGAGAACAATGTGAAAAAACTAATCAATTTAATTTTAATTTCACTTAGTCTGCTAACTCTAACTGCTTGTTTTGGAGAATTACCAGGAGAAACTAACAAACCAGTTGGTCCTGGCGAACAAAAACCAACTCCCAAACTCATGGATCCAACAACATTAAAACTTCAACTTTTTAATCAAAAATCCAAGAAATTTGAGTTATTTAAAGAGTTTAAAGTTGAAAACAGCACTCAATTAAATAGCCTTATTAAACCTTTTACATCAAATAAAGAATATTTTTTGGGTTGGTTTAAAGACCAGGAATACAAAAAGCGTTTCAGAACTAAAATCTCACTCAAACCAGACACTATCACC
>CAUUIA010000025.1:0-10823 GCA_963545195.1 uncultured Acholeplasmataceae bacterium
CAGAACGTCACTCTATTTCTGCAGACGGGGTTTTTGTTCTTTTTGTCCCACTAAACTCATAAAATAAACTAAACGGCGATGTTTTAACCGCGACTCGTGGCTTTATGTCTGTTTACGAAAACGAAAAAACAATTAAGACAATTGCCCAAAAAGCAACTGACTACCTAAATACTTTTTCAGCAGATGACAGGGAAGCGGCAACTAAAGCGTTAACCGAAATCACTCAAGAAATCATACAAACCGCGTTTGCCCGAGTTCCACAAGTTTTTGTTGAGTATTTAGTCGCAGACTAACTTTTTGTTTTCTTTATTTAAATGACAAAACAAGTTAATAATTTTTTTAAATCACCAAAAGTCAAGGCTTCACTTGAGTTTTTCACCAAGTCTTATGCTCGTATGTTTTTACTTATCTACTTGGTGTTTTCACTAATTGGCGCTTTAGCGCTAAAAATGCCGATAGCTTCTAAAACCCCGCTTAAGTTTGTAGACACTCTACTACTTTCTGTCTCTGCCATGTCTACAACTGGACTTAGCTCCATAAACTTCGCAGACCTGACCTTATTTGGCCAAGTTGTTTTAATTTTAATTATGGAGTTTGGCGGTATGGGGATATACATGCTCTTTGCTTTGTTTTTGACAAACTCAGGCAGCAAAATCGGAGTTGAGCAAAGAGTGTTTCTCGCAAACGAGCAAAATCTGCCTTCACTTAGAGGAGTAATTCGCACCACTAAAAAGGTTTTCTATACTTTGGTTTTAATTCAGTTAATCGGCGTTATTTTTTGTACTTCCTACATTTACTTCGCGATGCCTGAGTTTCAAGAAATTAGTTTCACAAAAGCGCTTTTTTACGGTGTATTTCTCTCAGTTTCTCTGTTCATGAACGCAGGGTTTGTACCACTTCCTGTAGACTTTCCAACTTTACTTTTAAACGGCCACATTGTGTTTTTCATAGGTTGCGCATTTTTGATATTTTTAGGCGGTCTGGGATATATTCCCTTGATTTCTTTAGCCGACTACATTAAAGCGAAGGTCAAAAAAACTGACTATAGGTTTTCTAAAATCGCCAAAATTTTGTTTTTTGCGCACGTTTTACTTTGGATTTTTGGCTTTGTGGTTTTAACTTCGCTTGAATTTAACTCACAGGCTCTCGCAAAACTAAATGGCCCGCAAAGACTAACTGCAACCTTTTTTACCTCAATTTCTGCGCGTTCTGCTGGCTTTAGCGTGATACCACAAGCCAGTCTTGCCAGAGAAGGCAGTATTATCGTAATGATTATCTTAATGTTTATTGGAGCCTCTCCAAACTCAGCCGGTGGTGGTGTTAGAACCACTACTGTTGTCTTAATAATTGCTGCAATTTTTAGCCACATCAAAGCAGAGTCTCAAACTAAACTTGGCAAAAAACTAGCATTTAAAGAAGAGACTGTCAAAAAAGCCTTTATTGTCGCAACAGCCGTTGCATTAGTTTTAATTATTTCCATTTTTGTCGTGGCTGTGTCTGAGCAAAACTACTTTGAAAGTCAACTTCAAATTGCAAAAGCCTCAGCACTTAAAGGCGAGCACTTCCAAGAGCCGCTTGCTTTTAGTTTAAAAGACATAGTCTTTGAGTTAGTCTCAGCATTTGGTTTAGTTGGATATTCTCGTGGCCTGACTTTTGGCACTAAACTACTTATTACAAAATGGGCAATTATCTTTATGATGTTTTTTGGCCGTGTCGGTCCGATTACCTTCCTGCGTGCATTTTCTTTTAAACAAAAAGTCACACAAACTTACAAAATTAGCGAAATTGACTTAATTATTAGTTAAAATAAATTAGAGGATTGTTATGGGAATTTTTTCAAAAATATTTGCAAAACTTAAAAAAAATAAACCACAACAACTTGGCTTTAGCAGTCAAGTTCGCTCAGTTTCTGGACTTGCTGATATTTTTTTAAACCTAGAAAACTTAACTTATCTTGATTTTATTGAACAACTTGAAGAAGTTTTAATAATGGCAGATTTTGGTGTGCAAACTACTTTAAAAGTACTAGAAACTTTTCAAAAAAGTGTAACTCACAAAAACTTTTTAAAAATTGATGAAACTAAAGAAAAACTACTGGAAGCAATTTACTCAGTTTACGAAAATCAAAGTGCCGATGCGAATAATTCTTTAGCTAAAGAAAACCTACTGACTGCCTACATGTTTGTCGGAGTAAATGGCTCTGGCAAAACTACTACTATCGCAAAACTTGCTGCTAGATTGAAAAAACAAGGTGAAAGAGTACTATTGATTGCAGCCGATACCTTTAGAGCAGGTGCGGTCGACCAATTAGTTGAATGGGGTAAACGCCTAGACATAGACGTATTTTCAAACCCTAACACTAAAGACGCAGGATCGGTTTGTTTTGACGGTCTTGAAAAAGCAATTAAAGAAGAATATACCTATTGCTTAATTGACACCGCAGGACGTCTGCAAAACAAACAAAATCTAATGGCCGAACTTGCCAAAATTAAAAAGATAGTTGTCAAAAAACTAGGAAAAGAACTAAGCGAAACTATTTTGGTAGTAGACGCAAACCTGGGTCAAAACTCATTTGAACAGGCTAAATCCTTTAAAGAGATCACAGAAATTTCAGCGCTGGCTTTAACAAAAATGGATGGAACTGCTAAAGGCGGTATCATTTTTAGAATTAAAAGTGAACTAGGTATTCCAACTAAACTGATTGGAGTTGGCGAAAAGGAAAGCGACCTTTTAGACTTTGAACTTGAGCGTTATATGTCCGTTGTTTTTCAGGAACTTTTTTCAAATGAAACCGCTTGCTAGTAAAGAACATTTAATTTCACTTTACTTAACTTACTCAGCCCTGCTTACCAAAACTCAGGCAGATTACTTTCATGCACACTACTTTTTAGACTATTCTCTCGCTGAAATTGCCGAAAACTCAAAAATTTCTAAAAATGCTGTCTTTCTTTCACTTAAACAAACCGAGCGTAAGTTAATTGATTTTGATGAAAAATTAGGTTTGGTCAAAAAAGCCGAAAAACGCATAGGCAAACTCAAAGAAATTGCAAAAAAATACAATATTCCACTCAGTGAACTGATAGAAGAGACAATTGATGAGGTTTAGTTATGTCACTTGCAGATAAAATACAAATGGCCCTGCGTAAAGTAACTGGCACTGCTAAGTTATACGAGGGTGATATTGAAAAAATGATGAAAGAAATTAGGCTTTCTTTATTGGAAGCCGACGTTTCTTATGTAGTTGTAAAGAAATTAAGCACTGCAATTAAAGAAACAGCCTTGGGTCAAAAAATCTTAAAAGGCCTAAATCCAGGTGAGCAAGTTCTAAAAGTTGTCAAAGACGAGCTGACCCAAATCATGGGCACAAACCCACGACTACTTGAGTTTACCGCTAACCCTACTTTGATAATGCTAGCAGGTCTGCAAGGTTCTGGTAAAACCACAACTTGTGCTAAAATCGCTAATCTTGTTAAAACCAAAGAAGGTAAAAACCCACTGTTAGTAGCCTGCGATATCTACAGACCGGCTGCCATTGAACAACTTAAAACACTAGGCTCTTCAATTGGCGTTAAAGTGTTTGAAAAAGGCTTAACTGACCCGCTTTCAACAATTAAAGAAGCACTTGCTTACGCAAAAGAAAATCTGCACGATGTTGTGATTATAGACACCGCTGGTCGTCTGCAAATAGACGATGTGCTAATGCAGGAACTAAAGTCAATTCAAAGTAATTTTAAAATTAACGAAACCATATTGACGCTAGACTCAATGGCCGGCCAAGAGGCTGCAAATGTTGCTAAAACCTTCATGGAAAATATTTTTGTCCAAGGTGTGGTTTTAACTAAAATTGACGGAGACTCCAGAGGTGGTGCTGTGCTTTCGGTTAAAGCCGAGTCTGGTGTGCCTATCATGTTTCAAACTTTTGGCGAAAAAATTGATGACATTGAAGTATTTCACCCAGAGCGAATTGCTAACCGTATTCTTGGGATGGGCGACCTGCTTACCTTAATTGAAAAAGCCGAAGAAAGTTTTGAAGAAAAAGAGTCAAAAAAACTAATTGATAAAATTAAAAACAACACTTTTGATTACAACGACTTACTTAAACAATTTAAGTCTATGAAAAAAATGGGATCAATCGCCAAAATTTTTTCATTTATCCCAGGACTTTCGCAAATCAAAAAAGCCTTGAGCGAAATAGACGATGCTACTTTTTATAAATACGAACACATTATTCAGTCTATGACTAAGCAAGAGCGCAAAGACCCTGACTTAATAGCCTACTCAGATACTCGTCGTATGCGAATTGCCAAGGGTTGCGGGATGCCAACTCGCGAAGTTCGCAAACTAGAGCAGGCTTTTTCTAAACAAAAGCAAATGATGAGACAAATTTTTGCAAATAATCTAGACTTTGACTTAAACGAACCACCAAAAGAAGATGAACTTGCTAAAATGTTTGAAGAACTGCAAAGCAAACTACTAAACGGCCAAAGCCAAGGGCAGACAAAAAAAGGCAAAGGCAAAAACAAACAAAGAAGGTGGTTTTAACTTACTATGTCTAGACTAATTTTAGTAGACGGAAACTCACTTATCTTTAGAGCCTATCACGCAACTGCGTATACTGGCGAGATTTTGAGAACCTCAAAAGGTGTGCCAACCAATGCTTTGCTTGCGTTTATCAATATGTTTAAAAAAATTCTTGCCAAAAAACCCACACACATCGCAGTTACCTTTGACTTAAAAGAGCCAACTTTTAGACACAAAGTATACGCAGACTACAAAGCAGGCAGAAAAGCCGGAGACCCTGAACTTTTTCAGCAGTTTGACTCAATTAAAAGATATCTTGCTCTGCAAGGTGTTGCTTGTCTTGAAAAGTCCGGATATGAGTCTGACGATATAATTGGCTCAATTTCTAAAAACTCACCTGAAATTGACGAAGTGATAATTTATTCGTCTGACCGTGATTTACTGCAGCTGGTTGACAAAAAAACCACCGTTGCTTTAATTAAAAAAGGAATGGGGGAAATTATTGAGCATACTCCTGAAGTTATATTTACAGAATATGGCCTAGAACCCCTTCAGTTAATTGACCTAAAAGCACTGCAAGGAGATACTTCTGACAATATCAAAGGAGTTGCCGGAATTGGAAAAGTCACTGCACTCAAGCTAATTCAAACATACGGCTCTGTTACTAATTTATACGCTCACATTTCTGAGTTAAAAGGAGCGCAAAAAACTAAGTTAGAAGTGGGCAAAGCAGACGCTGAACTTTCTTATTTTCTTGGAAAAATTTACACCGATAAGTTATTTTCAGTTGAAGTAACTCAAAAACAACTAGCAGACGAAGCAGGCTTGCAAAACTTTTTTCGTGAGTTTGAGTTAAATCAACTCTACAGAGAAAAAGCAGTTTCAAATAATACAAGCACAACTATTCAAAGTTTTCAGTATGCAACTGAAGAAAAAGAAATCGCTGAGTTTTTAAAAACACCTGTTACTTTATTTGCTGAATACACAGAAGAAGATGAACTTATTCACTTGGCTTTGTTTAACAAAACAAGCTACCTGTTTTTAAAAAAAGAACAAGTGTTTTCTAGTCCTGCGTTTTTGACATTTTTAAAAAGCGAAACCAAAACTATTGTCTTTAACTTAAAAAGATTTATCAAAGTTTTACTTAAAAACCAAATTGAGTTTAATTTTGCTAAGTTTGACTGCGCACTTTTACTTGCCTACTGCAAGGACGCAGAAAGTGGCACACAATACTTTAATTATCTGGGAAACTTGGAGTTTGACGACTTAATTGAAATTCCAAAAGCCTATGAAACTAAGTCTAGCACAGACCTTGACCTAAACATTCTTAGTAAAAAAGTTAAATTAACAGATTTAGCCTTTACTAATTTGCAAATTGAACTTAAAGACACAAAAAGATATGAACTATACCACTCTATTGAACTTCCTCTTTCTTTGGTTCTCGCAAAAATGGAAAACACAGGGGTACTCATAGACACTGCTTACTTAAAAGAACTTAAAGCAGAGTTTGAAGTTAAGTTAGTGGAACTAAAAGCAGAAATTAACCGACTTGCAGGATACGATTTAAACCCACTTAGTCCAAAACAAATTGCTAAATTGTTATACGAAGACTTAGGCCTAAAACAAACTAAAAAAACCGCAAAAGGAGCTGCTTCTACAGACTCAGAAACTTTGACTGAGTACTCAGAAGTTTATCCTATTGTTAAACTTATTTTAGAGTACCGAACATACGCCAAAATCTTGCAAACTTACGTAGTTGGACTGCTTGAATCTGTAGATAACGAAAATATTGTGCATACAACTTACAACCAAACTCAAACTGCAACAGGACGCTTAAGTTCCTTTAATCCAAACTTACAAAACATCCCTGCGCACTCAGAACTCGGAACTAAAATCAAAAACGCTTTTGTTGTCAGAACTGGTTTTTCTTTCCTTTCTCTAGACTACTCACAAATTGAGCTAAGAGTTTTAGCCACAATATCTAAAGACAAAAATATGCTTACAGACTTTTCTTTAAATAAAGACATCCACACTGCGACCGCGATGCGTATTTTTAACACTAAAGATATAGACAAAGAACAAAGACACAAAGCCAAAGCAATTAACTTTGGACTAATTTATGGAATGTCTGCATATGGTCTAAGCAAAGCACTTTCTTTAGACATCAAAACAGCAGATCAGTACATTAAAACTTACTTTGCTGCCTACCCTGAAGTCTTGCCACTGCAAGAAAATCAAATTCAAGACACTAAAACTAACGGATTTACTGAGACTTTATTTGGCCGAAGACGTTATTTAGATCCAGAAACTCTTTATTTTCGTCGCAACCCAAAACTTTTTGAAAGACTTGCGGTTAACTCACCAATTCAGGGAACTGCTGCCGATATTTTAAAAATATCTATGCTAAAAATCAGTAAGTTTTTAAAAGACCAGCAAGCCGAGAGCAGAATGCTTATGCAAATTCACGATGAGTTGATTTTTGAAATTAAAGAAGGTGAAGAACATTTAATTCCTGAAATTAAAAAAATCATGACTGATTTTGATTTAAATGTGCCGCTAGTTGTTAGCGAAAGCAGCGCAAAACGCTGGATAGAGGTGTAAATTGCCTGAACTTCCTGAAGTTGAAAATGTCCGCAAATACTTAAGCAAGTCTATAACCGGCAAAAAAATTGAGGCTATAGATAATTTTTCTAACGAAAAAATTATTTCAAGTTCTGTAATATCTCAAACCAAAAACACTAAAATCAAGTCGGTTCGTAGACACGCAAAATATTTATTTTTAGACTTAGACAATGGTCTGACTTTGATTTCTCATCTGAGAATGGAAGGCAGATATTACTTAAACTCACAAATTAACTCACACACTAGAGTCCGTTTTTACTTTGAAGGCAAAGAAACTCTGGATTTTGTAGATAGACGAAAATTTGGTAACTTTGTTTTAGTTAAAACAGATTCAATTGATGACTATCTTTCTGATAAAGTTGGAAAAGAACCTTTTGATTTAACATCCGATGAGTTGGTTTTAAAAGCCAAGCGAAAAAGTAGTTTAGTCAAGGCTTTTTTGCTTGACCAACACAACATTGCCGGTCTTGGCAATATTTATGTTGACGAGGTTTTGTTTGCAAGTAAAATCCTGCCAACTAGAAAAATAGATACATTGACTAAAGCAGACTTTGAAAAAATTTTAGAAAACTCAAAAGTAATTTTAAAAAAAGCAGTGGAACTTGGTGGTTCTACTATTTCTAGTTTTGAAATAGCCGAAGGTTTAAATGGTAGTTTTCAAAATTATTTAAAAGTACACACTAGAGCAGGGAAACCTTGCTTGGCATGTGGTTCTGAAATTAAAAAAATGAAAGTTGCAGGAAGAGGCAGTTATGTCTGCGAAGTTTGCCAAGAGTAAGTTAATTGCGATTACTGGCAATATTTGTTCTGGTAAAACTGAGTTTTTATCTGCACTTAAAAAACAAGGTCATCTAACTATTTCTACAGACAAAATTGTAGACACACTTTGGCAAGATGAAAATAATCAGGTAAAAATTGCCGAAACTTTTTCATTGCCGCTTTCTACAAAACTGAAAGAAACTGTTAAAAAATTAGTTTTTGGTCAGCCAAAAAAACTAAAACAACTTGAAGATATTTTTTTCCCGCAAGTTTTTGCAAAACTAAAAGAAGTTCAAGCAAATTCTAAAGACACATACATTTTTGTTGAAGTTCCATTGCTTTTTGAGCGAAATTTACGCGATAAATTTGACTTTGTAGTACTAGTATACGCTGATTTAGAAACCTCTAAAAATAGATTTTTAGCCACCCGAAAAAACAGCGAAAAAGAGTTTTTTTCTATCCTAAAACACCAGATAATTAACGATGAGAAATTGCTTTTTGCAGATTATGTAGTATATAATAATCATATGAATTTAAGTTTAGAAAACGAAGTTTCTGCTCTATTTTCAGTCTTAAAAATGCATTATGGCAACTAAAATCACAGTTTATAAAAAAGCACAGTTAACAGCAGAACAAGTAAAAGTTTTAACTTATCTATACTTGCCAATTCTAGGCAAAAGAGCCTATTCGCTTTACCTTTCTTTTGCACAATTGGTCAATTTTTCTCTGGGCAAATCTCTAGATTTTGACCACAATTTTTTTGTAAATTTACTAAATATCTCACCACAAGAATTAACAGAAACTAGACGCAGATTAGAGGCTATCGGACTAATTGATACTTTTGAAAGCCAAAATAACTTGGTTTTAATTTTAAACAATCCTCTGACTGCCAACTCATTTTTTGCAAATCCTAACTTACATGTTTTACTTCAAAAAAATATTCCTAGTACAGAAACCTATAATTCAGTTAAACAAATTTTCCATACAAATTCCTTTATTTCAAAAAACTATACTAACATTACTGAGACTAACTTAGTTAAAACTTTTGGAGCATTTGACCCTAAAAAAATAGCAGTAGCTGAAAGCTACGGAATTGACAAAACTAGAGTTCCTGAGTTTATATCTGAGTTTGATTTTGCTGAGTTCACTGGTTTTTTAACTAAATCTAAAGTAGCTTTTGCTGGCACTGAACTTGAAAATGAAAGTTATAAATCACGACTTATTTCTTTGGCTTTAAACTTTTCTTTGAAAGAAAAAGAACTTGCTGAGATTTTTATTGACAACATTAAAGACAAAAAGGCACCAAATATTGATGCTTTAAAAGTTGCAATTTCAACATATCGTTTTAGTCAAAAAACCACTGAAGACAGTGCTTCAGAAATTACAGAATGGTTGAACGAAATTGATGTAAAATCGCTTGTTGAAGCGATTAAACAACAAACTAAAGTCTCTAAAATTGATGCAAAAGATTTTGTACAACTTGTTAACTTTATAGAAAAACACAAAGAAAATGTCAACCTTGGTATTCTAAATATGTTAATTTTGCATTCTTGCAAATATCAACAAAAAGAATACGTAGATCGTTTACCTTCAAATACCTTTTTAGAAAAAGCCCTAAACATTTGGATAATTGACTATAAAGTAAAAACTACGAAAGACGCAGTTTTACTTTCACAAAAATTAGCCGAAAGATTTATTTCAAATACTACTCCTAAAACTAGAAAAACAAATTCAAGCAATAGTAGTTTTTCGCCTAGTTGGGCAGATAAACTGGTAGAAGGATTTTAATTATGCAAGTCGAAATTAAAGCAATATTAAAAAAATACCCAAACCTTAAAATTGACCTAAACACTTTAGATAAACAAACAATTTTGTTTTATATTAACTATTACTTAAGTCAAAACAAACCTGCTGAACTTTACAGAGATAAAAACAACGCTCTTAAAATCAGACCAATTGAAAAAGTAGCATCTGCATCTATTGCTGGTAAGTTTATACAACCAGACGCTGAACTTAGTGGTTTTCAAGAAAAAATGCCTGGTCAAAAAAACGCTAAACTTCACGCAGACCGAGTAATTTCAGAAATTACTGCTGAACACATTCCCATTGGTTTTATGTTAACAGGTCAAAACGCAGTTGGCAAAACTTTTTTACTAAGAGCACTAGCCACTGCTTTGCGTCGTAAAAACACAGAAGTTCTGCACGTTTTTCCGATAGACTTATTTACTTATGCTAACCCTGTTGAACCAAATAACCGAAAATACCTAGAGTTATTTAGAAACACACCTGTTTTAATACTTGATGATATTGGCACCGAACAGGGCGCAGACTGGTTGTACAAATCTGTTTTAGTGCCAATTTTAGAGCACCGTTTAAACTACAGGCTAACGACAATTTTTTCATCAAATTTTAGCTTAAAAGAATACTATAAAAAAATTAGTGAAAAAACTGGGGATGTACAACTTGCTCTACAAATTTGCAGTAAGATAAAAATACTTACTGGTAAAAACATTGTTGAAATCGCTTAAATTTCATAAGGAGTTTAAAAATGAAAATAGAATTAACTTTTCCGAACAAAGACAAAAAGGAATACCCACTTGGAGCAACTGTTTTAGAAGTTGCCGAAAGTATCTCACTTTCTTTAAAAAAAGCCACAGTTGGTGCTAAACTAAACGATCGCTTAATTGGTGCAAACGAACCAATTTTAGAAAGTGGTGAGTTTTTAATTTTAACTAAAAAAGATGAACTTGCTTTAAAAATTCTAAATCACTCAGCTGCACATCTTTTGGCATACGCCATTCAAGAACTATATCCAAACACTAAATTCTGGGTTGGACCTGCAATTGAAGAAGGTTTCTACTACGACATGGATTTAGCAGGTTCTGTGATTTCAGACCAAGACTTTGCGCTAATTGAAAAGA
>CAUUIA010000026.1:0-10620 GCA_963545195.1 uncultured Acholeplasmataceae bacterium
GGCTTGATAAAGCCGATAATTCTGTTTTAAATTTCATATCTCCGAAACTCAGGTTAAATATATATGTCAAAAAAAAGCAATGCTTGAAAAAAATTTTAATGCTTGAATTTTTTTTGGATTTTTTTGCTTAATTTTAAGATATTTCCTAAGTTAAATCGCTTTGAAAAATCCTTTAAATAAAGGTTTTTTAAGATGAACTCATCAATTTCTTGAAAGGTAAGCAAACCTTTTAAAAACTTAGCAATAGCAATGTCGTCAAGGATTGAAAAGACTGTGCCAAAAAACTGAGTGTCAAACTCAGTTAGTAATTTATCATATACTAAGAAACGACCCTTCGGTATTTCTTCAACTACTTCGGTTAGCGTGTCTTTGATTTCAAAATAATTGTAGGTATGTGGCCAAAGCAGAGCGTTTTTAATTGGATGATACATATCGTTTTCGGAATGCAAATAGTAAGTGTGCTCATTTGCCACGCAAAAAGCATGAATTTTTGAGTCTTTTTGGCGAAGCACTTGAATTTCTTGTAAAGGAAAGTTAAATAGATACATCGCCTCAATTATCTCAAAAGTTTTGTTAACCATAGTTTGTGAGTCCACTGTAATTTTTGTGCCCATCTGCCAGGTTGGGTGAACCAATGCAGTTGCTTTGTCAATTTGTTTTAACTCTGCTCTTGATTTGTTAAAAAATGCACCACCACTTGCGGTGATTCCAATACCACTAAGTTCGCCAAAATGATTTTTTAGACAAAAAAGTGCGTTGTGTTCAGAGTCTACAGGAATAATTTTTACCTGTTTACTTTTTGCAATTTTTGTTAAAATTGAGCCCGCCATTACGAGACTTTCCTTGTTGGCTAGAATTAAAGTTTTTCTGGCCATCAAAGCCCAGTATGAATAAATTAAACCAAAAGATTGAGATACTGAGTTAAAAACAGTATGTATTTTCTTTGAATAAATTAGCTTTTCAATATTTCTTTTACCAACTATAAAGGTTATTTCTGGGTATGTTGATTTGTATGTTTTTAAAAAATGTTTGTTTTGAAGAATACAAATTTTGACTTTATTTTGGTATTTTTCAAAATATTTTTGGTTTTTTTCGTGGTCTTTAGACAAAGAAACTGCCACTAGGCGGTAAGGGGTTTTTTCAGTCATCAAAATGTCTAGTGCTTTTTGGCCAACCGAGCCCAAGGCTCCGAGTAGTAAAATTGATTTTTTTGGCAATGTAAGTACCCTATTTTAAAAGAAAAGTAACTAAGACTGTGTAAATTAAGAAAATCAAGTAGGTCAAAAAAGTAGTTACAGAAAGCGCGTCAACTCTGTCTAAAACTCCACCATGTCCTGGCAAGATGTTTGAGTAATCTTTGACATTCGCTTGGCGTTTAAATGCAGAAAATATTAAATCTCCGCCTTGCGCAATTACAGCAAACACGAACGCTACTAAAAAAAGTAATATAAAGTAAGCCAGATGACTTTGTTTTGCTAGTCCGAAAAAACTAACATCAGTGTAGTAAAAACGAAGTAAAAGAAAATAGATAACACTAGTCGCAACTGCTGCAAAAATAGTGCCGATAAAAAAACCTTCCCAAGATTTTTTCGGGCTGATTTTACTCATCTTGTGTTTGCCAAAAGTAATTCCGCCAAGATATGCAAAAGTATCTGTTAGAATGGTGACCATTAAAGGAAACAAAGCAAAAAGCAAATGATGCGCGCGCAGAAAAACCATGCCACCAAAAGAAAGCGCAAGAAAATTAACTAAAAAATAACTTTGGGTGAGCTGTTGCTTTTCGTGAAAATAAAGAATAGTGATAGTGATATTAACAATAACCAGCGTTAAAACTAGGGAAAGCAGATAAATACTTAAGTTAAGTTCAGTTAGTTCAATTTGCGGCAAATAACTTCTTTGAAAAGCAATAGCAGAAGTAGCAACTTGTAAAAACAATACCAAAATATGGAGAACGGTTAGTTTTGCTTTATTTTGATTTAAGTTAAAAACGCGCGCGAGTTCAAAGACAGCGATTTGCGCGAGCACTAGGTTCAGCAAAAAAAAGCCCAAAAAAGCAGGACTTAAAATTAAAAGCGGCAGATACAGGGCTAAAATAAAAAAGCCAGTAACGGCTCTTTTTAAAATATTTGGCATTGTTAACTAAAACAATTCGTTGGCGTTGTATTTACCGGCAGACAAAAGGATAAGGTCTGCTAAGTGAAAAACGTAGCCAACTAAAAGTAGACCAGAAAGCATGCGAATAGCACCGGCTGTTTTGTAGCCATAGACAAAGCGGTCAATTCCAAGTAGAGAAGTTAAAGGACAAAGAATTAAAAATAGATGACCTGGCTTGATTTCTTGCTTTAAATAGTCGTTTAAGTTTGCTGAGTATTTTTTTTGGAAAAACTTAACTAAGTCAAATAAATAGTAAAAAATTCCAACGTAGAAAAGTCCTAGTCTAATTAACCCTGACTTATGTTCTTTTAAGTAAAAACGGTCAAGGCCAAAAATATTGGTAAAAGGACACAAAATCAGAAACTTAGCCAACTTAGTTACTTGCATTAAAGAATAGCCTCGCGTCTGTAGCGTCTAAGAATTAATAGCACGATGTCAGCAATCCATAAGAAAAAGCCAATAAAGATAAACAGGCCTAAAACAAAACGAATAATTCCAGGTAGTTTGTCTTTCGCGTAAATTAAGCGTTCAAGCGAAAGAATCCCGGTAAACGGAAAAAGAATTAAAATGATTGAAATTAAAGAAAGGGTGCGTGGTCTTCGGGTAGTACGCATGCGTTTAGTAGTTTTTTTCATATAGACATTACCTCTTTAGTTTTAACTTGCGCGATTTCGTCAATTTTTTTAGTGTATTTGTCAGTTAATTTTTGCGCTTCGTCAAGTCCTTCTTTTTCAAGGTCTTCCGGGTACTTGGCTTTTTTAACCTGGTCATTTAAGTCACGTCTTGCATTGCGGATAAAAACTTTGGCGTTTTCTTTAGCCTTTTCAACTTCTTTAGCTAAATTTTTGCGGCGGTCTTCTGTAAGTTTTGGAAAAATTATTCGCACGCCCACACCATCTGAGTTGACAGGCATGTCAAGGTTTTCAGCCAAAATTGCGTGTTCTATGTCTTTCAGTAAAGACTTGTCGTAAGGTTTGACAAAAAGTTGAGTACCCTCAACTACTGTGATTTGCGAAACTTGGGCTAAAGGAGTCGGTACTCCGTAGTATGAGATTTGGATTTTGTCAAGAATTTTTGGATTGGCACGGCCAGTTCTGATTTGTGTTAATTCAGACTCAAAATGCGCAATCGTTTTTTGCATTTTATCTTCTGCTTCTAAAAGCAGTTCATCTAGTTCTACCATTTAAAACTCCTTTAACGTTTGTTTAATATTTTTATTTAAATTATTTAACTAAAGTACCAATTTGTTCGCCACTGGCTGCCTTAATAATGTTGCCTTTTTTACTCATATTAAAAACCAGCGTTGAGATTTTGTTTTCAAGGCAAAGAGCGGCTGCTGTTTTGTCAACTACTTTTAAGTTTTTCTCAATAATTTCAGTGTATGTCAATTCTTTAAAGAGTACGGCGGATTTGTTTAGTTTAGGGTCAGCGGAATATACGCCATCAACTCCGTTTTTAGCCATTAAAATGCAGTCTGCGCCTAGTGAAGATGCTACTAGGGCTGCGGCTGTGTCGGTTGAAAAGAAAGGTTGTCCGGTTCCACCTGCCGAAATCACCACTCGCTTGTTTGCAAGATGTTCAAGTGCTTTGGTTTGCACAAAAGGCTCAGTGATTTTTTTAACCTCAAGGTGTGAAAGCACGACCGCGCTTTGGCCAACCTTGCCAAGTGCTTCTTGGAGAGCCAGAGAATTAATAACTGTGCCAAGCATCCCCATGTAGTCAGCCTGAACTCTGGCCATTCCAAGTTTTTCAGCGATAGCCCCGCGCCAGATGTTGCCAGCGCCAACAACTACAGAAACCGAAATTCCAAGGTCTACGCATTGCTTAATTTCTTTGGCAATGTCTGTAAGCATACTGGGCGACAAAATATGTCCGCTTGGGTCTTTTAAAGCCTCTCCGCTAATTTTTAAAAGAATTGACTTATACATTTTTTACTTTAGTTAGTTTTTAAAAAAGGCAAATAAATACCTTATTTTTTAAGTTGTTCTGCAACTTCATCGGCAAAACTTTGGCATTTCTTTTCAATACCTTCACCGACTCTGAAGCAAATGTAGTCAATTAACTTAGAGTCAGTTTTTGCTAAATATTGACTAACTTTTTCAGATGGGTTTTTAAAGAAAGCCTGTTCAGTTAAACAAACTTCTTCAAAGTACTTACGGATACGACCCGCAATTTTTCTTTCAACAAACTCAGGTTTAGTGCCTTCATTTAAGGCCTGTTGAGTAAGAACGGTTTTTTCGCGCTCAAGAACTTCCGCAGGTATGCTTTCTGGGTTTAGATATTGTGGTTTCATAGCAGCAGCTTGCATTGCAACGTCTTTAGCGATTTCAAAAGTTGCGTTTTCAACTAAAGTTAAAGCGGCGATTTTACCACCTTGGTGTAGGTATGTACCAAAAGTTTGTCCAGCGCCTGCTTTTAAGTAAGTTAAACGGCGAAGTGTGATTTTTTCGCCAATTTTAGCAGTTAGCGCTAAAAGCATTTCAGAAATAGTTTGTGAGCCTTCTTTGACTTCAAGTGCTTCTTCAACTGAAGACACTGGATGTTTAATTAAAACAGCACCTACTTTTTCAATTAGTTCCAAAAAATGTTCGTTTTTGGCAACAAAATCAGTTTCTGAGTTGATTTCTAAAATTAGAGCAAGATCTTTTTCAATAAAGATACGAGCCAAGCCGTCTGCGGCTGTTCTGCCTTGTTTAGACTGCGCTTTGGCCAGTCCTTTTTCTCTTAAAAAGTCAACGGCTTTTTCAATATCGCCATTAGTTTGTTCAAGGGCTTTTTTGCAGTCTAGCATGCCAGCGCCAGTTTTTTCTCTCAAGATTTTTACATCGTTTGCAGTTACCATATAAATTCCTCCTAAATAATTGCAGTTTTGGGTTTTTTTAGTTATTGATTTCAAAATAAAGGGATATACCAGTTACTAGCAATCCCTTTGTTTAGTTGATTTAAATTATCGGTTTAAAATCAGTTGAATTAAATCAACTTTTTTAAGTGCTGAGTAACCTTTTAGGCCAAGGGCTTTTGCTAGGTTTTTTAAATCAGCAAGAGTTTTAGTTTCAAGTTCAAAAACAGATAAAGTTGTAGAAGTTGAACCTTCAATTTCATTTGAAACTTTTTTAGTTCCTGTACTGCTAGATGCTTTTTCAACTTTGGCAGCAGGTTTTTTAGCAGTAGTTTTCTTTGCAGGTTTTTCTGATTTTTCTGTTTCAGCAACAGGTTTTTCTTCTACTGTTTTTTTAGTAGTTGTTTTTTTCGCTGGTTTTTCAGCTACTTTTTCTTCTACTTTAGCGTCCGCTTTAACTTCTTTTTCCTCTACCTTTTTAGTGGGTTTTTTAACAGGTTTTTCAACAACCTTTTCTTCTAACTTAGTTTCTTGCGGTTTAACTTCAGCTTTAACTGCTTTTTCTGCTGGTTTTTCTACTTTTGCAGGTTTTGCTGATTTTTCTTCAGATTGCGCAAGTTTCTCTGCTTGCTTTTGTTCTTGGCGTTCACGGTTGAACTTAGGTTTACGAGCAGGACGTTCAAAACGTGAGTCGTATTTACGTTCATCGCGATTAGGAATTTCTACTGAATCTAAAGTAAATTGAATGTCGTCTTGAGATTCAATTGCTTCAACTACACCGCCTTGTCCTTCAACTACAGCGTTGGTCAAAACATTGATAATTAATTGAACTGAACGGGTAGCGTCGTCGTTTGCAGGAATTACGTAATCAATTCCGCGTGGATCTGAGTTAGTGTCTACAATTGCAAACACAGGAATGCCGACTTTTTTAGCCTCGCGCACTGCGTTGAACTCTTTTGAAGGGTCAACTACAAATAAAGCGTCTGGCACTCTTTTCATTGTGCGAATTCCATCTAGATTTTTTTCAAGTTTAGCAATAATGTGTGCGTTTTCTGCTTGTTGTTTTTTAGAAAGTTGTTCAAACTCACCTGCTTCTCTTTTTTCAATCAGTTCGTTTAGATACTTGATTCTATTTTTAATTGTTTTAAAGTTAGTTAAAGTACCACCTAACCAGCGTTCTGCTACAAAGTATTGACCTGTACGGTCAGCCGCTTCTTTGACAGCGTCTTGTGCTTGTTTTTTGGTACCGACAAAAATAATTTGTCCACCTTCTTTAATTATTTGTAAAAGAGCCTTATAAGCGTCTTCTAACTTCTCCGCTGTTTTATTTAAATCCAATACATAAATGCCGTTTTTACGTCCAAAGATGTATGGTTTCATTAACGGATTCCATCTTTTTGTAGTGTGTCCGAAGTGGGCACCTGCTTCTAATAATTGCTTAACTGTTACAACAGCCATATAAATTCACCTCTTTCGTTTCCTTCCGTTGATGTTAATATATTCCACCTATTTCAAAAGATTAAAAATAGGCACTAGAAATATACAAACGCACCAACGTGCAATTTGTATAAAATATAGCATAATTTCGCTGATTTTTGTCTAATTTTGATTTTAATTTTATTTTTTTAAAAAAACTGAGTAGGGGGTTTAGTTTATTGGCGTGATTTTTATATTTAATAAATAGAGATTCTTGGGCTCATGATATAATAAAAATGTTCTTAGGAGAGATATATGTATAAAGAAAGACCTTATTTTTTTCAACAAAAAAATGCCCGTGTAGACGAGGATTTCTACAATTACAATAAAAAAACTCAAAAAAATAAAAATAAGTCAGACTCAGTTGCTTTTAGAAAAACTATGTTTGCTCTGCTTTTAGTGGCGA
Organism: uncultured Acholeplasmataceae bacterium; assembly: GCA_963545195.1. GTDB lineage: Bacteria > Bacillota_I > Bacilli_A > Acholeplasmatales > Acholeplasmataceae > CALISC01. Next base: position 6,876 of record CAUUIA010000026.1, read on the forward strand.
CACTATTAGTGTTGGTGTTCTTAATTTACTCACCGGCTCCTGGTTTGATTAAAATAGCACCAAGTATAGATAAAGTATTTCAAGCAATACGTTTAGACAAAGGTGTTGTGTTCTCAATAATTTTTCCATTTTTCTCACTAGTTTTAGGTTTAACCGTAGTATCGCTATGTAAATCAACTATAGGAAAAGTGTTAATTAGTTTGTTGGCCGTGTTGTTTGCAGTTGATGCTTTTTATTTAGCTATTAACCTAAATACTGGTTTTCTTGGTTTACCAAATAATGTAACATCGCCATTTGTTTCTGACCTTTTTAACGCAAAACTATTTGCACAAGCAAACGGAACTATGAAAAAACTTCTTTATTTTGAAGGAGTTGCCAACGCAAATAAAGTAATTCTTCCTCAACTGTTAAATGTTTATCTTGGTTGCTTGTTTGTGTTCTTCTTAATTGCGGCTATCCGCAAACCAAGAGTAGATAGTTCACTATTGGCCTTTACTTTATTTGTCTTTATGTTAACGATGCTTCCATTTGCTTTCAAAGCATTCAATAACTTTGCTGACAAAGCAAATATAAAAGCCTTAACTAAATCACTTGTGTTCATGCAAACTTACGCTGCTTGGTACTACTTAGGTGTTTGTGTGTTGTTAATCTCAACTTCAATCGCAGGACTTATCTACAAAGAGAAAAAACCAGTTAAGAAAGAAGAAGTTGCGAAATAAATCGGAAAAAGTGTGGTGAAAACCACACTTTTTTAATTAAAAAAATAACTTCACCTAAAAAGTGTTATCATTGTTAACAGATATTGTTTTTAAATAAAAATCAAAAAGAAGGAGCACGTGATGCTTAGAGAATATTTAGTTTCAAATGAAGCCAGTAAAACAAGAATTGTTTTTAGATTTATTGCCTATATCTTAATTATTTTAACCACCGCTTATTTTCTGATTGCCTTAACTTCTTCGGTTGGTGAAATTTTTAGTTTTGCTAAATCTGGTTTTTTTAAAAAATTTAAATCAGTTTCAAATGCGTATGTTTACTACTCCTTTATTTCTTTATTTCTAGTAGCGCTTTGTTTCTTAATTTTAGGTACAACTAGAAGTAATTTACTTAAAATAACTGGTGTTAGTGCAGCAATTCTAATCAGCACAGCTGTGATTTTATGTTTGTACTTTGACTTTAAAATGCCAACTCCAAAGGGCGTAGAAAGTCGCTACGAAAACTCAGAGTTCTCAGGCTTTTTTATCCAAAGTATCTACACCAAGCCCTTTAACCACAAAGTACTTCGCCAAATTCTAACTGCCTTTAAACTCCAAAACTTTGCACACTTTAAATGGTTAGCGCTTACTCCTGGTTTTTTGACTTTGCTTGCTAGATTCCACTCAGCGGGTTCAGAGAAGAAATATTTGGCGTTTTTAAGACTAGGCTTAGATGTTTTGACGCTAAGTTTTGTGTTTATCACGCTAAACCTGTTTTTACTACACAGAGTAACGATAGATTCACTACAACACGCTTTGGTATACACTTCACTTGGTCTTTCAGTACTTGGCTTTGTCTTTTTACTCGCTGGCACTATTATTGCTTTTTTTCACATTAAAAAGTACTAATTTCAGGATTTACCCTTAACTTAAAAACGATAGTTGAAAAAATAGGGTTATTTTTATATAATTCTATTTGTTGGTGCAGTAGCTCAGTTGGATAGAGCAATAGCCTTCTAAGCTATCGGTCGGGGGTTCGAATCCCTTCTGCATCGCCATTTGACTGTAAAAACTCTGGTTTTACCAGAGTTTTTTATTTTTACCAAGTTAAAAACCCATTTAGACCAAGTTGGTTTAAATGGGTTTAAGTTTTTTAAAGTCTTAGGCCAAAGCCTTAATTCTAAATCTACCTTTAAAGGAAGAGATGTGTTTAAAGGTAATAAAGGCTTTCGGGTCAATTTTAAATATTAAGTCAATTAGTTTTTGTTCTTCAAACTGATAAAAAACAGTTAGCAGGACTGACTTGTCTTGGAAACTGTATCCGCCCTTGGCGTCAATTAAAGTAACTCCGTGTTTAAGTTCTTTTATCAAAGTTTGCGCAAGTTCTGTTTCTTTAGTTGTGACAATCAAGGCTTCAATTAAGTTATAGGAATTGTGGATTTTGTCCATCACAACCATTGAAATTAGTAGTCTAATTGATGTAAAGATAAAGACGTAAAGAGCATAAAGCATCTGAGGTTTATCTTTAAGTTGACCAATTCCTTTCAGGATTTTGCCATCAGGTCCGCCGATGTTTTCGACAAATGCTTTAATTATGGAGTTAGAAGGGTCTGCAAACATTGCAAAAAAACAACCTAGTGAAATAATCGTTAAGTTCATAATGGTTGAAATTTTTCCAACCGACATTTTACCTTTATTTAAAGCCAGAACTTGTCCAATTATGTCAAGACCACCAGTTGAACCTCCGTATTTAAGGGTTCCACCGGTTCCAACGCCAATAAAAATCCCACCTGCTATCGCTAAAATCAAAGGTGAAGTGGTTTTAAGCAAATCAATTTGCAGAAACTTAACGCAAGTTGCTTGCAGCACGATTGACACAGTTGAGTAAAACGCAAAAGTTTTTGAAACCTTAAACCAGCCAAGCAATAGGATTGGAATATTTGCGACTATGATAAAGAGCGAAAGCACAGTTTTGGCGTTTTCTTGGTTTAAATTAACTTTGGCAACGTGATGCAAAAAGTCAACAATTAACTGTCCAATTCCAGGCACCCCACCTGTATACATACGAACGTATGAAGCCTCTAGAAACCAGGCCAGACCAATTCCGTAGATAAAGGTGAAAAACACCGCCATAAAAAGACGATTGCCTTCAGGTAAAACTTTGTTTTTGATAAACTCACGTCTCTTGGCTTGTTTTTCAGTATAAGGAATTTCAACTGGATTTAGGGTTCTATAAAAGGTAAGTTTTTTAGATTTATTTAACTGAGTTTGCTTGTTTGTGTGTTCTATGTAGACAGGGGCTTTTTCTTTGGTTTTCATAAAACTACTCAAGGTCTTTTTTGTCAAGTCTGACAAAAAGAATTTCTGGTTTTTTAAAGACAATTTCTTTAAAAGGAGTTTTTACAAGTACAGATTCAAGTGAGTCTTCACTAATTTCTAGCATCGCTTGAATTTTTTTAGCGGTTTCTGGAATAAACGGCAGCAAGGTAATTGAAAGTACACGAATGACTTTAAAGAGTGTAGTTAAAACAGCCATTAGTTTGTCGTGTTCTTGGTTTTTAAATAAGTTCCAAGGCTCTTCAAGGTCAATAAACTTATTAGCTAAACGCGCTAGTTCTAAGATAGTTTTAGCAGCCTCTGCTACTTTGTATTCTTGAAATAAATCAGTTAATTTACCGGGCAGACTTTCAATGTAGGCATCAATTTCTGCAAAGTTTTTATCAAAACTTGCATAGGTTGGCCTGAATTTAGAGTCAAAGTATTTAGCCAACATTCCAAATGTGCGGTTAACTAAATTACCAAGGGTATTGACTAACTCTGTATTGGTTTTTTCAAGCACTAAGTCATAAGTTAAGTTACCGTCGTCTTTAAAAGGAATTTCTGAAAGACAATAGAAACGGACTTTATCTACACCAAAAGTTTTGACTAGCTCATCTGCGTAAATGGTATTGCCAAGCGATTTTGACATCTTTGTCTGGTGAGTCAAAACCCAAGGGTGACCAAATACAGTCTCAGGTAACTCAAGGCAAAGTGACATTAAAAAACAAGGCCAG
>CAUUIA010000027.1:0-10329 GCA_963545195.1 uncultured Acholeplasmataceae bacterium
GCGCTGATTTTTTTGCCAGTTTTTCCATTTTGGCAAGCACAATTTAGCATCAAAATTTCTGGGATTCGCTTATTTTTACTGCTTTATTTAGTTTCAGTTATCTTAATTTTAACGCGTGAATTTTTAGTTACTGCGGCTAGACTAGTCGCAGTTGGTGAAAACAAAGTTGTTGCTGCCGCTTGGCTTGGTAAAGTCAAAACAGCCTTTACTCTAGGTGCGCTAATTTGGTTGCTTTTTAATGGCTTTAGTCTAGATAAAATGATAACTGCTCGCTTCCCAGCAATCTCGTTTTCTTTAATTTTAATTTCAGTTATCTTAACTATCTGGTCTGGTATGCAATACATTTGGCAACTTAGAGCAGAAATTTTTAAATCAGTTTAGACTACAAACTAGCGAAAAAAGTCAAATACCGCCTTGGTGTTTGACTTTTTTAACATATTACTATTTTCAGGTTTTTAGGCGTTTTTCTACTCATTTTGTAAACTAATTAGTAAAAAAATAAATTATTTTTAAGTAATTTTTTAAAGTCTCTTAAATATATATGCGAGGTAAAATAAATGGCAAATAAAACAACTGATAATACAGACTTTCAAAAAATATTTGAAAATATTGAAAAACAATTTGGCAAAGGTTCCGTGATGATTTTAGATGGAGACGAAGCGTTTGAAAAAATCGCAACTATTCCAAGTGGTTCACTTGCTTTAGACAAAGCACTTGGAGTTGGTGGATACGCACGTGGGCGAATTGTTGAGATTTACGGACCTGAGTCTAGCGGGAAAACTACTTTGACTTTACACGCGATTAAAGAAGCACAAAAACAAGGCCTAGTTTGTGCGTTTATAGACGCTGAGCACGCGCTTGACGTCAATTACGCAAAAGCCCTTGGTGTGGACTGCAAAAATGTTTTAATTTCTCAACCCGACAGCGGCGAGCAAGCACTTGAAATTACTAAAGAACTAATTAAAAGTGGCAAAATCGGACTAGTGATTGTAGACAGCGTTGCCGCATTAGTTCCAGAAGCGGAACTCGCCGGTGATATGGGAGACAGCCATGTTGGACTGCACGCAAGACTAATGAGTCAGGCCATGCGAAAGCTTTCCGGAATTGTTGCAAAATCTAATACCACTTTAATTTTTATTAACCAAATTAGAGAAAAAGTTGGTGTACTTTTTGGTAGTCCTGAAACTACAACCGGTGGCCGTGCACTTAAGTTTTATGCAACTCAGCGCATAGAAGTTAGAAAAGGCGAAAGTTTAAAACAAGCAGATGGCACACTTTACGGCAATTTAGTTAACATTAAAGTAGTTAAAAATAAAGTCGCCTCGCCTTTTAGGTCTTGCTCTATTGAACTTAGGTACGGAACTGGTTTTTCGCGAGTTTCAGAAATTATCACTTTGGCGGTTGAAAAAAATCTAATTCAGCGAGCTGGTTCTTGGTTTTCATTAAAAGACGAAAAAATCGGTCAAGGTAAAGCACAAGTTGAACAATACTTGCTGAAAAACCCGGAGATTATGGCTGAACTTGAGTTAGAAATTCAAAAACCTGAATAATTTTTCTTTATTTTAGTTTAAAAAAGCCGAGGATAAAATAATTTAGTGGTTCATTCTTCTCCTTTCTACTAAATTGTTTTAACCAGGCTTTTTTATTTTCAAAAATACTTTTAAAAAGCAAAAATATAATATATAATTAACATTATGAAAGAAGCAAAAAAAGGCCTGTTAATTGTGATGTCTGGCCCTTCTGGGGTAGGCAAATCTTCAATTAGAAAAGCGTTGTTTGAAAAAGTAAATAATTTTGTTTTCTCAGTTTCAGCAACTACTCGCTCACCAAGAAATGGAGAGAAACACGGTGTTGACTATTATTTTATTTCCGAGAAAGATTTTAAGGCAAAACTGGAAAACCAAGAGTTTTTAGAATGGAATTATTTTGTTGGCAACTACTATGGCACGCTTTTTGAAGAAGTTGAAAGATTAAGAGAAACTGGTAAAAACGTGATGGTAGAAATTGATGTCAACGGCGCTTTGATGGCCAGAAGTATACTAACTGATGCAATTTATATATTTATTGCCCCGCCTACGAAAGCAGATTTAATTTCAAGACTTAAACAACGCGGAACTGAAACTGACCAAAGAATCTCTGAACGCATTGAAAAAGCGAAAAACGAGTTTAAATGTGCAGATAAATATGACTACATAGTTATCAACTCAGAAATCTCTAAAACTGTAGAAACTCTGCAAGCTATAGTTTTAGCCGAAGAATGTCGTTCTGAACGCAGTTTTAAAAGTTATATAGAAGCAATCCAAAAGGAGAAATAATTTATGAATAAACAAAAAGACGGAATGCGTTATCCTTCAATTGATGAACTGACTAAAATCATCAATTCAAAATATAAACTAGCCTACACTTCTGCAAAAGTTGCTAAACTTATTCAAAGCAAAAAAGTTCATGTTGAAAACTCACTTTGCGACAAAGAAGTTGGCAAAGCACTTGAAGAAATTCTAGCTGGCAACGTGCAAATTGAGTTTTAATTTCAATTTAAGATAACTTAGTTTAAAACTAAGATATGAAATTAACACTTGAAGAAAATTTAAAAAATCTACCCCAAAACCCAGGGGTTTATATAATGCGCGACTTAGATAGTCGCGTTATTTATGTTGGCAAGGCAAAAAACTTAAAGAACCGTGTGCTTTCTTATTTTAAAGCAAAAGTTTTTGGCAAAACCGCACTTTTAGTTAAGGAAATTGAAAACCTTGAGTACGTTGTTTGCAACACAGAGCAAGATGCCTTGATTTTAGAGCAAAATTTAATTAAAGAATACAGACCAAAATACAACATCAGACTAATTGACGACAAGACATATCCATACATTGTGGTAGTTGAAAAACCTTATACCAAACTTTTGGTCAAAAGAGTGCGTAAATTTAACTTCAACGGTTTTGGCCCTTTTCCAAATACTTTTCAAGCAAGAGAAACTTGCGAGGTATTGAATAGAATTTTTCCCAAAAGAGTCGGAAAAATTTCTAAAACTGACCAAGATATCTTAACAGGTCTGGCCAATAACTTAGGCATATCTGATTTAGAAAAAGAGTTTACGGCAAAAGAACTTGCCAAAGCAGTTAAGCGTGTTTTTCAAACCAAGGCTAAAGACATTTTAAAAACTTTGAATGTAAAAATGAAAGAGTGCGCAGAAAACTCAGACTTTGAGTTGGCACTGGATTTTAAAAATCTAATAGAGGCAATTAAAGCAACAATAGTAGATCAAACTGTCAATAGTCACGACTCACAAAACAGAGATATTATAGGAATCGCTTTTGACAAAAAATACGTAGCTATTTCTATTTTGATTCAAAGGTTTGGCAAAACTGTTGACCAGAAAAGAAATATTTTTGAGTATGTTGGCGACCCTAAAGACTACGCACTTCAGTATTTAGGACAAATATATGAATCTAGAATTTATTCAGATGAACTGTTGTTTTCAGATAACTTTCAAGTAGAAGATTTAAGTACTAGATTTGGTAAACTCGCCAAAATTCCTAAAAAAGGTCAAAAACATGACTTGACTAAACTTGCTCAAAAAAATGCAGAAAGTATCTTGACTAAGTTTAGTGCTGTGTATTTAGAAAAGTCTTTAATTTTAGAAAAAGGACTGGAAGAACTGAAAAGCAAAATAGGTTTTATGCCTGAGACCATTGAGGCTTATGACAACGCACAAATTCAAGGAGAGGCGCAAGTATCCGGCTGTATAGTTTTAAAAAACGGACAGTTTTTAAAGTCACTTTACCGTAAATTTAACTTAAAAAACACACCCAAAAACGACGATCTTGCTGGGATTAAAGAAGTAATTTCTAGACGTATTCAAGATACAGAAATCGCTTATCTACCCGATTTAATTGCGGTAGATGGCGCTGAAAATCAAGTTAAAGTAGCCATTGAGCAAATTAGGCTTTTAAACAAAAATATTCAGGTTATTGGGCTTAAGAAAAATGAACACCACAAGCTAACTGCTTTAGTTTACAACAACTATTCACATCAACTTGATAAACACAGTTATTTATACAAGTTTTTAATTAGAATTTCTGAAGAAGTCCATAGGTTCTCATATCAAACCCATAAAGCAAAACTCTTAAAAACAGCTTTTAAAACTAAGTTAGATAATTTAGTCGGAATTTCAGACGCAAAAAAACATGCGTTAATTCGTCATTTTGGCTCGGTTGCTAAACTAAAGTCTGCTAGCATTGAGGAACTCAAAACATTTAAATTAAGGCTAAATCAAATTAGACAAATCAAGGAGTTAAAAGAATGAACCAAGCCACTATTATTGTTAAAAAAATTTCTAAAATAAAAAGAGAAATTGAAGCACTTGAAAACAATAAAGTACTTCGTTTTAGACTGCCTAAAAACTTAAATTATTTTCTTGAAATCATTAAAGTTGGCTACTTGGTTGAACTTGAGTTTCAAGAAAATTCAGTAGTTTCTAAAAATGACCACGGTAAGTTTTTCCAGGTTGCAGGAATTTTTAAAATATTTGCGCTTAATCCCAAAAGACTAATTTTTGATTTAAACAAAATCAGAAGCGAAATGTATCGAACTCTGCTGAGTTTTGATAAACTTTGCTTTATTGACTTTGAAATGACTTTACTTCCTTTAAGAAAAATTAAGTCACCTCAACAAATCATTCAGTTTGGCTATGTCTTGACTGACCAAAGCAAAAAAATATTGGCAAAAAAAACTGAGTTTGTAAAATCTAGTTTAGAAATTGACAAAAAAACTACTGAGTTTTTATCACTTGACTTAGACCAGTATAAAAAAACCGCAATTACCTTTAAAAACTTTTACAATCAGCTAAAAAAACTAAAAGAAACTGGCACCAAGTTTGTAGTTTGGGGTAACTTTGACTACCCTTGTTTGGTTGCAAATATTAAGTTTCACCAACTTCCAAATTTCTTTGAAAAAACTGATTTCGTTGACCTTTCTCGTCTGCACAAAGATTACTTTGTGTTAAAAAACGACGTATCGCTTTTTAACGCTTATAAAACTTATTTTGAAAAAGAACCTGGCAAAAAGATCCACGATGCACTAATGGATTCGGTGGTTTTAATGGAAGTTTATTTTAAATTTTTCAATTATATTTCTATTCAATCAAATAATTTGTAATATTTTCGTGATGTGGTAAAATTATTTTGTTAAGTGAATAGAGACGTAGACGTAATATAACGGTTATTATACGGCCTTGCCAAGGCTGAAATGGGGGTTCGATTCCCCTCGTCTGCTCCATTTGATTTTAAACTCTGATGTTAATCAGAGTTTTATTTTTAAATAAACGAGATTTTTTTTAAAAAATTTTAAAAGGAGGGTAAAGTGGATAAAAACATAATTTATATTGGCGACAATTTAGCAATTATGCGAAGCACTGAATTTAAAAAGTTTAAATCAACGATAGACTTTATTTACATTGACCCGCCTTACAATACTAAAAATTCCACATTTGCATATAGCGACAATAACTCAAAATGGTCTCTAGACATCAAACTAAGACTAATTGAGGCAAAAGAATTGCTCAAAAAAACAGGTGTAATTTTTATTTCAATTGACGACAACGAGTTTGCTAGTCTTGTGCAGGTTTGCGATGAAGTTTTTGGCAAGGAAAACAAAGCAGGGATTTTTATCACAAAGCAATCTCAAAGAAGCAACGCTAAACATATCAATGTAGTACACGAGTATGTTGTTGCCTATGCTAAGTCTAAAACTAATTTACCGAGATTTTATATAAACAGAATAGAGTCTCCTTTAGAAGGTAAAAAAATAAAGCAAATTATTCAAAAAGTTAAAACTGCATATAAAAAATCATCTACTCTTGCAAACGAGATACTTAAAAAAAGTATTTGTGATTATGTTTTAGAAACTGGTGAAACTTGGATATTAAACTATTCAAATATTGATGAAAACGGCGAGATATACTTTGCTAAAGACTTATCTACACCAGGCGAACCCAATTATTTAAAAATTGATGAAATCAACCTAACTTTAGAACCCCTTAAAACACGCAGTTGGTCAAGCAAGCAAAAATTTATTAAGTTACATAAAGAAAACAAACTATGTTTCAAAAACAGTAGACCATATGAAATTGAATACTTAAAAGATGCTGTTAACAATGTATCTTCTGTTTTAGATTTTTATTCAAGACAAGGCACAAACGATTTAAAAAAGCTAGGTTTGAATGGGATATTTGACACACCAAAACCTGTTGAATTAATTAAATTTTTAATTAGGTGTACACAACACGAAAACGCCTTAATTTTAGATTTTTACGCTGGCAGTGGCACGACTGCTCAAGCGGTTTACGAAATCAATAAAGAAGACAAAAAACAACACAAATATATCTTGATTCAGTTGCCTGAACCTATTAACAATAAAAATAAAGCATTTGAAATTTTAACTGCTTTAAATTACAAAGAACCTAAAATAAGCGATGCTATGATTTTGCGAATTAATAAATTTGCTGAATTAAACAAAATAGACACCAATTTCCAGGAGGTCGTTTTTAGTGATAGACTTGCTTAAAAAAGGTAATTTTAAACCAATAGACAACGAATTTTTACTAGAAGGGTTTTTGGCATTAGAAGAAGTTGCTAAAGTCCAAGAAAAATGGCAAAAAGGAGACACTGACAGTTTTATCAATGAAATCAGAGATTCAATGGTAGGACACTATTTGGGATACGAACTAATTAACACAGATAAACATGGATTTGACTGTAAGTTAAGTCCAGACAAAGACATGTTTCTTGAAGTAAAAGCAGTAAGTTATGACGCAAAAACTTGGGGCGCTACTTTTAATGACACCACAATAGAAAAGGCTAAATATTTCCAAGGTGACCAAGTTTATCTATGTCTTGCTGTCTGGAAAAAAGCAAGTGATTTGCTTTTTATGGTTTATGGTAAAAACGCTAAACTAGGCTATTTCCTTGAAGAGAAAGTTAGGAGTTTTTTAAAAGGAGAAGCAGGTGTTAGGTCCACTCAAACTGTGTCTTTAGGACAACTGATTTTTGAGTATGGCTTTGATATAGTTTGCATAAAACCTAAAAACGAAGTTAAAAACATTTTAAAATTAAAGTCTAAACAGTTTTTCAATATTCCAGATTCTTGTTTTATTTCTCAGGCTGAATTTACTGAAAAATATAGTAATGCAACAAAATATATCGCGAGTGAGACCAATAAATCTTAACGAGCTAATATAAAAAATTGGAATAAATAGTTGGGTTAATAGATTTAATTGTCTTAGTTTATTTTCTTGTAAATTTGTAGACAAATAGAGATAAAAACTTTTAAAATTTAAAGGAACACACTAGGTTTGTGGTAAAATAAACTCGTAATAAAAAGGTGTATTTCCACCTTAATTATTTATGAAAGGTTTATATGATAATTAAAAGAGATAGTTATTTAAATAAAATTATTGACAAAAAAGATAACGGAAGAATTAAAATTATTACTGGAATTAGAAGATGTGGAAAGTCTTATCTTCTCTTTAATTTATACAAAGCATATCTTTTGTCAATAGGTGTTAAAGAAAAACAAATTATAGCAATCGCACTTGATGATATTGATAATCTAAAATACAGAAATCCATTTAGATTAAATGACTATATTAAAGAAAAAACTAAAAACCCAAATCAAATGCACTATATTTTTATTGACGAAATCCAGTTATCTGAAAATGTTACCAATCCTTACACCGATAGTCAAGTTAAAAATGTGTCTTTTGTTGATGTACTATTAGGACTCACTAAAAATAAAAATCTAGACATTTATGTAACTGGTAGTAATTCTAAAATGCTTTCCACTGAATTGTTGACTCAGTTTAGGGACCGTGGTGATGGAATTCATGTAAATCCTTTGTCATTTAAAGAAGTTTATGAATTATATGAAAACAAAGATTTAGCGTTTGAAAACTACCTAGTATACGGAGGAATGCCTTATATTTATGGTTTGAAAAACGATTTTGAAAAAAGTCAATACCTAAAAAATCTATTTCAAGAAACCTATATTAAAGATATTCTTGAAAGGAATAAAATACAAAATGAAAGTGATATTCTTGGGCTGATTTTAGATTTTACATCTTCTGCAATAGGTTCACTAACTAATCCAAGTAAACTAGCAAAACGATTTTTATCGGAAAAACAAATTAAAATATCTGCAAACACTATCTCAAACTACCTTACTTTTTTTGAAGAGGCTTATGTTTTATACCGTGCTAACAGGTATGATGTAAAAGGTTCCAGATATTTTTCAACACCTTTAAAATACTACTTTGCAGATATTGGTCTTAGAAATGCAAGACTAAATTTTAGACAAATTGAAGCAAATCATATTATGGAAAATATAATCTACAACGACTTAATTCGCCGTGGATACAATATTGACGTCGGCGTAGTTGAGTGTGAGTTTAAGCAAGATGGAAATCGCAAAAAAACTCAACTAGAAGTTGATTTTGTGGTAAACAAGGGACATTTAAGATACTACATCCAAGTTGCTTTAAATGTAGACACACAAGAGAAATTAGCACAAGAAACACTATCTCTTAAAAAAATTGGCGACTCTTTTAAAAAAATTGTGATTGTAAGAAATAAAATCATTCCAAGACACGACACCAATGGCATTTTTTACATAGGAGTTGAGGATTTTTTACTAAACGATGAAATTTTAGACTAATAATTTTTAGCACAGAAAACAACACACAATGAATTAAAAAAGCACTAACTACAGTTAGTGCTTTTTTAAAATTGCAAACAAATTTAACTGATTTTTGGCGAGAAAATAGATTTAAGCATATCTAAGTCAACACCACTTTTTTTAAGCTCACCGTAAACTCCTGACTTAAATTTTTCAATTTCGCCAGTAGACTTAAGTTCACTTGCTACAGTGTCGTAGAGTTTTTTAGTGTCAGCAGCGTTGATATTCCCCCCTTTATTTATTTTTTCTTTTAGTTTATTAACTTCGTTTTTAATGTTTTTGTTTTGAATTGTGTCTGTGTGTTTATCTAGCGCTTGAATTAAGTTTTCTTTTGTTTTCTTTAAAGTTTCAATTAAGTCAGAATTAGCCTCGTTAAGTAAACACTTAACTCTAATTACCTGGTTTTCTTCGTCAAACTCAAGGTCTGGGCTAATTGTGGTTTCTGGGGAAAGCGAACTTAAAATATTGTTAAAAGTTGGATTTTTATCCAAGTAATCAACACTTTTTGAAAATAAATAGAGTAAATTAATTGCGCGGTTGTGAGAAAGTTTGATGTCTTTGCCAATTGTGATGTTAGTTTTTTTGTTTTCATCAAGTATATTTAAGTAAATGTTTTTGCCTTCAATTTTTGGTTTAACTACGGTGTCTACTACTGTCTGGAAAAATTTACCGTCAAGACCAGGCTCGCCGCTTACGTTTGTGACAGTTAAGATTAAACGGATAGTTAGCATAGGTTTACCGTCTACTTTTTTAATAAACGGTTTGATATCTATTTTATATTTGACTTTAATTTCAGTTGAACCAATTTTAAAAGTACGCATCGCCTCGTCTTTTTTAAAACCATTTTTTTCCAAAAAGTAGCGATATAGTTGGTTAATTTCTTCCATTGAAATTGTCATGTAAAGTTCGTTTGCTTTGTTGTTTGTTTTGTTTAATGCACTCATGAAAATATCGGTGGTTTTTTGTTTAAAGTAGTCTTTTAACTCATCTTCACTTTTAATTGCAGGACGCTCTGTTTGAGTGACTTCGTCTTTTGCATAAATTTTGCTGGTATCTAGCGTTAACTTAACTGAGTTTTTAGAAACTGTGAAATCATAAAGTGAGTTTTCGTCCATAAACTCTTTAACAGTTTTAAGCAAACTCTTGTTTTTAGTTGTTCCGTTTGGGTTAGTTTCTTCAACTTCGTAGTCTTTGTCAATTGACTTAGATACATAACTCCACATGCCTTCTTTATTTATTTTTAAAACTGCGTTTTCTTTAGTGATATCTAAAGACATGTATGGTGCACTTTTAGCAATCATTTGTTTTAAACTGTTCAAAGCGCTATCTACTGTTTTTTTGGCAAAAGTATCAGCGATTTTCTTGCCAAAAGACCAGCTAACTCCGATTTTACCTAACCATAGTTTATCTAAAGTTAGTTTAATTTCGCCAGTTTTTTTATCTTCACTTAACTGAACACGAGCAGTTAAACTACTGTGAAACTCACCTAATGCCTTGTATGCGAAGTTAACATTTAGATAAAAAAAGTCGCTATCTTTTGTAAAAAACACACTTTTAATTCTTACGTAGTCAGGGTTGGTTTTATAAAGCGTTTTGTCATTT
>CAUUIA010000028.1:0-9159 GCA_963545195.1 uncultured Acholeplasmataceae bacterium
GCTGTTATAAGTTACGTTAACTGAGTATTCTAAAGCAAAAGGTTTTGCAATTAAGCTAGACTGAATTATTTGAACTAACCCAATTTCTAAAGATAAACTTTTGCTATTTTTAAAATTAAGTACCAAAAGACTTGAGCCGAAAGTAATATTCTTTTTAAACTCGTCAACTATTGAAACTGTTAAAATATTTTGAAAATATTTAGTGTTCTTGCTGTTTTCTTGAATCTCTTCTGGACCTCTGTATCTAGTCTCAAGGTGTTTGACCTGAATTGATTCACTTGTATTTTTTTCTTTTAAATAAATAGATTTAATTTTATCAGGACTTAAAAACCAAGGACTTTTTCGGTTAGAATAAAGATAAAAGTTTTGTCTGTTTTTATACTCAGTAAAAACACTTGTTTGTTTAATTGTTTTTACGGTAAAGTTTTTTGGAACTAAATACACAATAATTAACACTGAACAAACAATTAAAATTGCCAAAATTGGTGCCAAAATAACTAGGTTTTTTAATTTTGTTTTCTTTGTCATCTAGTAGTCTCTTTCTATTCTATAAGAAATGTAGATACCGGTGTGTTCAACAAATTGAAACTCACCCCAGTCTTCGTATATCCAAAAAACACTGCGAGTTGCGTATCCATTAAAAAGATAACCATATCCCATTTTTCTGACCACCAATTTACAACCTGGTTCAATTTTAATAGTTTTAGTCTCTTTATTTTTCTCGTATTTGCTTTTTTCTAGTTTATTTTCAAGTTTACTTTCTACACCTGCCTCGCCTTTTGCGTTAAGTGGTGATTTAGTTGGTGTACTAATAGTACCGCTCATACTCATTTTAAAAGTTCCAGTTTGTGTATACTTTTCGTTTTCTTCAACAATTCGCTCAGTAGTTATTTCTTGTACTGTGCTAGTTGAACCTTGATTTGAAAACTCAGATACAACTTGCAAAACAAAAGAAACCTTTTTTGCATAATTAAGATATTCAATGTATGTTTTCTTAATATGTCTATATGAAGTTTTTTGTTTTGCAATTTCAAGTCTAGCTCTTTCTTTTTTATCTTCTTCTGACAACTGCTTCTTTGGTTCTTCTGTATAAAAGTTAATCAATTTAGTTGTTTTGTCTTGCATGTAAAAACGAACATATGGATATAGATTTGTTTTTGCGTTTGCTTTGCTCGGATATAAAATACTTAAAAACAGTGTACTAACTAAAATAAACGAAACAAGTAAATAAAGTTTTTTCATAAATATCACCTCGACAATATGTTTAAATAAAAAACTTTTTTTACTTAAAAATAAAACATATTAAGCACCTATATTTCCTGTTTACTTCTTCGTTGACTAGTATTTGTGTGTTTAGGGTGTTAGAAAAAACAAACACAGGTGAGATGTAATTAAAAATTAGATAGTGCTTCTACTATCTCAAACTAAAAAATTGCAATAGTGTTAGTTTTGCTGTGTTTTACTCAACACTTTTGTTAATTTACTCAACACATACAGTGTTTACTCCGCACTTTTTAAGCACATACTGAACGCATTAAGTGTTTTATGTGCTTTTTTTATTTGATTTTATAAAGGGTATTCAATGAAATTGTTAATTATGTTGAGTAAATAGTAATATAAACCAAATATATAAACAATAAATGGTTATTTATATTAAATCACTTGGTTTGCTGTACTTTTTTAGTCAAAAGTGCCACTGTTTCAATGTGTGCAGTATATGGAAACATATCAAAACCTTTAATTGAAGTGATTTCATATTCTTCTGCAAGCATTTTTAAGTCTTTAACTAAAGTTTCAACATTACAAGAAACATAAACTACATTTCTTGGTTTTTTTGCGCAAATAAACTTACACACCGTTTCGCCCAGTCCGGTTCTTGGCGGGTCAAATAACATAACATCAAAATCGTGTTTTTTATAGTCAACCCAAGTCAAAACATTTGAAACCACGGCTTTAACGTTTGGTATTTTGTTTTCGTATATATTTTTCTTTAAAGCCAGCACTTGGTCTTTAACTATCTCAACACAATACACTTCTTTAACTTTGCTAGCGAGTTCTAGTCCAAAAACACCAACTCCAGAAAAAGCGTCTAAAAGGATGTCTGTTGGTCTAAATATTTTAAAGTCTTTAATGTAGGTAAGTATATTTTGAAAAGTATGGTAGTTTAACTGAAAGAAAGAGTTGGAAGTAACATAGTAATTTTTATTTAAAAAGTTAGTGTTAAAAAAGTATTGACCTTTAAGTAATCTATAGTCAGCCTCATGCTGTTTTGTGGTTTTATCTTTATAGACAAAAACACCAAATTGTTTAAGTGAAAACTCAGAACTATAAATTAAGTTAGTAAGTTCTTTGAAATTATGCTCACCATAAACATGTAAGTTAACTGCTAAATCTGAGTTAGTTGATTTGCGAACAGAAACTGCAAACAGACCAAACGGTTTTTTATCTACTACTGGAAAGTTAACTTCGCTAAGTGCTTTTTTAAAATAATTTAAAAAACTAGTGATTAACTCGTCTTGTGAAATTAAGTTATTAGTAGGTTCAACTAAATTAGTGTTTGGTTTGTATAAACCCCATTCAATTGTTTTGTTGATTTGTTTAAATAAAACTGTAGTTTCATTGCGATAATTTAATGGATTTAAAACACCTTCAAAGTGTTTAAAAGTTTTGAGGTTGATGTGTTTTCTTAGTTTGCCTTTAACATGAAAAACTATTTTTTTGTATTTATATTCAAGTGTTGCTGGATAAGTTAGGTGGATTAGAGGAAGCCCTATAGTTTCTGAAAAACTTGCAGATACCTCGGCTCGTTTTTGCGACCTTTGAATAATTTTAAGAATTTTGCCAACAAGTGCACCACGGTTGTTTTTCTCAATTTCGGCTTCAATTTCTTCGCCTTCTGCAGCACCATATATGTAGACTGGTCGGCTGTTTAAGTAAGCGATGCCTTCACCATCATTGCCAGTTTTTAAAATATTTAATTTTACTATTTCTTTTCTATCCATACGCAAACTCTTTCGCCCATTTTAAAAGGCAAGACAAACTTAGTTAGAGAAATATTTTTAACTAAATTAACTAATTTAGTTTTCTTAAACTCGGTAATTTCCTCAGTAGCTTTAGTTGCTTTATAAAAACACATCTTGCCACCTTTAGTTAATTTCGGTAAAGCATACTTAACTAACGAAGTAAGATCAGTAACTGCACGGGCTGTCACCAAATCAACTGAAACTCCTTTAATGTTTTCAACTCTGTCGTTAATAACTTTTAGATTGGTCAGATTTAGTTCATCTTTAACTAATGTTAAAAACCTTGCTTTTTTGCCAATAGACTCAGTTAAAATAACTTTAACGCTTGGAAAAAATAGAGCAATGACAATACCTGGAAACCCGGCACCTGAGCCAATATCTAAGATAGACTTAGGTTGAGTTAAGTCAGGGTTATTAAAAAAAGGCAAGATAGAATCTAAAACATGCTTAACTAAAAACTCGGTTTTATCAACAATTCTAGTTAAATTTACTTTTTTATTTTCTTCAATTAAAAGTGAGGAATACTTGTTAATTTTTAAAACTTGTTCATCTGTTAATTCAATGTTAAATTTACTAAAAATGTCTTTCATAGTTATCTTTTCTCTTTACTTTTTTGAATGTAGATAGAAAGGATTTGGATGTCACTTGGGTTAACTCCAAGTATTCTTGAGGCTTGCCCTAAAGTTTTTGGTCTAACTTTTTCTAATTTTTCTCTACATTCAAAGGCCAAGTTAGCAACTTGGCTGTAGTCAATGTCTGTAGGAATTTTAAAGTTTTCAAGAAACTTAAACTTCTCAGCAGTCTTGATTTCCTTTAAGATGTAGCCTTCGTATTTAATTTGTATCTCTGCAGCAAGTCTGACTTCTTCTGGAAATTTTTCTTTTATAAATGGATTTAAAACCTTTAAATTAACCTCTGGTCTTTTAAGTAAATTTGCTAAAGAAATTGACTCATAAAGCGAGATGTTGTGTTTAGAAAGATGGCTTAAAACTGCTTTGGTAGGAGTGATTTTTGTGTTTATTAAAATCTCGGTTAATCGCTTAACAAGCCCTTTTTTTAGTAAATATTTTTGATAAGTTTCGCTGTCTATAAGCCCACGTTTATAAGCAATTTCAGACAGTCTAAAGTCAGCATTGTCATCTCTTAAAAGTAGCCTATACTCAGCACGAGAAGTCAGCATTCTATAAGGTTCATCTGCTCCCTTGGTAACTATGTCGTCAATTAACACCCCTGTGTATGCCTCATTTCTTTTTAAAATAAGCGGTTCAATGTTGTCAATTTTAGCAGCAGCGTTTGTGCCTGCAATCAAACCTTGACATGCCGCCTCTTCGTATCCAGAAGTTCCGTTGATTTGACCTGCGGTAAACAAGTTTTTAAGGATTTTGGTTTCTAAAGACAAATATAGTTGAAAAGGATTGATAGCGTCGTACTCAATTGCGTAGCCGTATCTAATGATTTTACCTTCCTCAAATCCAGGTAAACTTGAAACTAACTTTCTTTGAACAAAACGCGGAAGTGATGTAGAAAGGCCTTGTAAGTAGGTTAAGTTGTTTTTAATACTTTCGGGTTCTACAAAAATTTGGTGAATATCTTTTTCTTTGAATCTAACAATTTTGTCTTCAATTGAAGGACAATATCTAGGACCTCTACCTTCAATTACTCCTGAGTATAGTGGTGAATATTTTAGATTTTTTAAAATTGTCTCTTTAGTATTCATGGTAGTATGGAGGGTATGCAGATTTAAATTTGCTTTGTGCTTGGCTTTTGTGTAGTATGAAAATCTAAGTTCTGGGTTGTTTTCATCTTGATTTGCAAGTTCAGCAAAGTCAATTGAGTTTGAGTCAATTCGCGGCGGAGTTCCAGTTTTTAGTCTCACAATTTCAAAACCTGCTTTTCTCAAAGACTCAGAAATACCTGAAGTTGTGCGTTTGCCATCAGGTCCAGTTTGATAAGTCTCACTGCCTATCAAAATTCGTGATGCTAAATAAGTACCAGTTGTCAATACCACAGTTTTAGCAAAATACTTTATGTTGCTTTCTGAAACTGCACCTACTACTGTTTGGTTTTCAACTAACAACTCAGTTGCGTATTCATGCAAGAAAACTATGTTTTTTAGTTTCTTTAATTCTTTTAACATGTTTTTTGGATAAATTTCTTTGTCAATTTGCGCGCGAAGTGCCCAAACACCAGGACCTTTAGATGAGTTTAGCCTACGCATCTGAATAGTAGCACTATCGGCAACTTTGGCCATTAGACCACCCAGTGCGTCAATTTCTCGCACTAAAACACCCTTCGCAGGTCCACCAATTGACGGATTGCAGGGAAGGGTGGCAATTTGAGATTTATCTCCTGTGATAAATAAAACTGACTTGCCTAAACGAGAAAGGGCAGCGGCGGCCTCAATACCGGCGTGCCCTGCCCCAATTACGATTGAGTCAAATATGCGATTATTTAACTGCATTTTCAATAAAATCCACTAAATCTGCTTTGGTGAATTTTAATTTTTCGCGAATTTCGGCTTCAGATGAACTTAGTCCAAAATTATTTATTCCAAAAACATGAGGTGTGTATTTATACCAAGAATAAGCAGAGCCTGCTTCTACTGCTACAATTTTAGAGTTTCCTAAAATCTCTGCTTGCTCAGATTTAGTAAGTCTGTCAAACAAGAAGCAAGAAGGCATTGAAACTACGCGCACACCTTGACCTTTAGTTTCAAGAACTTTGGCGGCTTCAAGTGCTAAAGCAACCTCTGAACCTGTTGCAATTAAAGTAAGTGAGTGTTTATTTTGCTCAGGCTTAATAATGTAGGCACCTTTTTGAATGTCTAGTTGAGAGTTTGGGTTTTCTAATACGTTTTGGCGAGTTAAAACTAAAACTGAAGGAAAGTCGTTTTCAGAAAGCATTAACTTGTAAGCCGCCAAAGTTTCTTTATAGTCACATGGTCTAATCACGTTTACATTTGGCATGCATCTAAGTTGTGTAAGATGCTCAACTGGTTGGTGGGTTGGCCCGTCTTCGCCTAAAAATACAGAATCATGGGTAAAAATATACATTACTGGCAGTTTTTGCAGAGCTGACAAACGAATTGCTGGAAACATATAGTTAGAGAAAACAAAAAAACCAGAGACAAAAGGTCTAAGCACACCGGTTTGTGCAATCCCATTAGCAATTGCTGCCATTGAGTGTTCGCGAACTCCGAAGTTTAAGTTACGGCCAAGTCTGTTGGTGTGATCAAAATCACCGTCTACTCCTTTTACGCAAGTTGACGAAGAAAGGTCTGCGGACCCACCAATTAACGCAGGAACTTGGCTAGAAATATGGGTCAATATGTCACCGGAAGACTTACGAGTTGCTTGTTTTTCAGGAATTTTTGAAAGCAATTCGTTTAAATCAAAGTCTAGACTTTGCTTTTTAAGTGGTTTTAATTTAGAGTAGGCTGTGTATTTTTCCAGACCTCTTTTTAAGAAATTATCTTGAAAATGTTTGTAAACCAGTGGATCTACTTCAAATGGTTTTAATTGGTATCCAAGTTTTTCAGCAAGTAAGTCGCGTTCAAGCGCACCAAGTGGAGAGCCGTGAACTTTGTTTGTAGCCTCTTTTGTTGCACCTTGTCCAATTGTGGTTTTCATTTCAATAACTGTAGGAAGTTCTGATTCTTTAGCTAAGCGGATTGCTTCTAAAAACTCAGCCTTGTCGTATGGGTTTGTAACTAAAATATAGTTCCAACCGTCTGCTAAGAACTTTAATTTAAAATTAGTTTCACATGTTAAAGAAGTAGGCCCATCTAATTGAATGTCATTTGAGTCAAACAACATAATTAACTTATTTAGTTTAAGTCGGCCGGCTAAAGAAATCGCTTCCATAGCCACACCTTCTTGCAAGTCTCCGTCTCCGCATAAGCAGTATGTATAGTAGTCTGTGTATGCGGGTCCATTTACTTTGTTTAAATGAGCCTCCGCGATTGCTGAACCTACCGCCATTGCAATGCCTTGGCCAAGTGGACCAGTTGTTGCTTCAACCCCCGGAGTTTCTCTAAACTCAGGATGACCAGGTGTGTTTCCAGGTCTTCGGAAGTTCTTTAAGTTATCAATTGTTAAATCAAATCCTGCAAGGTGCAAAAGTGAGTAAAGTAAAGCAGAACCATGGCCTGCAGATAAATAAAAGCGGTCTCGGTTTGGCCAAAGCGGGTCTTTGGGGTTTTGATTGATTGCGTAGTTGTAAAGATAGTAAAGCGGAGCAGCTGCTCCTAAAACTATCCCAGGATGTCCTGAGTTGACGTTGTTAATAGTGTCAACCCCAAGCATCTTAAGAGTATCTATACAAAGTTTATCTAAATTTTTTTCGGTTTTCATTATTTTTCTTTAGATTCTTTGGCTATTGGTTCTTCAACTTCAACAGGTTCTGTTGTTTTGTCTACTGAGTTTGCATCAACTTCTTGATTTAACACAGTTTTTTTATATTCCTCAGTTTCTGCCTCTAAGGCTTTGAAGTTATCTTCTCCAACTAAGGCTAAAATGTTTGTAAAAAACTTATTGTGAAGCACTGCCATTTTTTTAGTAATTTGGCGAGAAATTCCAAAAACTAGGCCAAAAACAACAATTAAAAGCCCGATTAGCACCCAAAATGACCAAGACTTAACTTGCGGAAACTTAGAAGAAAGCACAGCAATAGTAGTGGCGGCTGCAATAAAACCAATTAAAATTCCTAAAAATACTGGAATAAAAATACGGTTTTTAATTGAGTTAATCCCGTCTGCGTACGCCAAGTATTCAGCGTTCACATCTTGCTCGTAAAGTCTTTTAATTGAACCTGTTTCAAAGTAAGCCTGATCAATTAAAAGTCTCGCGGTTTGTGGAGTAATGTCCCAAACTTTAAGCAGACCTTTTTTGTGCCAAATGGCTTTTTCTGCATCTGTCATAAAGTAAATTTCTAGAGTTCTTTTGTCAATTTGTTGAGTGTAGTCAGGCACTCTGTCAGTTAAATTGAATTTCATAAATCCTCCTTACTAGGGTTTAAAAAATGTTTCCTTTTAAAGACCATTGGCCACAGTGGCTATACCCTGATGGCTGCTTCAATCAAGACCTGACCCGTTCAGATAAGTCAATCGGCCAATGGCTTTTAAAAGGAAACATCTAAAGTCTTTGCCTTTACAGGCGTTTAAAGAATTTTTTTAACAACTCACTGGCTTCATCTACCTTAACAAAAGTTAATTTAGTGTGAGCAGTGGGTTGCAGAAAAATCTCTTTTCTAATTTTTTGACTAAAAACTGTGGGGTCTTTGGCCAAAAAAATACATTCTTTTATTCTAGCAACGGCAATTGCTGCCGCACAAAGCACACAAGGCTCAAGTGACGATATCATCACGCAGTCTTCAAGTTTCCAAGTTTTAAGTCGCTTGGTGGCTTTCTTTAAAGCAGTGATTTCAGCGTGTCCGAAAATATCGTGTTTGTGTTCTTTGGTGTTATAGCCAGTTGCAACGATTTCGCCATCTTTCAAAATTAGCGCGCCAACTGGCACTTCTGCACAAGCAAGGGCTTTTTTGGCAAGCCTAAGCACATGTGCAAAATGTTTATTTCTATTTTCCTGGTTTTTGTTCAATATTGTAGCGTTTGTTGAACTTATCTACACGACCTTGGGCTTGCACAAACTGTTGTGTACCTGTGTAGAAAGCGTGGCATTGTGAACATGTATCTACCTTAATTTCTTTGGCAGTAGATTGAGTTTTGAACTTAGAACCACAAGTCGAACAAATAACTTCAACTTCATTAAATTCAGGATGAATTGCTTTTTTCATGTGTATAAACTCCTTTTTTGGTAGTAGTCTACCATTATTTTAACACATCCGGCTTACTTTAAAGTAAGGCGGATGTGTATTTTTGCTATTTTGCTTGGTTAATAAACTAAGCGTTTTTATCGTCAGAAACTTTGGTGTAGTTAAACTCAGTTTCTTTTAAAATTCCGGTTCCCGCTGGGATTAGTCCACCGATAATCACATTTTCTTTTAGGCCTTTTAGTTGGTCAGGTCTAGAAGAAATCGCGGCATCTGTCAGAATTCTGGTGGTTTCTTGGAAGGAAGCGGCTGACAAGAACGAGTCGTTTTAAAGTGAGGCGCTAGTAATTACCACTAGAATTATTTT
>CAUUIA010000029.1:0-8929 GCA_963545195.1 uncultured Acholeplasmataceae bacterium
AAAACTAGCGCATAGATTAAGTAAATATTTAGCGACAGTGGAAGGCATTAAAGTCTCGGCTGCTTTGGTGATAGTTTCTTTGAAACTATCAATTAATTTTAACACAGGCCAAAACTCTTTAGTTAAATATTTAGAGTCAAAATCAGTAAAGTCAGGTGTTTTGCCATCAAGTATGGAAACAATTCTTACAACAGTATACTGAATGTAAGGACCAGTCTGGCCTTCAAACTTCAAGGCTTGACTTAAGTTAAACTCAAAATCCAGGGTTCGGTCGTTTTTAAGGTCATTAAAAATAATTGCGCCAACTCCGATTTTTTCAGCGAGATAATCAATTTCTTTAGTTTCTGGTCTTTTTTCTAAAATTATTTTTTTAGCACCAGTAATTGCAAGGTCGAGCAAGGCTTTTAAACCTTTGGTTTTGCCTTCTCTTGTAGACATTTTTTTACCATTTGTCAAAACCAGTCCAAAGCCAACGTGTGTAATGTTGGTGTCAATTCCGTAGATTTTAGTCAGTCTCTTTAGTTGTTCAAAGTGCAGTTTTTGCTCGTTTCCAACTACGTATAAAATGTCTGTAAAGTTATGTAGATTTTTTCTGTATTCAAGGGCTGTGAGATCACGAGTTAAGTAAAGAGTAGCACCGTCTGAACGCACAAGCAAAGCAGGTGGGATGTCTTCGCCTAACCTTACAATTTTCGCGCCTGCGTCTTTTTCCAAGACTTTCATTTCACTAAGTTTAGCTAAAACTGGTAGCATCTTGTCATTGTAAAAAGATTCACCCGAAATATTTTCAAACTCAACACCGAGTGTGCGGTAAACTTTTAAAAATTCTGCTATAGATATTTCTCTAAATTGGTGCCAAAGTTTCAGGTATTTCTCGTCTCTGTCTTCAAGGTTTTTAAAAATTTCTCGAGCCTTGTCTTCAAGTAGTGGGTTCTCCTCGGCCTCCTTGTGGAAACGTACATATAGAGATTGCAGATGCTCAAGTGGGCTTTTTTGAAACTCAGCGGTGTCTAGCCAGTTTTCGTAGGCATAAATCATCTTACCAAACTGAGTTCCCCAGTCACCAAGGTAGTTTTCACCGTACACCTCTGAGCCTGTGCACTTCAGAATTTGTTTAAGGGAATTACCAATTACTGTTGACCTTAGATGACCGACTGAGAAAAACTTAGCAACGTTCGGACTTGAGTAGTCAATGAAGTACTTACTCTTGTTTGGCAAAAAAACTGGAAAGCTTGTATTTTCTTTAATTAAAACTTTAAATAAATCTGTTTTAAACTTATCTTGATTTAGTTTAATATTTAAAAACCCGTTTAAAAAAACGAGTTCCTGAATAATATTTAAATTAGTGATTTTTTGTTCAATTGCCAGAAAAATCTCAGCTGGTTTTTGCTTAGTTAGTGCTGACAGTTTAAAAAGTGGCAGAGCTAAGTCAAAGTCAGGATTTTTAGAAATATCTAAAGCACTTAAGTCAAAGTCAGGTGCAGCGTCCTGAATTTGTTTAATGTATTGATTTAAAACCATTTAAAGTTATTTTCTAAAAGTTTTTTTAGCGATTAGTTCAATAAATCTTTGAACTTCCAGACGGATGTCTGAGTGTGATTCTAGTGTAGTTTTAAGTTGTTCTTCAGCACTTAAATCAAGGAGTTCACCTTTGTAGAAAACTAACATTGTTTGACTGTATTTAGGTTGATACAGACCTGGGTATTTTTTCTTAAAGTTTTTGTAGTCAGGATAGTAGTATTTTTCGTCTTCAATTTCAACTGGTTTTTTAAGTAAATCAAGGAAGTATATTTTTTTGCCAGTAACTTTCGCAAACTCTTCGTCTTTTTCTACTTTAGTTTGCGCGTTTTCGTAACCATCAAATAAACGAGTAAACTCTTCATTAATTGGTCCTAGATTTTCCAAAGTGTTTTTGTGAGTTCTAGTTCCGTAATATGCAAAAACTAGGCTTTCAGTAGCGGTTTTGGATTTTTCTAACACTGAGTATAGTTTTCTTTGAGAAATCGGAGTATAGATGTTTTCAGTTGGCAGGTAACGAGTATATTTATCTGAGTTTGCCAATTGACGACCAAACTTTAAATTTGAGTAATTTTTTTGAATTTCGTTGGTAAATCTAGTTTTTGCACTTGGAGTGATAAAAACTATAGTAATTGAGATTAAAACTAAGAAAAATGCAAGTACAACATATGCAAGAGGATGAACTTTTCCAGCAGCATTTTCGTATTTTTTTCTTTTCAGCATTGATGTCCTCCGTGGGTTAAATTAACACAAAAAATTATACCACATTCAAGGTATTATCAACCTATTATGTTATATATAACTCTGTTTTAGTGAACATGGTAAAAAGTTTTTAGGTTTTGATTAATACCAGTTGTTCCGTTTGTTAGGGGATTTGTCTCGTAATTTTCAAATTAATGTCTAAAACGCATCTTAAATGTGTTTAAAACTATGCAGTTTTTTGAAAAAAATTCTTAAAACATTTTTTAATTGTTTTTATAATTTGTATGTCTGAAGTTTAAAAAGGAGGAAAAATGAATTACTCTGCGTTAATCAAAGAACTAAGGGACCGTCGTTTTTTTTCGCAAACTGATCTTGCCAAAATTTTAGGGGTTACATACGTTACAATCTCTAGATGGGAAAGCGGGCGTTTCAAACCTACTTTTAGTTCTAAAAGAAAACTTAATAACTTGTTTATTCAAGAGAAACTAATTGAAGTTAAACAGTAATATAAAAACGCCTAATAAGGCGTTTTTATATTATTTATTTAATTTTAAATTTTCAATTAGTTGATCTAAGTTTTCGCTCAACTTAGTTAGTCCATTTGCTTGTTTTTCAAGTAATTCGTTTAGGTTTTTAATCTTGTTGTAGTCTTTAACTAACACGTTCACAAAATCATTGTAAAACAAATCAATTAACTGTTTAGCGGATGGATGCATGGTTTTAGGATCGCCTAATTTTTCTGAATGCGCTAAGATTGAGTAAACACCGTTGCAGAATAAAAAGAATTTATCGTATTTTTCGGCTTGATACACAGGCGAAATAACACCTGCTTGATTTTTTAAGGCACGAGCTCTTTTTTCGCCCAATTTGTAAATTAGATTTAACAAGAAATGAGGAAGTTCGCTTAAAGTTTTTGTGTATTCTTGATGTTCAGTTTCACTTAAGTAGGCAAGTTCTTTAACTAATCCTTTAATAGAGTCGGCAATTTTAGTAATTTGTTCTTTTTGTTTTGAAAGAACTTCTGATAAGTTTCCAGCAGTTGCTTGGTTTGCAGAAATAAATGCTTTAATTTCATTAACTAAAGCAACTTTTTTAGCTAAATCTGGCTCTGTTGAAATTTTATTTTTAAGTTCAGTAATTTTGGCAAAATTTGCTTGATATGCCTTCACTACAGTTTCAACTTCTTTAAATTTAGAAAAATCAATGTCTTTTAATTGAGAGAAACTTAAAATGTGCACGCCAAGTTTATCAAGGAAGTCAAAATACTTTTTAGAAGAATCACTGTTAATTAGTTTAATTAACTCATCTTTATGTGTGTCTGGTCTGTTTGGATTTCTTACAAACATAGTGTAACTTAAGGCTTTTAATAAATTTGCCTTTAAATTAGTTCCCAGTTTAGACAAATCCGCAAAGTTGATAAAGTTTTCTATCTTAATTTCCTTAGCATAGGCAAGTTGTGCAAGATAAAAAACATTTGGTTTTAGGGTTTCAATAAATTCTTCTAGTGGTTTTAATTCAGGGTGATTTGGGAATTTAATGTCTGACTTTAAAAATTCAGTAATGGTTCCAAGTGCATCTTTTTCAAGTTTTTGTTTAAGTTCATTAAGATCTTTTACTTTAAAGGCATTTAAAATAATTTGCCAAACTTCTTGTAGACTATCTATTCTTTTGGCAATCTTACTAAACTCATCTAAATAAGGAAGTTGGTCAATAAGTTTGTTAGTCTCAACGCCATATGTCTCTAGATTTTTCAATTCACTTTGATAAATAAACTCAGTTTTAGTTTCAATTGTTGAATTTGCTGTAACTTCAAAGCCAAGTTTCATAATGTCTTTAAGTAGTTTATCTGAAAGCAAGTATTCTTTTTTATCTAAAACAACGCCAATGATTTTAAGGTTGTCTTTTTTTGCAGCCTCTAAATCTAGTTCAAACTTAACTAAGGTTTTTTCTGAAACAGTTTGTGGGCTAACTGGTTTTTCAACACCAGCAATAGTTGGCTTGATGTATTTGTCGTAAGTTACAGTGTAGGTTTTTGGTGGTACTGGCTTTGGTTTTTCTGGGTTTTTTGGTTTACATGAATAGAAGAGAAAACCTAAAATAAAAGTTAGTAAAATAACTAAAGTTTTTTTCATAAATTACTCCTTTTTAAAAAACGTTTCAGGCAAGATTATACTATGCTTGCTTTAATTTTTCTATTTCAGTTAAGGTTTTCTTAAAAGAATCCAGAGAAGGTATTAGTTTATCTAGGTATTCGTTTTCTTTTTCTAAAACATTCGGAGTTAGTCTAAGCACCTTGTCTGAAATTAAAATAGTTAAAGTGTTTAGTTTTTTGACCAAAATCACTGAGTTAAACCTAGCAAAAGTACTATAGATTTGTGTATATGTGTGCTCAGCAAACAAATTTGGTTGTTTAGTGTAAAGTTTAAATTTATTTTTAAAAGGTGTGGGTAGGTTTTTGACAAAAAACTGGCGATTAACTTTAGGTTTATTTAAAGCGTAGTGGTTAAATATAGCAAAGTCAGGAAGTTCTGTTAAGAAATTAGTAAACTCAATTCTAACTAAAGGTCTAGAGAAAATTGCGCTTTCCTTAAACTCAGTTAAAACAATTCCACTTTCTTCGTTTACTAAATCTAAATTACTTTTTTTGTTTATTTTGTATTCAGGTGAGTAATTAAGTTCTGGCGTGTAGGTAAGTTCTAACTTGTTTTTAATTCTTAGGCTAACTTCTTGAAACTCATTAGACTTAAAAAAGTCTTTCAAGTATAGTGACTCTAAATACCTTAAATAAAAAAGTAACATAACAACAAGTAAAGGAATTAGCGCAAAAACAAAAATCCCAAATATTATTTGCATGTATTTTTCTTTGAAAAGGAACGGAAAAAAAACAATTGCTACCAATTCAAATACAACTAGCGCATACAAATAACTCATAAAATGTTTGTAAATTCTTTTAATTTTTTTCTTCATTTTTTAAATTTTTCCTCTGAGATTTTTTAAAAAATTGACTAAGTTTAATTTTTTCGTATCGCAAAACAAAGAAACGATAAATCTGCGGTGTGTAATAGAAGAGTGCAAACGCAAAAATTATGTTTAAAGCGAAAATTACAAAAGTTTCAATAACTGAGATGCTTCCAGCCAGCATCAAAGCGGGTGCTGTAATTAGTCCAGTTAGTGGAAAGTATGCAAAGACGTGAATTAAGGTTTGTGCAAAACTAGACTCTGAGTTATAGGCAAAAAACACAACATAGAACGGTGCGATGAAAATCAGCATCAAAACCGAAAAAATATTTTGAAAAGACTCAGAATTGTGTGCAAACGACGCCAAAATTCCGGAAATCAAAATGGACGCAAACAATAGCATAAATAAACCAAGTAACCCAAGGGTTAGTGGAGTGGCAATGGCTGCTTTTAATTCAGAAGTGATTTTAAGGCCTGTTAACTGCGCACCTGAGTTGATGCTTTGTCCGAAAAACGCAGAAGCCAGCGTAGAATAGACAAAAAGCAGTACAAACTGAATTAAGATATAGCCAATTATTGCTAAAAACTTAGTATAAAAGTGTTGACGCGGAGAAATTGACTGAAAGATTAACTCAACTGTTTTACTTTGTTTTTCACTAAAAATGTCTGCAGAAAACAGCTGTGAAGTAAAGGCAAACGCAAAAATAAATACGGTAAACATCGCAACAAGTAAAATAAAGGCAATTCGTTTGGTATCAAGAGTTAACTTGTTTTGATTGATTTGCGGGTTAACTTGTTCTTCCGTTAAATTATAAAAATCATACACCGCAAACTTACGAAGTTGTGCATTTAGTTCAGTTTGCACACTTTGTTTAGTTTGATTGAAGTAAACTTCGGTAACAAGCCTTGAGTTTTCCATTTTAAAGTCAACTAAAGCAGTGGCTTTTTTGTTTTCAAGGAAAGTCTTAATTGAACTTGCTTGATTTAACTTAAAATTAAAGTTAGTAATGAACTCAAGTTCAAAATTGCTTTTTTTAGGGTCTTTGCCAACTAGACGGTCCTTTAGCTTATTCTTAAAATCAGCAATTGAGTAAGTGCCGTAAGCGCCGTCTTTTAAGGTGTTGACAATAACTTTGCTCTTAACAAGTTCTGCTTTATTTCTGCGGCCAGCAATTAAATTAGGCAGAGCACTTAAAATAAAGATTAAAAAGAATAAAATTAAGTTAGTAAATAAAAAGGTTTTAGTCTTTAGGCGTCTTGCTAAATTATATAAAAACAACTTACCAAATTTGCTATTCATAATTCTTCACCTTGGCGATAAAAATTTCTTTTAAAGAAGCGTAGTCTAGTGAATATCTCTTGATGTCTGCTTTGTCTTTTATGAAATTAAAAATCGGCTGGCTGTAGTTTTCTGATTTTAAAGTTAGTCTAATTTGGTTTAAAGAAAGTTCTTTAATTTCACAAATTCCATCTAGCCCTGAAAAAGACT
Organism: uncultured Acholeplasmataceae bacterium; assembly: GCA_963545195.1. Classification (GTDB taxonomy): domain Bacteria; phylum Bacillota_I; class Bacilli_A; order Acholeplasmatales; family Acholeplasmataceae; genus CALISC01. Next base: position 6,668 of record CAUUIA010000029.1, read on the forward strand.
GTTTGGCAATTTCAGGAGCCTCAATGTTTAGATAAACTTTTGAAAAGTTTTGTTTAATTTCGTTTAAATCGCCTTGTACGACGGTTTTACCTTGATTTAAAATTAAAACTTTTGAGCAAAGCGACTCAACTTGATCAATTTGGTGTGAAGAAAATATAACCATTGTACCTGACTTAATTAAGTCATTGATTACTTCCATAAATAATTTAATGTTAAAAACATCTAAACCTGTAAACGGTTCGTCTAAGATTAAGATTTTGGGTTTATTTAACACTGCTACAATAAACTGCAGGCGCTGTTGCATCCCTTTGGAAAGTTCTTGGATTTTTGAGTCAAACTTGTCATTAAGCCCAAAAAACTCAAGGTGTTTTTTTAGTTCTGACTCAACTTCTTTTTTTGACATGTCTTTTAGCATACAAAGGTAGTAAACGTAGTCTTTAACCTTCATATTTTGAATTAAACTACGTTCTTCAAGCATATAGCCAATGTCTTTTGAAAGCGCGTAGCCAGGCTCTTTTTCAAAGATAGAAATTGAACCGTTTACTGGTTTTATCAGTCCAGTAAGCAAACGAAAAGTAGTGGACTTACCAGATCCGTTGGCACCAAGTAAGCCCATAATTTCGCCTGGTTTTAAAGTAAAACTAAGGTCAGTTAAAACTAAGTTTTTCTTATCGTAAGAAAAACTAACATTTTTAAACTCAATCATTTATTTTAAGCCTTTAGTTTTAATTTCTTTTTTAAGTAGTTTAATAAAGTCACCGGTCTTAATTTCAGTTTGCTTAGTTTCTCCGTATTTACGATAAGTTACTGATTTATTTTGAACTTCGTTGTCACCAATTACCAAAGTATAGTTAACTTTTTGAGTTTGAGATTGCCTAATTTTGTAGCCTAGTTTTTCAGAAGAAGCGTCAAGATTAACAATAAAACCTTGTTTTCTTAGGCGAGCGACAACTTGTTTTGCGTATTTTAAATGAAACTCATTGTTCACAGGAATTACTCTGATTTGATCTGGCGATAGCCAAAGTGGGAAAACTCCCTTGGTCTCTTCAAGTAGATAGGCAATGAAACGCTCCATTGTAGAAACTACACCACGGTGAATTACCACTGGTGTTTTTTCTTTGCCGTCTTTGTCAACATAAGTTAAGCCAAAACGGTTGGCAAGCAAGAAGTCTAGTTGAACGGTTGAAAGCGTTTCTTCGTGGCCAATAGCTGTTTTGATTTGCACGTCTAGTTTAGGACCATAGAAAGCAGCCTCACCTTTTGCCTCAAAGTAGGTTAGTTTAAGTGAGTCCATAGTTTCTTTTAGGTATTTTTCGGCCATGTCCCACATTTTGTCATCTGGAAAGTATTTTTCTTTATCTTCTTTGTCGCGGTATGACAATCTAAACTTAAAGTCTTTGATGTTAAAGTCTTTGTAGCAATCTAAAATTAGTTTTACAGTTTGACTAAACTCTTGTTTAATTTGTTTTGGAGTTACAAAAATATGAGCATCGTTTAAAGTCATTTCGCGAACTCTTTCCAGACCAGTTAATGCACCTGACTTTTCGTATCTGTGCATCATTCCAAGTTCAGCAATTCTAAGTGGTAGTTCTTGATATGAACGTAGTTTTTGTGAAAATATTTGCATGTGATGCGGGCAGTTCATTGGACGCAGCACCATTTTTTCACCGCTTTTAAACTCTAATACTGGAAACATTGAGTCTTTATAGTGAGCAAAGTGACCAGAGGTTTCGTAAAGCGAAACGTTTGCCAAAATTGGTGTGTAGACGTGTAAGTATCCAAGAGCTAGTTCTTTGTCGGTAATATAGCGTTCAACTGTGCGGCGAATAGTTGCCCCTTTTGGTTGCATAAAAACTAGACCTGGGCCAACTTCTTTGGAAATAAAGAAAATGTCTTGTTCTTTTCCGACCTTGCGGTGATCGCGGTCCTTTCGCTCTTGCAGTAGTTTTAAGTAAGCATCTAGGTCACTCTGCGTAAAAAAAGCACAGCCATAAATTCGGGTAAGTGGTTTTTCTTTAGCCGAGCCCTTAAAGTAAGAACCTGATACTGAAAGTAATTTGAAAAACTGAATTTCCCCTGTTGACTTAACATGTCCACCACGACAAAGGTCTGAAAAATCACCTTCTGTGTAGACAGTTAAGCCTTCACTTGCATGTTTTTCAATTAAATCTAGTTTATATGGATTTTCTTTAAAAATTTCTTTGGCTTCATCAAGTGTCACTTCTTTTCTTAAAACTGGAAAGTTAGACTTGCTAAGTTCAT
>CAUUIA010000030.1:0-8457 GCA_963545195.1 uncultured Acholeplasmataceae bacterium
TTTATTTAGTTGACACACCTGGCTACGGGTTCGCTAAAGTTGACTTTAAAACCCAAGAGCAATTTACTCGTCTGCTTGGCACTTACATCGGAAAGCGAGACTACGCTTTAGTTTTGATGTTAATGGATTTTTATGTAGGTCCAACTCAAAAAGATTTAGAGATGTATGAATATTTGCTAGGTCAGGGTATTTGTCCTTTAATTTGCTTTACTAAAGTAGACAAGGAAAAAAAATCTAAGGTATTTAGTAAAAAAAACCAATTTCAAAAGCAGTTTCCAGACTCTAACTTATTTTTTGTAAATAACGAAGTTGCATTTTCTAGTCAAGTACTAATTGAACACTTAGCTAATTATTTTAAGGAGAAAACAGCATGAAAAAAATTATTATCATGACCGATTCATCCCCAGATATTTCACCTGAATTTAAAAAAAGTGCAGAAATTTTCCAGTTTCCTTTCCAAATTACTTTCAACGAAGAAACTTTTCCAGATAACGGCGAAAACGATGCACTTGAGTTTTTTGCCAAAGTCAATCAAGCTAAAACTCAAGATGTTCCCAAAACTGCTGCTCCCAGCCCTGAGGTTTTTCTGAGTCTAATTGAAAGTCAACTAAAAGGAAATGACTACTATTTAGTTTACTTTGGAATAGGATCTAGATATTCAGCCTCTTTAAACTACTTTCAAGTTGCCCTAAAGAACTTAGCCCCTGAATATAAAAACCGCACCTTTTTTATAGACACCTGGCAAATTGCTTCAGGTGTAACTATGCTAATTAAAAAAGCTGTTGAAATTAAAGACCAAGTTCAGTCAATTGACGAGTTTTTAAATTTCTTAAACGAATACAAAAAAGGCATGGTTATTGAGTTTATCTCAAAAGACCTTAGCTACCTAAAAAGAAGTGGCCGAGTTTCCGGTATGCAGTCGCTAATTGGCTCTATTTTACAAATTAAGCCAATTTTCCACTCTGAGCAAAACGATATTTTGCCAAGAAAGTCAATAGGTACGCACATCAAAGCCTTGGAAAATGTGTTTAATGTTTTTTTTGAACACTACAAAAAAGGTGAGATTGACGAAAAAACCGTGATTATCGCGACAATTGAAGATGAGCGCTTTGCTAAATATTTAGAAGACAAAATAAGCGAACATTGTCCAGATATCACAACTGTTCGCTCGTTTTTAACTAAAACTATTTGTGTGCACTCAGGTGCTAACATTACAGGTATTTGCTATCACGTCAAAAAAGCAAGTTAATTTAAAAACAAGATAAAAATGGATAAAAAATATAGTTTTGCAAACGATAATTTAATTTATGAGCGTTGGCTTAAAGCCAATGCTTTTTTGCCTAATCAAAAAGGCAAAGGCTTTACTGTAGTAATTCCACCACCAAATATTACCGGAATTCTGCACATCGGACACGCTTATGACAACACCCTTCAAGACGCCGTAATTCGTTTTCAAAGAATGCAAGGCAAAGCCGCACTTTATTTTCCTGGAACTGACCACGCGGGAGTTGCAACTCAGGCTAAAGTTGACGCTAAGTTAAAAGAACAAGGCACTAACCGTTTTGAAATTGGTAGAACTGAGTTTTTAAAAGCAGCCTGGGACTGGAAAACAGAACATGAAGACACAATTCGTCGTCAATGGCAAAAAATGGGGTTGTCTCTAGATTATTCTCGGGAACTTTTCACGCTTGACAAAGGACATTCTGAAATCGTTGCAAAACGTTTTATTGAACTTTATGAACGTGGTCTAATTTACCGAGACTACAAAATCATTAACTGGGACATTCAGGCAAAAACCGCACTTTCTAACATTGAAGTAGTCCACAAAGAAAGTAAGTCTAAACTTTACTTTATTAAATATTTATTTAAAGGAAGTGAAACAGACGGAGTGGTGGTTGCAACTACTCGTCCAGAGACTTGTTTTGCAGATCAAGCACTAATGGTTAACCCGAAAGACGTAAGATACCGTGCGCTAATTGGCAAAACTGTTTTAATTCCAACTACTAACATTGAAATTCCGATAATTGCCGATGAATACGTGGAAAAAGACTTTGGAACAGGGGTGGTAAAAGTAACTCCTGCTCACGACCCAAATGATTTTGAAGTTGCCAAAAGACATAATCTAGCTAAACCACTTTGTATGCACGAAGACGGAACTTTAAATGAAATGGCTGGTAAATACGAAGGTCAAGACCGTTTTGTTTGCCGTGAAAATTTACTTTTAGATTTAAGAAAAACAGGTCAGTTTATTAAAGCCGAAGAGCATCTTAACTCAGTTGGCTACTCTGAGCGCACAGACACAGTAGTTGAACCTAGACTTTCACTTCAATGGTTTTTGAAAATGGATTATTTTTCAAAACTAGCGCGTAGTTCCAAAACTAAGTTTTATCCCGCTAGATTTAAAAAAATCTTTATCAACTGGATGACAGATACCCTAGACTGGTGTATTTCTCGCCAAGTTTGGTGGGGACACCGTATACCAGTTTGGTATAAAGGCACTGAAATTAAAGCACAAATTGAGTCACCTGGAGAAGGTTGGCGCCAAGACGAAGACGTCCTTGACACTTGGTTTTCTTCATCTCTTTGGCCGATTTCTTGTCTTTCGCAAAAACCAGGTGATTTTGAGCGTTTCTTTCCGACTCAACTACTGGTAACTGGATACGACATTATATTTTTCTGGGTTTCTAGAATGATTTTTCAAAGTCTAGATATTGCCAAAACTGATCCTTTTAAAGAAGTTTTAATTCATGGACTTGTCAGAGCAGCAGACGGTCAAAAGATGTCAAAATCTCTTAATAATGGGATTAACCCATTTGACGTGATTAAAGAGTTTGGTGCAGACAGTTTAAGATATTTCTTAGTAACCTCATCATCTCCTGGAACCGACATTAGATATGACCGCGTCAAAATTGAGTCTGCTTGGAATAATTTAAATAAACTTTGGAACATCTCTAGGTTTATCTTAAACAACTTTACAAAACCAGTAAAAACAGTTTCAGCCAAAACTCTGGCAGATAACTATATCTTGGCAAGTTTAAACGAAACTGTTTTGAAGTACACTCGTTTATTTAAAAAATATGAGTTTCAAGAAGCCGCTAAAGTTCTGCAAAACTTTATCTGGCAAGATTTTTCATCCGAATACTTAGAAATTGCAAAAGTTCAAAAGAGAACTGAAGAACTTAAAGAAAACACTAACAAAATTTTGGTCTTTGTGCTTAGCCAAATCCTTAAACTGCTGCACCCTATAGTTCCGTTCGTTACCGAAAATATATTTTCAATGTACAACTCAGAACTAATTATTAGTGCTCGTTGGCCAAAGGCTAAAAAAGAGGACAACAAGGCTGTTATCGCTGACTTTGAAATATTTAAAAAAGTGCTTTTGATGTTGCGTTCATATATAGCCGAAAACAAAATTACTAAAGCCTTGTCTGTTACTTTGGTTGCCAAAAACAAAAAAACCAAAGCAATACTTTTTGAAAACCTTGAAAATATTCGTTCAATTTTGAAACTTGCTGAACTAAACTTAGCAGACTCGTGCACTGTTGATTCTGCTGAGTTAATTGACGCTAATTTCTCAGTTTTTGTGCACGCAGAAAAACAAAATCCAGAACAACTAAAAGAACAGCTTAAATACCTTGAATCTGAAATTAAAAGATCTGAGTCAATTTTAAACAACTCTGGGTTTTTAACCAAGGCCCCTGCTGCTAAAATTGAATCAGAAAAAGAAAAGTACGCAAAATACCTAAAAGAGTTTGAAAAAGTTAAAAATGCACTTGAAAGATAAATTAAAACTTTTACTCGCACACCTTTACATTAGAACTGGCTATCCAAAAGACGAAAATATTTTAAGGATAAAGAAAGCCTTAAAATATTTAAATCTAGACTTTCAAAACACTTTTAAAGTTCACGTGGTTGGCACTAATGGCAAAGGCAGCACTGCAATTTTTTTAGCCAAACTTTTTGAACGTAAATACAAAAAAGTCGGTCTTTTTACCTCACCTCACTACATTGATTTTAGTGAACGTATCCAAGTTAACTCTAAACAAATTAGTGCAAAAAAACTATATCCTATTTTAACAAGTTTACTATACGATGGTTTTTTCCAAGCCTATTCTTTTTTTGAACTAACTTTTTTAACAGCCTTAATTTATTTTAAAGCCCAAAAATGCGATTGTCTGGTAATTGAGGCCGGAATTGGTGCAAAAAATGATGTGACAAACTGTTTTAGATACAAAGCATCTTTTTTGACTAACATTGGACTTGACCACACCGAAACGCTGGGCAGTAGTCTTGAAGATATTTTTAAAGATAAAATCGCTACCTTGAAAGACCATCAGTTGTTTTTTACAAACGATTCAACTTTTTTTGAAGAAATCAAACAAATTGGCGAAACCAACTGCTCACCGGTTTTTTTAACAGATTTTAATAAGTTTGACATTACTAAAGAAAATCAAGTCATATATGATAAAACTCATATTTTTAAAACTAATTTTAACGAAGGTTTTTTAAAACAAAATTTGGCTTTGGTTTTAACTTATTTTCTAAACTTCACAGATATTTCTATTAAAAAAATCCAAAAAACCTTGAAAAAAACGAAAGTCCCTTTTAGATTTGCTAAATTAAAGTCAAATATTATAGTAGATGGTGCTCACAATCCAGCAGCAATTTCTCAAATCATTCCTGAAATTAAAAAACTAAAAAATCCGTGTGTAGTGCTTTCTGTTTTAAAATCTAAAGACTACGCAGGTATTTTTGAACTTTTTTTAAAAGAAAAAATAGAAGTTAAGTATTTAGATTTTCCAGATATTCGCAGTTACTCATTTAACGAAATAAAAACCCCTGGTCTTGAATATTTAAATTCACTTACTGAACTTAATATGAAATCAAACAAAACCTATATTTTTACAGGTTCTATCCATTTTGTTGGCTATATAGTTTCTGAACTTAAAAAAAATAGAGTGCTTAAATAAGCGCTCTATTTTTTTTTAAAAATAACTTTTTAAAGAATAACCCGTGTTGCGGGGTTATACAAGATTTTTTTGGAGTAAATCCTTCTATTTTTTAAATTTAACGGCTCAATAGAGCCGTTTTTTTATTTACGAAAAAAATTTTTGCGAGTTGTTATATCTTGTATAATAATGTAAACCGTGATATAATAGTTGACGTAATAATGGCTTTATAAGGAGAACATTATGAGTCTAATCGTGAAAAAGATACCTAAGAAAGATAACAGAATTTACCTAGTTATCGCAGATGCTGTGTATAGCAAAAAAACTAAAAACTCAGTACACAAAACCGTGAAGTCACTTGGCTATATTGATGAGTTGGAACAAAAATATCCTGACCCGTATAACTACTTTAAAACTCAGTGTGCACAGGAAAACAAGAAAAGAAAAGAAATAGATAAATCGTCTATTTCTATGGAAAAACCAGAACTTCTTAATATTGGCTATTTTCCCTTTAAAAGGTTGTACGATGAACTTCAAATTCATAAATATTTAAAAGGTGTTCAGCTGTTTCGTGGCGGCAGAGAGCAATACAAACTTTCAGAAATTTTTGAGCCATTGGTCTACGCTAGACTAATGGAACCCGCCTCAAAAATTCAAAGTTACCACAAAGTTATTCCTAGTTTTTACCACGATTTTAATTTTTCAAAAGACCAAATGTATGATGTTGTTGAACTGCTTGGAACAGACACAAATGACGAGACAATTTTTGCTGGAATTAGAAGCGCTTTTGAAGAAAATTACATCGCCAAAAAAGAGCGTGTATACTTTGATTGCACAAACTTTTACTTTGAAATTGACAAACCAACTGACTTTTTAAAACCAGGTCCAAGCAAAGAAAACAGACCAAATCCGCTAATCGGACTTGGTCTGTTAATAGACCAAGAAGGCATCCCGATTGCCTATAAAATGTATCCCGGCAACAAGTCAGAAATCCCAGTTTTTAAAGATGTTTTAACTAGTATGAAAGACCAGTTTAACATTCAAAATAAAGTAATTAGAATTGCAGATAAAGGTTTAAACTGTTCATCAAACATCGTAAGAACTTATGTTGAAGACGATGGCTATATCTTTTCAGAATCAGTTCGTAAGGCTACTAAAGAGACAAAAGCCTGGTTTTTAGACCCAAGTGGGTACAAAGAAATACTTGACGAAAACGGAGAAGTGGTTTTTAAGTATAAATCAACAGTAGATTATTTTAATCTAGTAAATATTAACGATAGAACTAACAAGAAACAATACAAAGAAATCCCACAAAAAAGAGTGGCTTTTTGGTCAAGAGACTACGCAATTAAAACCAAAATTGAGCGTAGTAAAGTTATTGAAAAGCAAGAGAAAAATTTAAACTTTGAATCACTTTACAAAAAGTCAATTTATGGCTTTGGTTCTAAGTATATTCAAGAAGAAATAATTGATTCAAATGGTGAGATTTTAGATGCAGACAAAGAACGTTTTATTGACTTTGATAAAGTCAAAATTGACGAACAATTAGATGGTTTTAATATGCTAGTGACCAGCGAGCTTAAAGCACCAGATAAAGAAATTATTGATGCCTACAAAAGGCTTTGGAAAATAGAAGAGTCTTTTAGAATTCTGAAAACTACACTAGAGGCTAGACCAGTTCATCACAAAAATATTCAAAGTATCAAAGGCCATTTTTTAATTTGTATGACAGCACTAATGCTGTCTAGAATTGTTGAAGTTAAAAAACTTAGAGGTAAGATAAATTCGTGTAAGTATATTGAGTCTTTAAGGAAATACAAAGCCTTTAAAATCAGCAACAAATATCAACTTTTCTATATTGACGATAACTTAAATCTAATGTCCATTTACTACGGAATTAGGCTAAATCAAAAAATAAAAACTGAAAAAGAAATAGCAGATTTATTCAAATAACCCCTCTATTTTTTGGTATACAAGAAAAAACGGAATTATCGGCTTTATTAAGCCAATAATTCCGTTTTAAATTTCATATCTCCGAAACTCAGGTTTGTTGGCTATATAGTTTCTGAACTTAAAAAAAATAGAGTGCTTAAATAAGCGCTCTATTTTTTTTTAAAAATAACTTTTTAAAGAATAATTGTTTCTTTGTTTTCAATATCTTTTGGTTGAATTTTCAATTTTGTAATTTCGTCTCTTAGGAAGTTGGCTTTTAAATATAGTCCAACGATTCCAACAATTGTAACAAAGAAACCAACAATCAACAAAATATCGTGAACTTTTTCAATGTCAAACTCGTTAACTAGCGAAATGATGTAAAAAACTAAATAGGTAATTCCAATAGCAGTTATTCCTGAGAAAAAGATAATCATTGTAAACACGTATAGTCCGATTAAACTTGTTAATAAAAAAGGTAATACCAGTATAACAAAAACTGGTATAAAAATTAATGAACACAGTAACACTATAGATAAAATAAATGCTGTTTTTGTTTGTTTTAAACTTCGTTCAAGTTTTTGTAGTTTAATTTCTTGCATTAAGCACCTCTCAATACATTAAAATTATAGCCCATAAACAAGATAAATGAAAATTGTTGGCCAATAGTTGGAAAATCTAAAATGATTTTCAAAACAAATTTCAAAAACGACCGCTCCCAACTGGCAACAAGAATACAGCCATGTGCCAAGTTTTATTGATATATTAGTTGAAATATTCAGAAAAATTTTATACAATTAAAAAGATGTGGTCCGCTGCAACTCAAAAATTTATCTAAATTAGCATGAACACATTCTTTAAAAAAATCTTACAAGGAGGACCCGATATGAGTTTAAAAGGTCAACAATTACTTGCTGAGTTAACAAAATCTTACTTAAAGCAAGATGTTCCTAGTTTCGGACCTGGTGATAACGTTAAAGTACACGTTACCATTAAGGAAGAAAAACGTACCAGAACCCAGTTGTTTGAAGGTTTGGTAATTAAGAGACAAGGTAGAGGAGTTTCTGAAACTTTTACTGTTAGAAAAATTTCTTACGGTGTTGCTGTTGAAAGAACTTTCCCAATCCACTCACCGCTAATTGCCAAAATTGAAGTTACTAGACACGGAAAAGTACGCCGTGCTAAACTTAACTACATCCGTAATCTTTCAACTAAGGCTGCACGTATTAAAGAAGTTAGAAAATAGTTTTTTAACTTAAAAAAACATTTTAAAAGCCCCACATTGTGGGGCTTTTAATTTGCTAATTGTTTTAGTTTAATTCAAAGTATTGTTTTAGGATTGGTTTCTTTAAAAGCGCTTGTCTTTCTTCGTCGGTTAAGTATTTTTTGTCAACAATAACTTCACCAACATATTTTTTAAACCAACTTACAGACATCGGATAAATTCCTGAAAACCCAGGTTCAGTGCCCCATGAGTTTTCTACTTTAAACTTAGTAACTTGTTTTTTAACTTCAGAAAAACCAGTGAAAACCATAGCGTGGGTAAGTCTTAGTTCTTGCATTTCAATTCTGTCTT
>CAUUIA010000031.1:0-8371 GCA_963545195.1 uncultured Acholeplasmataceae bacterium
AATGGCTTAATAGTGTGTTTTTTCTCTTTATTTTTCAAAAAAATATTATATAATTATTTTGTATTTAGTAAATATTTGAAAGGGATCTGGAGCAAACCACTAAATACTTAAATAAAATTGCTTCTAGATATAAATTAAGTATGAAAATTACCAAAGTTCAAGTTAAACTTCTTGAAGATTCACAAAAACTTCTTGCAGTTGCTTCAGTTGTGTTTGACGATGTATTCGTTGTTCACGGTGTAAAAGTTCTTGAAGGAGAATCTGGCCTATTTATCGCTATGCCTTCTCGTAAAACTAACACTGGTGAAAACAGAGACATTGCACACCCTATTGTAAGTGAATTTAGAGCAGAATTAACAGACGCTGTATTAAAAGAATACAACGTTCAAGTTCAAGCTAAATAAGTTAATTTAATATAATTTTTAAAATAAAAGTAGGGTCTACCTACTTTTATTTTTTTAAACTAAAAAACAAATAAGAAGGTTACATATGGAAACAATTATCAATGGTAAAAAAATTAAACTCTTTACTCTATCTGCAAACCCTGACCTTGCAGATAAAATTTCTGCATACACAAACATTCCTTTATCTAAAGTAAATACGCTGAAGTTCCAGGACGGCGAAGTTTGTCTGTCTGCCGACGAAAGTGTGCGTGCATGTCATACTTTTATAATTCAGCCAACTTGTCGTCCAGTTAACGAAAACTTAATGGAGTTATTTATTTTTGTAGACTCGCTAAAAAGAGCCTCAGTTGGACCAATTTCTGTGATCATGCCATACTATGGTTATTGCCGTCAAGACAGGAAAGACCAGTCTAGACTGCCAATTACTGCAAAGTTAGTGGCAAATCTACTGGAAAAATCTGGCATTGACAGACTTATTTGCATTGACCTGCACGTTGCTCAAATCCAAGGTTTCTTTGACATTCCGATAGATAACTTCTCAGCTGCCGCGGTTTTTGCTGCACACATGGACAAAAAGAAACTAAAAGATGTAGTTGTAGTTTCACCTGACCACGGTGGGGCTGCGCGTGCGCGTAATTTTTCTAAACTGCTTAAAAACGAAACGCCAATCGCAATTATTGACAAGCGCCGACCACGTGCAAATGTTGCCGAAATTTTAAATATCATTGGTGACGTTAAAGGAAAAACTTGTATCTTGCTTGACGACATTATAGATACCGCTGGTACCTTAGTTGCAGGTGCAGAAGCGTTGAAAAAAGCAGGTGCAAAGGAAGTATATGCGATCGCTACTCACCCAATTTTTTCCGGAAGTGCTGTTGAAAAAATCAACAATTCTTGCCTAAAAGAAGTAATAGTGGCAGACACTATTCCTCTTGAACAAGCTGCTAAAGAGTCTGCAAAAATTGTGCAACTGACCATGAGTAAAATGCTTGGTAAAGCAATTTTAAATATCATTAACGACGTTTCCGTAACCCCTGTATTTCAAAAAATAGAAGAGTAGATGAAACTAATTGTTGGACTTGGAAATCCAGGTGCGCAGTATGAAAACACTAGACACAACATTGGATTTCAAATACTTGATTTAATTGAAAAACAACTTCAAAAACAGTTTTCTTTTAACTCAAAATTTGAATGTTTTGAGTTAAAAGAAAAAATCAACCATGAAAACGTTATTTTGATTAAACCAACTACCTACATGAACTTATCTGGAAATGCTTTGATTAAAGTTAAAAACTACTTTAAAGTAGATACCGCAGATATTTTGGTGATAGTTGACGACATAAACCTACCACTTGGCTCAGTTAGAATCAGAGAATCTGGGTCTGCTGGTGGACACAATGGACTGAAAAGCATTGAGGCAGTACTTGGTACTACTCAGTATAAAAGAATAAAGATAGGTTGCGGTAAACCAAATGTTGACGTTGATTTAAAAGACTATGTTTTGGCTAATTTCTCAAAAACAGAGCAAGATACTTTAACTAAAGAAGTCTATCCTGTTGCGGTTGATGCAATTTCTGCTTTTATCTCTGGTGTTGATTTTCATAAAATAACTTCTAAATACAATATAAATGCTTGATTCAAAACTCCTTGATTATTTAAAAAATGCATATAAGAATGCCCGACACTCTGTATCTGAGTGCATTTCTTATAATGCATTTTTTACTGTTAAAACCTATTTAAATAGTACAGGGACTGTGTTTTTGGTTTTGCCAAACCTACATCAGGCCCAGCTTTATTTTGACTATCTTTCCAATATTTTTGACCCAGAGCAGGTTTTATTTTTTCCGGTAGATGAACTGATTACCCAAATCATGGCTTTTTCTTCAAAAGACTTTTTAAGTCAACGCGTAAACACAGTCCACGCACTTTTAAAAGACCAAAGAAAAATAGTAGTCACTAATGACCTTGCTTTAACTAAAAGACTTTTTAGTGTAGACAAGTACCAAGAAAACCAAGTTTTTATAAAACCAGGCATGGAGTTAAAACCAGAGACTCTGGCTGAAAAACTAATAACTTTTGGTTATCAAAAAGAGTACACTTTAAGCGCACCAGAGACTTACTCAACTCGCGGAGATATATTTGACATTTATCCACTCGGATTTGTAGATCCAATTAGAATAAACTTTTCAGATGACATAGTTGAAACAATTAAAACCTTTAGTCTAGATACTCAACTTTCAAAAACTAAAGTTGAGTCACTTTCTCTTTTTCCAGCAACTGAACTGTTTTACACAGATGACGAGTTGAAACAGGTTGAGTCTAAAATTAAAGGTTACTTTAGTAATTTAAACTTGTCCCTTGAGGAAAAAGAAAAGTTAAATAAAGATATACTTAACTTAGTTAATAGAACTGAGTTAGATTCACTAGGTTTGTATTTAGGTTTTTTTACCGAAAGTAACAATACTATCTTTGATTTTGGTAAATCCAGTGAAGTGATATTTGTAGATAAGGAAAAATATCAAATCAACAACACTCAACGCAAAGACGACCTTGCTCAGTTTAAAACTAGTTACAACGGCAGTAATTTAATTACCAACAATTTTTTATATGACTTTGAAAATTCGCTTAGCAGAGCGACTTTAGAGTTTCAAACTAATGTTTTTTTAAGTGAAAAACATGTATTTGAGCCAGACTTTTACGCAGGTAACTTTGAAAAGTTTTATATCTTCAATAAAGATATTTTAAAAAAATATCAAACAGTTTTGCTCTACAAGACTGATACTGAAAAAAACCAAATTGCCGATTTTCTTTTAGAAAAAGAAATTAAGTTTTCAGACAGTTTTGAAGATAAAGAGGAAGTTAATGTTTGGTTAGTTAAAGACAGCACGCACCTTAGTTTTATAGATCCTTTTTTAAAACTTGCTGTATTTTCTTCGTATGTTTTGTTTAACACAAATTCTAAACCCAAAGTTAGATATAAGGCTTTGCTTGGTAACGCCAAGACTATAGAGAATCCGGATGAACTTACAATAAATGAATACGTCGTACACGTTAATTTCGGAATTGGTAAATACCTTGGTTTAACTACTAACACAATATCTGGATTTAAAAAAGACTATCTGCTGCTTGAGTACGCTAACTCAGAAAAAGTATATGTGCCAGTTTCCCAAATTAACTTAGTGTTAAAATACGCAAAGCCTGGTGCAAATGTTAAGTTAAGTGTGTTGGGTTCAAAAAAATGGACAGCCGCAAAACTAAAAGCCTTTGAAAACGCAAAGGCTGTGGCCAGTCGTTTAATTGCTTTATATGAAGCCAGACATAACTCACAAGGAGCCGAAATTAAAGGAGAGCCTGAACTTGAGCAAGAACTGGCTAAAGACTTTAACTTTCAGTTAACTAAAGACCAAGAAACCGCCATTCAAGCGGTTTTTAAAGACATGGCTAAACCAGTTCCAATGGAAAGACTGATAATTGGCGATGTTGGTTTTGGTAAAACTGAAGTAGCACTCAGAGCAGCCTACAGAGCCATAATTTCGGGCAAGCAGGTGGCTTATATTTGTCCAACTACTATACTAGCAAGTCAGCAAGCGGAACTTTTTAAAACTAGACTAACTAAGTTTGGCGTAAACGTTGCTGTGCTTTCTCGTTTAGTTGAAAAATCTAAGCAAAGTAAGTATTTGCGTGGACTTAACACCGGAATTTATGACATTGCTATCGGCACCCACCGTCTACTTTCAAAAGATATTAAATTTAAGAGCTTAGGTTTACTTATAATTGACGAAGAACAGCGTTTTGGTGCAATCGACAAAGAAAAGATTAAAGAACTTGCTTTAAATGTAGATACACTTTATTTATCTGCAACTCCAATTCCACGAACTCTTGAACAAACCCTTTCTGGCCTGAAGTCCTACTCTTTAATTGAAACTCCGCCAAACAACCGCTATCCTGTGCAAACTTACGTGCTTCCGCACGAAGACTTAATTGTCAAAGAAATCATTCAAAGAGAGCTTTCTAGAGCAGGCCAAGTTTTTTATCTTTTTAACGATATTGCCAAAATTAAACAAAAGTTAGAGACCTTAAAAGCCCAAGTTCCAGAGGCTAAAATAGCCTATGTGCATAGCAAGTTAAATAAAGCAGAGATTGAAAACATTTTAAGTGATTTTGTTGAACACAAAATAGATGTACTTTTAACTACTACTATTATTGAAGCCGGCATAGACATTGCTAACGCCAACACTTTGATTGTTGAGCGCGCTGACCACTTTGGGCTAGCTCAACTTTATCAGCTCAGAGGCAGAGTTGGCAGAAGCGACAAAATAGCTTATGCTTACTTTACTTACCAAAAAAACAAAGAAATGACAGAAGACGCTAAAAAACGACTAAGTGCAATTAAACGTTTTGTTAATTTAGGTTCTGGGTTTGCCATATCATTAGAAGATCTTTCAATTAGAGGCGGCGGCGATATTTTTGGAAAAGAACAGTCCGGCTTTATTGAAAGTGTGGGTACACAAATGTATTTAAAGTTAATTTCTGAGCAGTTGACTGGCAAGCCAGCATTTGAAGAAACTGACACCAAAACTTCTATATACTCACAATCTATTGACAAGACCTACATAGAAAGCGAAAACTTAAGAATTGCTTATCACAAAAAAATTGCAAGACTAACTTCTTTTAAAGAAGCAGAGACCTTGCTTACTGAGTTTAAAGATATTTTTGGTGTAGTTCCTGAATCTGAGCGTAACTATGTGTACTCCGTAGTTTTAAAAAAACTAAAACAAAGACTAGATATTTTAAATATCTCGCTTACAAATAAAGAAGTAGGCATAGAATTTAAAAACAGCCAAAATGCTATAATGTCTAAAAAACCAGCTTTGAAGTTTTGTGTTAAAAGTCCAAATGTGCGTTTAAAGTCTACTTTAAATTCAACATTTGTGTATTTAAAGACAGACAATTTAGCTGAATGGACTAAAGAAACTATTTTATTTTTAGAGCACCTAGAAAAGGAGGTTGAAAATGCAGATAATTGACGGAATTAAAATCTCAGAACAAGTTAAACAACAACTTAAGCAGGAAGTTAAACAAATAAAAGAACAAACTAATTTAGTGCCAGGTCTGGCAATTGTATTGGTTGGATCAGATCCTGCTTCAAAGATTTACGTTAACAAAAAAATCAAAACAGCCACAGACCTAGGTTTTCAGTCGGCTCTCTTTTCGTTTTCTGAAACTGAACCTGAAAGTAAAGTAATTACCCAAATTCAAAAATTAAATAAAGATCCTTTGTATTCGGGAATCATTGTGCAACTACCATTGCCAAAAGGCTTTGATAAGTTTGCAATACTAGACGCAGTTGCTAAAGAAAAAGATGTAGACGGCTTTGGCTTAGTTTCACAAGGCCTGCTTTTCGAAGGCAGAACAGGGTTTTTGCCTGCTACTGCTAGAGGTGTACTTGAGTTAATTGAAAGCACTGATACCGAAATTAAAGGTAAAAACTGCGTTGTTGTTGGGCGTAGCTTAATTGTTGGGCAACCTGTTGCCAAAATCCTGCAAGACAGAAATGCAACCGTTACAGTTTGTCATAGCCACACTAAAAACTTAGAGTTTTTCACTAGAAACGCAGATATTTTGATAGTAGCTGTGGGTATTCCTAATTTTATTAAAAGTAGTATGGTTAAGGCTAACTCTGTAGTCATTGATGTTGGTATCAACAAGGTTGATGGCAAAATAGTTGGTGATGTTGAGTTTAGTTCAGTTGCTAAAGTCGCCAGCCACTTAACACCAGTACCAGGTGGAGTGGGACCGCTTACTGTAGTTTCACTTCTTAAAAACACACTAGATGCGTTTAAAAAAATAAACAAA
The DNA here is from genome assembly GCA_963545195.1 of uncultured Acholeplasmataceae bacterium. GTDB lineage: Bacteria > Bacillota_I > Bacilli_A > Acholeplasmatales > Acholeplasmataceae > CALISC01. The sequence goes on from CAUUIA010000031.1 coordinate 6,261, forward strand.
CTTAAATAGACAATCAAAATAACTAAAAATATTTTTTGTGTTTAAACAAGTTTACATGACCAATCAAGGTCTAAACACTGGTTTAACTCAAGATTAACACCTTAAACTAAAAATTTTTAGCATAAGTTTAGCAAAATAAGACCAAAAAGCTCATTTTTGGTCTTTTCTTTTAATCTACTCTATTGTATAATCTAACAAGTTGTAAAGTCTTTTTGTTAGACTAAGATACTAAAATAATTGCAACTCTTGGGAGGTTAAATGAAAGCCTATATTACTGCACAACTTGATTTTATTGATGTTGAGAAAAAAACTCAAGAACTTGAGTCTATTTTTTTGGCCAATAACCTCAAAATAATTGCCAAGTCTCCTGCTGTCAAAGTTACTCCTACTAATTTTGAACAACCTAAACATAATTTTGCTTTGGCCTATGTTTTAGAGACTGCTTTGACACCACTTCAACTCTTTATTTTCTTAAACCAATTAAAAGGCAAAGCAGATAACAAAGAACTTAAAAATTTATCTTGGCTGGAACTTAACTTTATTTATGCAGACGACATTATTTTTAACTTACCTACTTTTAAATTGCCAAACCCAGTTAGATTAACAGACCCTATTCACTTAAACTTAATTTGCAAAATTGAGGCCGAAAAACTAGACCCTGAAAAGAAAACTTCTATCAAAACACTGGCTGAAAAAGTTTCAAAAAAATACGTACTTGACTACCTCGAGACCAGAGCAGACTTTAATATGGGACTAGAACGTATGAATTATTTTTTAAAGAACTTAGAGTTCTTAAATCAAATTCCCTATATTCATGTAGTTGGAACTAACGGCAAAGGCAGCACTTCACTTTATATTTCTAAAGCCCTTGAGCGAAATGGCTACAAAGTTGGCTTATTTCAGTCGCCTTACATAAAGAGTTTAACTGACTCAATTTCTATATCTGGCAAAGAAATCACGTTTTCAGAAATTTACCTGATTTTAAATGTCTTGATGCATTTAATCAATATTTCTGACAACAATGGTGTTGAAATTTCTCGTTTTGAACTTGAGTATTTAATTACCCTAATTCATTTTGCTAAAAACAAAATAGACTACGCAGTCGTAGAGGCGGGACTAGGTGGTAGAGACGACGCTACTAACGCAACTAAAAATAAACTAGCAACAGTAATTACCAGAGTAGATTTGGACCACACTAAGTTTTTAGGCAAAAACCGCCGTGTGATTTTAGAGCATAAAGCCGACGCAATTCGCGAAAACGGCTTAGCCGTTGCCTTGCCACTTGGCAAGGCGCTTGAAAATTATTTACATGATAAATGCAAGGAAAGAAATGCCAAGTTAGAAATAGTTAACTTAAAAGAAATCAATAAAGCCAATGTTGGGATCAATGTTTGTAGCTATGAGTATGCTGGCAGATTAGTTAAGTTAGAAGCCAGAGGCCGTGTGCAAATTCAAAACTCATTTTTAGCACTAAACGTGTTAAAGCATTTAAATGACCGCGGAGTTATTAAGACTGATTTTGACAAAAACGTAGACGCGGTGTGCGAAACTAAATATCAAGGTAGATATGAGTTTATTAAAGAAAACGTGATGATAGACGGCGCTCATAACGTCAACGCTTTTAAAGAACTTTCTCAGTTTATAAGAGATACTTTACCGCAAGGTTCATCTGTGTTGCTTTTAATGTCTTGTATGAAAGACAAAAATTACAACAAGATGGTTGAAGAAATCATTAAGATTAAAAACTTAACAGTAGTGACTAGCGAAGTTACTATAAAACCCGACAGAAGTTTAACTTCTTTAGAACTTGCTAAAGAGTTTATCACGCAAGGTGTGCGACCACTTGGTGTGGTATCAATTAAAGATTTTATTTTAAAACTAGATGTTTTGGCCAAAAAATATGACCTGGTTTTAATCGCGGGTTCGCTTTACATGATTACTGAACTTAAACTAATCTTAGAGGATTTAAAAGAAAAATTAAAAAAGGAATAAATTATTTCAAAAATCCCTTCAAATTTGCAAAAAATTTAAATGTAAACGCTTACATTTTAAAAATCCTGAGTTTCGGAGATATGAAATTTAAAACAGAATTATCGGCTTTATCAAGCCAA
>CAUUIA010000032.1:0-7682 GCA_963545195.1 uncultured Acholeplasmataceae bacterium
GCTCAAAAGCCACACGGTTGGCTTTCAGGAAGTCTGAGTTAGAAACTACAATACCTGGAAGTAAGTTAGTGTCGCCTTCATGGATAATCATAATGCGTTTTAGCATTTGTCTAATGATGATTTCAATGTGTTTATCTTGAATGTCTACACCTTGTGATTGATAAACTTTACGAACTTCTGCCAAGATGTAGTTAGAAACGGTTAAAGTATCGGTTACGCGAAGCAGTTCTTTAGGGTGAATAGAACCAGGGGTTAATTGAGTTCCTGGTTTAACAGATTCGCCAACTTTGACCAAAATATCTGAGTTTGACTCAATTGAGTAAGTGTGAGTTTTGCCTTGGCGGTCTTCAATAACCACACTTGGCTGTCCGTATTGTGGACGACTAATTTGGCTAACTTTACCAAAATACTCAGAAATTACAGATTTTCCTTTTGGAGTTCTAGCCTCAAAAAGTTCCTGAATACGTGGCAGACCCTGAGTAATGTCGGATGCTGATGCCACACCACCGGTGTGGAAAGTACGCATCGTTAACTGAGTACCAGGTTCACCGATAGATTGTGCAGCAACTACACCAACGGCTTCACCAACTTCTACAATTGAGTTAGTTGCTAAGTTTAGACCATAGCACTTCACACAAAGTCCATCAATTGCCGAACAAGTTAGGTTGGTTCTGATTTTAAACTCAGAGTAATTTTCAGCAATCTTAGCCGCGGCCTCTTGAGTAATTAGTTCGTTTCTGTCAACGATTAGCACGTTGTTTTTGTCATACGCCTTTTGGGCAGCAAAACGGCCGTGTAGTCGTTCTTCAAGGCTGCAGACTACTTTTTGGTCTTTATCAAGGATATCTTTTACGAACACTCCATTTTCAGTACCACAGTCATCAAGAGTAATGATAACCCCTTGGGCAACGTCTACAAGTCTACGAGTTAAGTAACCAGATTGTGCTGTTTTTAAAGCCGTGTCAGTTGAACCTTTGCGGGCACCGTGGGTTGAGATAAAGAACTCAGAAACGGTTAGACCTTCTTTAAATGATGATTTAACTGGAACTTCAATTTGTTCACCTTTAGGGTTGTTTAAAATACCTCTCATTCCGGCTAATTGGACGAAGTTTTGAATGTTACCACGAGCTCCAGAATCCGACATGACGTAAATCGGGTTTTCGCGGTTAAGTTCGCGCTCAAGTCCACGAGAAATCTCGGTTTTAGTGTTTTCCCAAACGTTAATGATTTGTCTAGAACGACCTTTGTCAGTCAACATACCCATGTTAAAGTAGTTAGTAATTTGCTCAATTTTAGCTTGAGATTCTTTTAAGATTTCGGCTTTATTTGAGTAAACCTTGATGTCGTCGTAAGAAATTGTAACAGCAGAGACAGTTGAGTACTTAAAGCCCAGGTCTTTTAAGTCATCTAGCATCACAGAGGTTCTAGTAACATCGTAATGTTTAAAGACAGTATCAATGATTTTTCCTAAAAACGATTTTTTAAAAGGTTCAGGTAGTGGTTGGTCTTTAGTTTGAGCAAAATATACTTTTGGGTCTTTGTTGCAGTCAAGTAGGTAAGATTGAGGAACTCCTTGGGTTAAGTTATACTCAGTTGGTTCGTTTAAGTAAAAGAAACCGTCTGGCATAATTTCGTTAAAAATTAACTTACCTAAAGTAGTAATTAGCAGTTTGCCTTGAATGTCTGCAGTAAAACGACGGTTAAGGATTTGTGGACGCACTAAAATTCTGGTGTGGTAGTCAATGATACCTGCGCTTTGTGCGTTTTTAGCCTCGTCAATTGAAGATATTAACATACCTTCGTTTTTGTGTTGATGAGTTTTAGGGTCAGACTCAACGTAGCGCTCTTCGGTTGTCAAGAAGTAGTTTCCCAAGACCATATCTTGAGATGGAGTTACAACTGGTTTTCCGTCTTTCGGGTTTAAGATGTTGTTAGAAGCCAGCATAAGTAGTCTAGCCTCTGCTTGCGCTTCTGGTGAAAGCGGCAAGTGCACAGCCATTTGGTCACCGTCAAAGTCGGCGTTAAAGGCAGTTGTTGCCAATGGGTGCAGACGAATGGCTTTGCCGTCAATTAGTTTTGGTTCAAACGCTTGAATTGACAAGCGGTGCAAAGTAGGCGCACGGTTTAAAAGCACTGGGTGTTCACGAACTACTTCTTCCAAAACTTGCCAAACTTCTTTAGTGCGGTTGTCGTACATTTCAACGGCTTTTTGGCGAGTTACTTCTAAGTTTTCTTGCAGGCGATTAATTACAAACGGCTTAAATAAAGTAATTGCCATTTCACGAGGAATTCCGGCCTGATACATCTTTAGGTTCGGACCCACAATAATTACGGAACGACCTGAGTAGTCAACGCGTTTTCCAAGTAGGTTTTGACGGAATCGACCTTGTTTACCGCGAAGCAAGTCGGAAAGTGATTTAAGCGGACGTGCATTTGAAGCAAGCGCTTTTTTGTTTCCGCGTTTTGAGTTGTCAAATAGTGAGTCAACGGCTTCTTGAATTAAACGCTTTTCGTTTTTAAGGATAAGCGAAGTTGTAAACTGGTCAAGTTCTTTTTTTAACCTGTTATTGCGGTTAATTATTTTGCAGTAAAGGTCGTTAAGGTCAGTAGTTGCAAAACGGCCACCGTCTAGTTGGACCATCGGACGAAGGTCTGGCGGGATAACCGGGATTACCGGCATAACAATCCATTCTGGTTTGTTGTCAGATGAGTAAAAGGCTTCCACGATTTCCAGACGTTTGATGATGTTTTGACGTTTTTGTTTTGTTGAAGTTCTGAATTTCTTGCGAAGCACACGGATTTCGTGGTCTAAATCAAGCGCTTTTAAAAGGGTTTGAATGGCCTCAGCACCAGTTTGCGCCTGAAAGCGACCATAGTACTCTTCGTTAATCGCGGCGTAGTCTTGTTCTGACAAGATTTGTTTGCGTTTAAGCGGAGTGTTGCCCGGGTCTGTCACGATGTAGGCGGCGTAGTTGACAACCTCTTCTAAGGATTTGGCTTTAATTCCAAGCAAAATCGCTAGACGTGATGGTGAGTTTTTGAAAAACCAAGTATGCACTACTGGACTTTTTAGCTCAATGTGCCCCATTCTTTCGCGGCGAACCAAAGATTCAGTGATTTCAATTCCACATTTTTGACAAATTTGGCCTTTGTTGCCACTTTGTTTCTTACCACATGCGCATTGAAAGTCTTTAGTTGGCCCAAATATTTTTTCGCAAAACAACCCACCAACCTCTGGTTTAGCGGTTCGGTAGTTAATGGTTTCGTGTGACTTAACTTCCCCGTAAGACCAAGTTCTAATTTCATCTGGTGACGCTAAGCGAATTCGCATGTGGCGGTATAGTTTAGAGCCAGTGATATGAGTGTCGTCAACTGATTTTAAACGCTCAGCGACGTTAATTTCGGCAACCTTAGTTTGTGAAGAAACCAAGTCTAGTTTTTCGTCAAAATCAGCCTCAGTTAACGGAGTTTGCCCGTAGAAAACAAAAAGTTGATTGGTTTCGGCTAAAAGAAAATCGTCGTCTTTTAAAATTTGAAATAAGTTAGAACGTGGTGCGGTTAAGATTGACTTAAGGTCAGTAAAGCCACTTTCTTTGAAAAACTTAATGACTTCGCTTTCTGTAAACAGTTGTTGTATTTTTTCAGGTAAATAGTTTTTAGTCAAAAGTGTTTTAATGTCTTTTAGCACATCTTCTGAACACTCTGCAAAAATACTTTGGTATTGAGAAACTGAAAATAAGTTTAAATCACCCAAAGTGTGAACTGCGATATTTTTTAAGAACTCTTTTGTTTCTTCAGAAATGATTTTAATGTCTTTAATGCTTTGTTTTTCGTAGGCTTTTAACATTTTTAAATACCTCCATTACTGCGGGCAGGTTTTAAGTCAAGCAGTGATTTAACGGCGTCGTTTTCGCCAGTTTCTGAGTTAATTAACTCAACGTAAATACCAAGGGCTTGCAGTTCTCGGGTCAGCACGTGGAAAGATTCAGGTAGAGATGGACGCGGAATTAAGTTGCCTTGAGTAATTGCAGAGTAGGCTTTGTTTCTACCAACTTTGTCGTCTGACTTGATAGTCAGCATTTCCTGCAGAACGTGGGCAGCGCCATAACCATACAGCGCCCAAACTTCCATTTCACCGAGTTTTTGGCCACCGTTTTGTGCCTTTCCACCCATAGGTTGTTGAGTTACTAAAGTATAAGGTCCGACGTTTCTAGCGTGTAGTTTGTCGTCTACCATGTGTGACAACTTAATCATGTACATCACACCAACTGAAACTGGATTTCTAAAAGGCTCACCAGTTCTGCCGTCAAAAAGCGTCATTTTACCGTTTAGCGGTAGGTTTGCTTCTTTTAAGATATCTACAAGATCGGCGTTTTCAACCCCATCAAAAACCGGAGTTGCGATTTTAATTCCAAGTTTTTTAGCAGCATACCCTAGATGCAACTCCAAAATTTGGCCGATGTTCATACGAGAAGGTACACCAAGTGGGTTTAGCATAATGTCAACAGGTGTTCCGTCTGCCATGTATGGCATGTCTTCGCGTGGCACGACTATAGAGATAACACCTTTGTTTCCGTGGCGACCTGCCATTTTATCGCCTTCTCTGATTTTTCTTTTTTTAGCAATAAAAACTTTAATTTGTTCGTTTACAGAAGGAGGTAGTTGGTCTTTGTTTTTCTTAGAAAAGTATTGGATTTTTTGAACAATACCGCCACCACCGTGCGGAACTCTAAGCGAAGTGTCTCTGTATTCTTTGGATTTTTCGCCAATAATTTCTTGAATTAGTTTTTCAGCCGGAGAAGGTTCAGCACCACCTTTAGGAGTGATTTTACCAACTAAAATGTCGCCTTCTTTGACTTCAGAACCAAGCAGGATTACACCTTTTTGGTCAAGTTTAGCCACAGCCTGGCGGTTCGCATTTGGAACTTCGTTGGTAAACTCTTCTTTTCCGATGTTGTTGCGAAGGTCTCTAGTTTGAATTTGGTATTCATCAATATGAACAGAAGTGTAGACGTCGTTTTTAACTAAGTCTTCAGAAACGATAACGGCATCTTCAAAGTTATAGCCTTCCCAAGTCATGAAAGCAACTGTGACGTTGCGGCCAAGCGCAAGTTCTGCGTTGTCGGTAGAAGGACCGTCGGCAATAGTTTCGTTTAGGTCAACCCAGTCACCAACATTAACAATCGGTTTTTGCACGATTGAAGTATTTTGGTTTGAGCGTTCATAGTTAATCAGTGTATAGACATCGGTGTCAGCAAGTCCGTATTTATAGATTTTAATGGCTTGCTCTGCTGACCAATCTGAGTTTGGGGCAAACAAGATTTCACCTTCGTATTTAATGGTTTTCTCAGGAATTGGAAGGACATCTATGCGTTTGGCGTCCACATATACCGCGTATCCTGCGTTTTTAGCAACCACTGAAGTACCTGAGTTTTTAGCAGCACGATACTCAATTCCGGTTCCAACTAGTGGTGCCTCTGGTTTGATAACTGGCACGGCTTGACGTTGCATGTTGGCACCCATTAAACAACGAGACGCCTCGTCGTGTTCAAGGAAAGGAATAGTAGCGGTCGCTACAGACACGATTTGTTTAGAAGAGACGTCCATGTACTGAACGTCTTCGCGGGCAAAAATTCCGGTTTCACCGCGTAATCTACCAGTAACTGTTGCTTCTTTAATAGTTCCGTCTGGGTTTAACTCAGTCGCGGCTGAGGCAATTACTGCGTTGTACTCTTCGTCTGCAGTTAAGTAAAGATGGTGGTCTACTACTTTTGGCACGCACACTCCGTTTACTTGGTTTGTGCGGTCAAGTTTAAAGTAAGGAGTTTGAATGAAGCCATATTTATCAATTTTGGCATAAGAAGAAAGTGAAGAAATTAGACCGATAGATTGTCCTTCTGGAGTTTCAATTGGACAGATTCGACCGTAGTGAGAAGCGTGAACGTCTCGGACTTCAATACCTGCGCGGTCGCGAGAAATACCACCGCTACCAAGTGCAGATACACGGCGTTTTTGAGTAAGTTCGGCTAAAGGGTTGGTTTGGTCCATGAACTGAGACAATTGAGATGAACCGAAAAACGCATTTAGTACAGTTGTAAGTGGTTTAGTGTTCATAATTGCCGGAATAGTAATGTCTGCAAAAGACTTAACCGACATTTTGTCTTTAATGTTTTTCTCGGCTCTAGCCATACCAATTCTAAATTGGTTGGCAAGCAGTTCCCCGATTAGTCGTACACGACGGTTTCCAAGGTGGTCAATGTCGTCAGTTTGCCCGATGTTTTCATATAAGTTCAAAAAGTAAGAAATACCAGCAACGATATCTGAAACCGTAATATAGGTTTTAGCCTCTCGGCTGTCGTTACCAATTACACGAATTGCTTGAGATTCACCTAAATCAGTTCTCTTAACAACGTCTAGGATTTCGGCGTAGACCGGTTGTCTTTGTGCAGGTTTTTCAAAAACATTGCCAGTTAAAAAGTAGTTTAAGACTTTTTCGTCAAGTCCATTTCTAAGTTCACGAAGAGTTCTTAGAACTTGCTCGTCAATTTGAGTGCCAGCGTCAAAAACGACTTCACCGGTTTTGATGTTGTAAATTGGTTCTGTGGTAACCAACTGCACGTGGTCGCCTTCTCCAACATACTGAGTTAAGACAGCCGCTTTGTCAATGTTTTGTAGAGAGTTGTCGGCAGAAATAACTTCTTTTCTAAATAAATGACGATTGGCGTCTAGTACTTTTAAAGCATCTTCATCAAGTAAAGTGTTAGCAGCAAGCACAACTTTTCCTTTTGCATCTTTTAAGTCTGCGACAAGATATGTGTTTTTAACACGGTTAAGCACGTCTAGTTTTTGGTTAAACTTATAGCGTCCAACTCCAAGTAAGTTGTAGCGACGAATGTCAAATAGACGTTGGCGAATTAACTCGCGCGCGCCTGAAACTGGAATAATTTCGCCTTGTCTTAGTCTAGAAACGATTTCAACTACTGCGTCGTCTGAAGTTTTGGTTACGTCTTTCTCAAGAGTTTCTTTAAGTTGTTCTGATTTAAATAGTTTGTCAATTTCTTTGTTTGAAGGTACACCAAGGGCTTTAATAAAAGTAGTTAGCGAGATTTTTTTAGAGCGGTCTAGTTTTGCCCAAAGCAGTTCTTTGTTGCCCTCTTCAAACTCAACCCAAGCACCACGGGTCGGAATCATTTGACCAGAGTAGATAACTTTGTTGATTTTTTTGTTGATGTCTTTTGTGTAATAAACTCCACTTGAACGCACGATTTGTGAGACCACCACACGTTCAGCACCGTTGATGATAAAAGTAGCAGTTGGAGTCATTGAAGGCATTTCTGTCAACAAGACTTTTGCTTCTCTAAGTTCACCGGTGATGCAGTTTTCTAACTTCACATCGGCCATCACTTGTGCTGAGTAGGTGATGTCTCTAGTTTTAGATTCAGCGATTGTGAAATTAGGTTCTTGAACTTCAACGCTTTCAAAGTACAGTTTAATGTCCCCGTTGTTTCCTTCAATTGGTGAAAGTTCTTTTAGCAATTCAAGTAAGTCTGATTTGATAAATTTTTCAAAAGACTGCGTTTGAATTTCAATCAAGTCAGGCAAATCAACATCGTACATCATTTTTGAGTAATTACGGCGTTCAGTTTTTTTGCCATATTTTATGTTTTTAAAACTCATTTTTC
>CAUUIA010000033.1:0-7485 GCA_963545195.1 uncultured Acholeplasmataceae bacterium
ATTATTTATTTAGTTATTTATTTAATAATAAAAAGAGCATTTACTCTCTCTTATTCGTTTTTAGCAGGTAGATTATTAAAAGAAAACCTATTTTTTAAGGAAAATAATGCTTCAAAGCCTAAAACACGCTGTATATCATATTTTTTTATTTTTAATATGTTTTCAGATATTATTACTAATATCTTATTTATATTTTTATCTAAGTATTCTTTTTTCCAATATTTTATAAAAGGATATTGCGTTTTAAGGTTGTTAATTTTTTTATTAGTAGGCAACTATCGTATACGATTAGACTCAAAATATCGCAAAAAAGAAGAACAATCTACTGAATACATAGAAGAAAGCATTAAAAAAATACTAGAAACTAATCCGCATTTTTTTGATTGTTCAGAACCTTTTCCTGAAGACACTTCCAACCCAAAGTATAAAATTCTTATATTTAATTTAACATTATATGTTTTATTTAAAACACTTTTAAACTTTTGGCGATAGCTCTATTTGTAGTATCTATGAAGATAAAAAACTTTTAGATAGATCTTGTGTTGCACTATTTTAAAACTATACAAACATGAAGGAATTTTATAGCTGATTTTGACGAATTTATTTTCTAGAAAATTTGACATTTGTAAATTACATTATGGTTAATAAAACACTTTTTAGGATTTCATATGCTGATACGTCCATACCCTCCACGTTTACAAAGCTTTTTTAATTTTTAAAACAATATAAAAGAAAGAGTATTTATGATCAAAACTAAACTTTTTTCAATTTTAACTAAATCAGAGAAACTTAATTTACTTCTACTTTCGGTTTTTAAGTCGCTTGGCTTTTTTTCGCTAACCGTCTCGCTGTATGTGTTGGCGAAACTTTTTTTAAAACAAAACAAGATAGATACAATGCACATCGTTAGTTTGATAGTCGCAGTAGCAACGTTTGCCTTAATTCAAATGACCACGGCTTGGTTTGCACAAATTACCGCAAGCACTGTTAAAACTAGAATTAGACTAGATTTTTTTGCTAGAATTATCGACTTTAAAAGTCCAAAAATAGCAGAAAACCCAACTAAATATACCCAACTTTTAACAGAGGGGGTAGACCACCTAGAGATTTACTACACTAAGTTTTTACCTTCTTTTGTGGTAGCATTTTTCTCTATTTTCCTGTTGTCTGGTCTTTATTTTGTAAACGGCAACTACTTTGCTGGCGGAATTTTTTTGTTTTTCATTCCCTTAATTCCGGTTGCTATGGCACTTAGCCACCGCAAGGCCCGCAAAACTTTTCAGAAAAATTGGCAAGTGTATTTGAATCTTGGTGAAAAATATACAGATAACTTAAAAGGTTTGCGTGAACTTAGGTTAGCAAACTGCGAAGACGTTACTGAGGCTAAATTAAAACAAAACGCAAAAGACTTTAAAGTTCAGACTATGAAAGTTTTAAAAATGCAGTTAAAATCTTTGTTTATTATGGACTTTGTTACTTATTTTTCAGCAGCACTCGTATTATTTTTAGAAATAATTTTACCGCTTATTTTAAGAAAAAACGGAATTTACTTCTATAAATATGAACTCTTAAACTCAAAAACTGTATTTCTGTGTTTAACTGCACCAGCATTTTTTGTACCACTTCGCCAACTTGGCTCGGCTTTCCACGCCGCTATGGCTGGAGTTTCAGCATATGAAAACTTAAATCAAGTTTATATGCAAACAAATAAAATAAGTGAAGTTAAACACACAGAGTTTCCAGAATCAGTTTATACACTTGAGTTTAACAAAGTAAGTTTTTCACAGGGCGACACTAAAGTTTTAACTGAGTTTTCATATAAGTTTGTTAAGCCTAACTTATATTTAATTAAAGGAAAGTCAGGTTGTGGTAAAACTACATTTGCAGAACTTGCCTCTAAAATCCAAAAACCTCAGTCTGGTGAAATTTATTTAAACAAAACAGATATCAATCAAATTAGTGATGCTGATTTTTATCAAAAACTAATGTATATTTCGGCAGAACAACCAATATACGGCGAAACTATTTTGGAGTTTTTTAAAAACCACGGAGTTTCAGAAAGTGCCTTAATTAAAAAAGCCTTAATGGAGTTTGATTTGCCTGAACTTAGTGCAAACCTTGATTATTTAGTCAACGCAAGCGAGGCTAATTTATCTGGTGGTGAAAAACAAAGACTGTATTTAGCGTTAATTTCTTTAATTGAAAAAGATGTCTATATACTTGACGAAATTACTGCAAACCTAGATAAAGAAAACGAAGTCAAGGCTCTTAGCATGCTTAAAAACAAAGCCGAATCAGCGATAGTTATCTTAGTTTCGCACCGCGTGAGTGCTGAAGTTGAAAACTCTTTAGTTTTAGACTTTGAAAATAAAGAGGTTAAGAAAAATGCATAAGCGAGTTTTTCTAAAAAACAATTTGCTTGCAATGACCGCAGCTGTTTGTTTTGGTGTGCTTTCTCAATTGAGTGTACTTTTAATTGCAATCCTTCCTTTATTTATTTTATTTAAATACAACGTGCTTTCTTTTACTACGTTAGTAGTTTTAGGTACTTTAGTTCCAACAGTTGGACTACTTAGACCATTTTTTCGGTTCCTTGAGCAGTACTTTAACCACCTAGTGGCTTTCCGTATTTTGGAAAACTACCGCCTAGTTTTATTTAAAGAACTTAAAAACACAAGCCTGGATTTACTTACCGAAACTTACAAGAGTGATTTTTTGACAGTCTTGACCAAAGACATTGAAACTCTTGAGTTGTTTTTTGCGCACACCATTTCGCCTTTCTTTATTTCAGTTATTTTAGAAGTATTTGTTTTAATCACGGCTTACTTTGTTTCACCGCTTTTAGTTTTAATAATTTTTTCAACGCATTTACTAATTTTACTGCTTTACTTTATGTTTTTTAAGTTAAGTCAAAGTAAGTTTGTGGAAACTAGGTCTTTATTTAAAACTTTAACTAAAGTAATATTTGTAAAAACTTCGGCCCTTAGAAGTATTTACATGTTTGGTCAAACCAGCAAAGCTAGTGCAGAAATTAAGGAACAGTCTAATAAGTTAAATCAAAAAAATGTGCTTCTCAATTTGTTAATTGAAGGCAAAATGACTTTTGTTACTGCATTTTCAACTCTACTTGCAGTAGTTCTTGCGTATTTTGCCAAAAGCTTATTTAAAGTTGAGTTTGGCAGTTATTTTGCACCAATTTTATTTTACTTAACTTTATTTTTAGTCTATAGTTTGTCTACTTTGTTTGAGCAATATGCCTTAGTTCAGTCGGCAGATGAGCGCATTAAAAAAGTGTACGCTATGCCAAAAGAAAATGAGGCAGTAGGCAAGACTGACTTTGCATTTGAAAGCGTTTGTTTCAAGTTGGTTAATTTTGGCTATAAAGCAGACCAAATGGTAATTAAAGACTTATCTTTTGAAATTAAGGTTGGCGAAATCTTTGGTGTATCTGGTCGCTCTGGTGTTGGAAAGTCAACACTAGTTAAGTTAATTTCAGGACTAGTTCAGCCAGTTAGAGGTGAAATTGTTTTTAACAATAGACACGAAATTAGCACTATTAACACCAAGTCTCTTAACCAAAATGTCTCTGTTTTATTTCAAGACGAGCACATTTTTAAAGACACCCTTAGATATAACTTAACTTTAGGAAACTCATCAATTCAAGATAAAGAAATAATTCAAGCAATTTATCAAGCAGGGCTAGGTGAGTTTTTTGAAAACCACGGTGAAAACCTAGACCTTGAACTAACTCCTGAACATCTAAATATTTCAACTGGCGAGAAGTTTAGAATAGCACTTTGCCGAGCAATTTTGAAAAACTCTCGCTTAATTGTCTTAGATGAACCAACTAGATTTTTAGATCCTGAAAACGAAGAAAATGTTTTAACTGTTGTTGCAAACTTAAAACAAAACCACGCTTTTTTAATCATTACACACAAACCAAGACCTTTTTTAATTTGTGACAAAATAATTAAATTAAATTAAAATATAAACATAGAGGTAATATTATGGAAAAAAATAAGAATTTTGGAAAACCAGGCAAAAGTTTCTACACACTTCTGCCAAAAGCCGAGGGTTTTCTTGGTTTCACTTTAGCAGACTTTATTTTTATTGGTATCTCTGCTGCTATCATGCTGGCAATCGGTGGACTGCTTTTTCCTCTGCACGCAGTTAAAATATTTGGCGCCAAGGCCATTGGTTTTGCTTTTCCTTATGGCTTTTTAATCTACATTGTGCTTTATAAAGTCCGCAAACCAGGTACTCTTTTGTTACTTAGTCTGATGCTTGGCATTCCTTTGACTTTTCGCCCAGTAATGCTGTTTTCCTTTATAATTCCTGCGTTAATTTTAGAAATAATTTGCTTAATTATTTTTAAAAACTACCGAAAAACTACCCCTAAACTCATAGCCAGTGCTTTGTTTGTACCACTACAAACTCCTGCGCAATGGTTCTACATGCGCTTAATTTCAGGAAAGGCTAATAACACCATTATTGTTGGCAACACCTTAAACATCAGTTTAATAATTTCTTTTACTGTAGTTTTGGCAATTATCGGCGCGGGACTTGGATTTATCATCGCCAAAGAATTTAAAAACCACAAACTACTTAAACTCAATGACTTTGTTGAGTAAACTAAATCCACTTGTTTTACTTTTAAACTCTATTTTAATTTTTAGCCTTGGCTTGGTTTTAGCCGAAACCAAGGCTAAAACTTTTTTTATTTTAGTAAGTTTGATAATTCTAACAGCCTTTGGATTTGCAGATGCTTTGGCTACAAAATTGCCAAGTTTTTTGGTTTTTACCGCTATAGTTTTAGCAGTTTTTTGGCTGCAGACCAAAAGTGCAGAACAAACGTATTCTGTATTTGCGCGTTTTTTTGCAGCATTTTTGGCATACATTTTAATGAGTGGACTTGACCTTAGTTATTTAACTGAGATTTTAATTAAACTAAAAGTTTCTCGTAAGTTTATTTTAGGCATTTGTGTGATGTTCACTTTCTTGCCAGTTTTTATACATGAGTTTAGGCACAACATGCAGGTAAAAAGATACGTTGGCAACACCAAAAAAACACTTTATCAAAAGTTTAGAGGCCAAGTTGTACCAGTATTAGTTAGAGCCTTTGAGATTACCGAAATGCTAACTTTAGCTGCAACTTTAAAAAACTTTAATTTAAATAAATCAAAGCAACTAGTATTGCCGACATATTTTAAGTCTTTAGTTAAAAACATATCTTTTATTTTAATTAGTTTTGTAAGTTTTACAGGAGTAGCCTTGTATGCTTTTATCTTTTAAAAACTATACACTTGCTTTAAAAGAAAACAATAGAGTAATTTTAAAAGATATCAACATAGATTTTTTTCCAGGTGAAATTTACTGTATATTTGGCCACTCTGGCTCTGGCAAAACAACCATGTTAAACGCAATTTTAAAAAATATCGGAAAAACTCACGAATTTACGCAAAAAGGCGAAATTACTTTAAACAACACAGACATTCAGACGATTAGCACAGATAACTACTTTAAAGTGGTTTCGGCAGTTATGCAAAATCCACAAGACCAGTTTTTCTTTCCAAAAACTATATACGAGTACTCTTTTCCTTTGTTAAACATCGGAATTTCAAGAGCACAAACACAGCAAAGTTTTGATACTTTTGCGAATCATTTTAACCTTAAAAACCAGGATATTTTTACTTTATCTGCAGGTGAAAAGCAGATTTTAGAGATTTATACAAACCTAGATGCTAATAAACAAATCTATATTTACGACGAACCACTGGCTAATTTAGACAGAAATAAAGTCCTTGAGTTTTTTACCAAATTAAGTCATTTAAAAAAATCGGGTAAAACTGTAATTATTTTTGAACACCGCACATGTTTACTTAGATACTTAACCGCCAATAATTTTGTGTTAAAAAACGTAGAACTTAAGAAGTTTGATTTCTCATGTTTTTCAAAAATTGAACCACTTGTCTTAAATAAACCTTTAAATGACATCACACTAAGTGTTAAAAACTTATCTGCTAAGTTAGGTTCTGACTTTATTTTTTTACTTAAAGAACTCAACTTAAACAAAGGTGAACTAAAACTAATAACCGGGGAAAATGGAAGTGGTAAAACCACAATTTTTAATTTACTACTTGGTAATTTAAAAATTAACAAACCTGGCAAAATTGAAGTTTATTTAAATAAACACAAATACAAAAATCTAAAAAAAATTAAAAAATGTGTCAGTTATTTACCACACGATGTTCGCTATATGTTTTCAGAAAACAAAGTTGTAAATGAACTTACAAAAGTTAAAAACCAAACTTTAGTTAATAAACTGCTTTTTGAATTTGCTCTAGACGATAAGTTAGAACAGCATCCCTTTACCCTTTCGCATGGTGAGCAACAAAGACTAGGTTTGCTTTTAGCATTAGCCAAAGAACCTAAATTTCTACTTTTAGACGAACCTACTTCTGGACTTGACGATGATTTGTGTTTTACAATCTGCAATGCAGTTGCTGACTATGTGAATACTTATCATACATCAACTTTACTAGTTACGCACGACCCTAGAGTTAAGGCTTATTTTAAAGTTGAAGAAGTTGTAATCAGCAAGTAAAAATTGAATAGTAAATATTGATTAAATGTAGCTTTTAAGGATATTTTTCTTAAAAGCTTTTTTAATATTTTTGCATTGCAATTTAAAAAAATCCAAGTTTTAGTTGCATCTTGCTCAAAGAAAAAATAAAAAAAGTTATTCTGTATGAAACGATAAATAGCCTTGTTAAGCGATTTCGTTTTTTTTTTTTTTTTTTGTTTATAATACTTCTAAAAAATCTGTTTGTTATCTGAAAAACGAGTTTTATTAAATTTTCTTGATTAGTCAATACAGTAAAATGTGTTTGTTAGGCTGTTATGCTGAATTATCTATAATGTTCCGAACTTACATTTTTATTTCACTTATTTTACTAATATATAATAAAGACTACTATAGCATTTATAGTTGTTCATTTGATGCGAGGTGAGAATAATATGCAAATTAATAGTACAAAAGGATACTTAATTACAGGAATTTTTATCTTAATTTTAACATTAACAAGTTTATTTTTAATTTTCTTATTTATGCACCCTACAGTTTATTTTTTCTAAAGCCAGTGGCTTTTCTCAACACGACGGTGTGAGAGCAGGTAAAAATAAACTGCGCTTTGTGGTGCCAGAAACTGTAGATACCACTAAGTCTACCTACATTTCTGTAAAACAAGAATGGTTTGAAACTAGCAGAATGGGCAAGATTACCGGCATCAAAGCCAAACAAGGAAAGCATGCAGCAATAGATTTTACAGACCGCGAATACGATTCTGAAGTTTTTACAATTTACACCAAAAACTGGTTTGGAATTAAAAGAGAACACGATGTTATTGTAGATTACTCTAACTTTCTTCGTATCTTTTTCCCAGAATCACAAGACGGTGTTGCTCCGCGCAAACCTGTAATTTTGCC
>CAUUIA010000034.1:0-7458 GCA_963545195.1 uncultured Acholeplasmataceae bacterium
AGGGCGTTGTTCTTGTATTTGTTAATTGCGCCAATTAAAGCGTGGATTTCTGCAAAAATCGCGAAAGCCGCCAGCCCGACAGCCACGACAATTGCGACTAAATTAACAACTGAATAATTTTTTTTAGTCATATAAAACTCCTTGAATAATTGAATTTAAACGTAATTTTGTTTGTTTTTAGTATAAAAAAGTAGTCTTTTTTTTAGTTAAGACTACTTTTTTTAATCAAATTAGATACCTATTTTTTACGAGGGTTTTTAAGTTCTGCTTGAGCAGCCGCAAGTCTTGCAACTGGAACTCTAAATGGAGAACAAGAAACGTAGGTAATACCTGCGTTGTGGAAGAACTCAACTGAAAATGGGTTTCCACCGTGTTCACCACAAACTCCAAGTTTCAGAGTTTTGTTGCCTTTTTTGCCGAGTTTAGTAGCAAGTTTTACAAGTTCACCAACACCTTCAGGATCTATTTGTTGGAAAGGGTCAAACTCATAAATCTTGTTATCATAATAAGCAGGCAAGAAGTTAGCAGCGTCGTCTCTTGAGAAACCAAAAGTTAACTGAGTTAAGTCGTTGGTTCCAAATGAGAAGAAGTCTGCTTCTTTTGCGATTTTGTCGGCCAAAATAGCAGCGCGCGGAATTTCTATCATTGTACCAACCTTGTATTCAAGGTCAACTCCGGCTTCTTTGATTAACTGATCTGCAACTCTGCATACAGTTTGTTTAACGAATTGGAATTCGCGAAGTTCACCAACTAGCGGAATCATAATTTCTGGAACTAGTTTCCACTCAGGATGTTTTTTAGTTTGAGCGATGTAGGCAGTAATTACTGCTTTAGTCTGCATTTCAGCAAGTTCAGGGTAGCGAACCGCTAGACGGCAACCACGGTTACCCATCATTGGGTTTTCCTCGTGAAGAGAAGCAATTACGCTGTAAAGTTCTTTTAATTCAACTTTAAGTTCGCGCGCAAGTTCTTCAATTTCTTTTGCTTCTTTTGGAATGAACTCATGTAGAGGTGGGTCTAGATAACGAATGGTCATGGCTCGGCCTTCTACAGTTTCAATTAAATCTTCAAAGTCTTTTTGTTGATATGGCAGAATACGTTCAATTGCTACTTTTCTTTGTTCAGCAGTAGCAGATACAATAAACTCACGAATAGCTTTGATACGAGTTGAGTCAAAGAACATGTGCTCTGTACGAATTAAGCCAATACCTTCCGCGCCAAATAAGATAGCCTGGCGTGCATCTTTTGTAGTTTCGGCGTTTGCACGCACACCAAGGGTGCGAACTTCGTCAACCCAGCCCATGAAAGTTTCAAAGTCTCCAGAAATTTCTGCAGGTACAGTTTCAATTTTTTGTAAATAAACAGAACCAGTTGAACCATCAATACTAATGTAGTCGCCTTCTTTAACTTCAGAGCCACCAAGTTGGCAAGTTCCGTCAGATAAAAATTGCAGGTCATGGCAACCAGCAACACAAGTTTTACCCATACCACGAGCAACAACGGCTGCGTGTGAAGTCATACCGCCACGAGCAGTTAAGAAACCTTCGGCAACGTGCATACCTTCGATGTCTTCAGGTGAGGTTTCTAGACGCACTAGTACTGATTTTTTACCTTCTGATTTAAGGCGAAGAACTTCGGCAACAGAGAAAGCAACTTGTCCAGTTGCAGCACCAGGAGATGCAGGCAGACCTTTGCCGGCTAATTTAGCAGATTTTAAAGCAGATGCTGAGAAATGTGGGTGAAGGAGATTTTCAAGTTGAGCAGGTTCAACACGAGTAATTGCTTGTTCTTTTGTGATTTTACCTTCATTGACTAAATCAACGGCAATTTTAAGAGCAGCAGGCGCTGTTCTTTTTCCGTTTCTAGTTTGAAGGAAGTATAGTTTTTCGTTTTCAATAGTAAACTCAATGTCTTGCATATCACGGAAGTGTTCTTCTAGCAAGGCAGCCAGGCGCATAAACTCAGCGTGGCAAGCAGGCATTACGTCTTTAAGAGTGTCAAGGGCTTGCGGAGTGCGGATACCAGCAACAACGTCTTCACCTTGAGCATTGATTAAGTATTCACCAAATACTTTTGCTTCACCTGTTGAAGGGTGGCGAGTAAAGGCAACACCTGTTCCTGATTTATCAGAAAAGTTTCCAAATACCATTGATTGAACGTTAACAGCAGTTCCCCAAGATGAAGGAATGTTATTCATTTTACGGTAGTAGTCAGCACGTGGATTGTTCCAAGATTTGAAAACTGCACCAATTGCACCAAATAGTTGTACAAACGGATCAGTTGGGAACTCTTCGCCAATTTCTTTTTTGTAAAGTTCTTTAAAGCGAGCGATCATTTCGTCTAAGTCTTCTGCTGTGAAGTCTGAGTCTTGTGCTACGCCTTTTTGCGCTTTAAGTTCGTCAATAATGTTTTCAAAATTGCGTTTTTCAACACCCATTACCACGTCTGAATACATTTGGATGAAACGACGGTATGAGTCGTTGGCAAAACGACGGTTGCCAGTAATTTGACTAAGTCCATCAACTACATTTGGATTTAGACCTAAGTTTAAAATTGTGTCCATCATACCTGGCATTGATACTCTGGCACCACTTCTTACAGAAACTAAAAGCGGATTTTTTGGATCTCCGAATTTTTTACCTGTTAATTTTTCCAAGGCTTTAACTGCGTCTAGAATTTCTTTTTGAATTGATGTAGAAATTTGTTCGCCGTCTTTGTAGTATTTTGTACAAGCCTCGGTTGTAACTGTGAAACCTTGAGGAATTGGTAATCCAAGTTGGGTCATTTGGCCAAGGTTAGCACCTTTACCACCGCAAAGATTACGCATTGATTCGTTAGTTTCACTAAATGCATAAACATATTTTTTTGCCATTTAAATTCTCCTTTTTGACTAATAAATAGTATAACAAAATTTAAGTTTAATTTAAAGTATAAATAAGTTAGAAAATCGTTTTTTAAAGTCGCATTCCACCATTGGCATCAATTGTCGCGCCAGTTATATAGCTAGAGTCGTCAGATGCCAAAAACAGCACGACATTTGCAACTTCTTTAGGTTCGCCTAAACGGTTTAACATGGTTTGTCCTTTAAACTTTTCAAGTAAGGTATCTGGTACCGTTTTCATCATGTCAGTTAAGATAAAACCAGGTGCGACTGCGTTTACTCGGATGTTTGCACCTTTGCGTGCAAACTCTTTTGCCCAGGTCTTAGTTAAGCCAATTACTCCGGCTTTAGCAGCAGCATAATTAGCCTGACCAATGTTTCCGTATTGCCCAACAATTGAAGTGATGTTAATAATTTGAGCTTTACCTGTTTTTAAAAATTCAGGTATAAGCGGTTTAGTTAAGTTATAAACTCCGGTTAAGTTAACAGAAATTACTTTGTCCCAGTCTTCATCTTGCATTTTTTGAGTTAGACTGTCTTTAGTAATTCCAGCATTATTGACAAGAATTTCTGGGATTCCGTGTTTGGCAATAATTTCTGGCAAAAGTGACTGAATTTGCATGCGGTCAGAAACATCTAAGCAATAGCCAAATAAATTTTGGTGGCTGTAGTTTAAAGGATGCAAAGCAAGACCGATTACTTTTGCGCCTTCTGCTAAAAACTGAAGTGCGCATTCCTTGCCAATTCCACGGCCAGCGCCAGTAATTAAAACTAATTTGTCTTTAAATCTAGTCATTTGTGTGCTCCTTTTCTTAAGTAAAGTGCAATTCCTTGACCACCACCTATACAAAGTGAGGCTATTCCAGTATCTAAATTAAAATGTTCAAACTGAGTGATAAGAGATACCACAACTCTGGCACCAGACATGCCAAGTGGATGCCCAAGTGCTACCGCACCACCACATAAATTGGTTTTTTCACTTAAAGTGCTATATGGAACTTTGTATTCTTCAGATAACAACTTTAAGTTGGCGATTACGGTATGTGCAAACGCTTCATTGATTTCAAATAAATCAAGGTCTCTAAGATTAAGTTTATTGGTTTCAATTAGTTTTTGAATTGCAAAAAACGGCGCAAGTGGGAAACTTTCTGGCTCTACTCCGACTTCTGCAAAGTCTACGATTTCTGCAAGTGGTTCTACTTCTGGGTGTTTATCTAGATAAGCACTTGAGGCCAAACAAACAAAGGCAACTCCGTCATTTATACCAGATGCGTTTCCAGCGTTAGTAATACCATCTTTTGAAAAAATAGAAGGTAGTTTTAAAATAGCGTCTGCTGTGGTCTCTGGCCTGATGTGTTCGTCTTTTGTGAAACTAATTTCTGTTTTTTTTGATTTTATAGTAACTGGAATAATTTCTGATTTAAATACATTATTTTGGGCTAGGTAAGCCTTTTTGTGTGAACTATCTGAGTAAGCGGCTGTCTCTTCTTTAGTAATATTTAGCCTAGATGCTACTTTGTCCATCAAAAGACCCATTGGTTCTTTTAAAAAAGAGTCGGTAAGTCCGTCTGACTCAATTAAATCAAGGGTTTTAAGAGGTCCGTATTTAGTGCCTGTCCTTGAGTTTAAAATAGCGTGTGGCACATTTGACATAAACTCACCGCCTCCGGCTACAACTAAGTCAGTTTTGCCAGAAAGTATATCAAGATACGCAGAAATAATTGCCTGCATACCAGAGCCGCAGACCATGTTTACAGTAAAGGCAGTGGTTTTTGGACTAAGTCCGGTTTCCAGCGCAATTTGTCTGGCGGTGTTTTGGCCACAAGCGCTTTGCATAACTTGACCAAAAACAAGTTTTTGAATTTCAGCCTTGTTGATTTTGTACTTTTCAAGCAGACCAGATAACACTTGTGCGCTGATTTTAGTAATACTTTGGCCAGCTAAAGTTTGACCAAAATTACCAATTGCGCTGCGGCCTTTAGCAACAATGTAGACTTTGTTTTGCATTTAAATCTCCTTTTTAGAAATTAGTTTGATAAACTTAGGAATTATTTCGTTTGCATCGCCAACTATCACTAAATCCGCATGTTGGTTAAGTGGAGTGCTTTCATCAATGTTAACCGAAATAATTTTTTTAGCCTTTTGAATACCAGCAAGATGTTGACTTGACCCTGAAACTCCGAAACAAATTAGTAAGTTAGGAGCAACTGCAGAGCCAGTTTGACCGATTTGTCTATTTTTGACAAACACTGATTTTTGCACCAGTCCTCTAGTTGCACCAACTGCGACTTTTGGGTGATTTAAAAATTCAGCAAAGCATTTAGCAGAACTTTCAGCACCACGACCTAAGTCAAAAATAATTTCTTTACCTTGAAATGAAAAAGTTTCATTGGCTTTGCTTAAAATTGGTTTAAAGTTAAGTTCTTTGACTTGGCTTGCCTGAATTTTTGTGACTTGCATCTCAGGGTTTGGCTTTTCTTTTAACTCAAATAATCCTTGTCTAACTGTAGCCATTTGCACCAAAGAATTGGGGTAGATAATTTCTGCGTAAATATTTCCAGAAAAAGCAGGTCTGACAGCAGTTAGTTTAAGTGAATCAGCAGCCGATTCAATTTCTAGTCCTGTGGTATCCGCGGTTAACCCAGCTTTGAAATGAGTTGCTAAAACAGGAGCTAAGCTGCGGGTAAAAATCCCAGATGGAAATAAAAAGATATCTGGAGTTGGTAATTTTTTAAATAAGTTAAAGATAGTTTTGCCAGTTGCTTGGACATTTAAAAAGTAGTCTTTTGGCAAAACCAAGACATAAGTTTGATGAAAACCAAAGTTTTTTAGTTTTTCATTTTCTTGGCTAGGTAAATCTGAGTCTGTTAAAATCAGGGCATTGACTAAAACTGAGTCTAATTTTTTTTGATTGATTTCAGAAATCAGCTCAAAAGTTCCAGAAACTATTTGTTTGTCTTGATTTAAAAAACCTAAAATAAAAATATTTTTCATGTACATGGATATCCTTATTTTAAAAACTCTTTAAATTCTTTGGCTAAAACAAAGGCAGCAGCCTCCGCATTAACTTTCAAGACTTCTGTAGATTTTTTGGGAAAAGTTTTTAAAAAAGTTTTTTTAACTCTGGTAGGTGAGCCTTTTAAGCCTAGTTCAGTAATTTCTATCTTTAGGTCTTGATTAGTGTAAGTTTGGATGTTTTCGTCATTTAAATTATTTAAATTAGTAAGGTCTAAAACTGGCGATGTAGCTTGTTTAGAAGTCACGGTAATTAGCGCTTTTTTAGGAATTTTTACCTCTAAATCACCAAAATCTGAGTTTACATAAGCGTTTAGAGAACTTCCTTGCTTAGTTATATCATATACACAAGATATCAAAGTTTCACCTAGCAGTGTAGAAACTGAAGGTCCGACCTGAGCGGTGTCTCCGTCAAGGGCTTGATATCCTGCAAAAATGTAGGTGTAGTTTTGGGTTTTTAAAAACTCAGCTAAAACTTTTGCAGTTGCAGCAGTGTCGGAACCTGAAAATGCAGGATCGCTTAAGATTATTAGTTTTTTAATATTTTTATAGGCAAATACCGAAGACAGCACAAGTTTATGGAAAAGTGGGGCCATTGAAATTACTTCAATGTCTGAGTTTAATTTTTGTGCAAGTGCTATTGCTTTTAAGTCGTCTGGGTTAATTATTTGTTCACCTGAGCGCACTAAAGTATTGGTTTCTTTGTTGAACACAAACTTAGTGGTGTTGGGAACCACTTTTACTAAAACTGCAACTTTCATTTCTTTAACAGGGTTTGGCCGATAATTATTTTTTGAACTTCAGAAGTTCCTTCATAAATTTCGGTAATTTTTGCGTCTCTGTATAGTCGCTCTACAATAAACGAAGTCATGTAGCCATATCCTCCGTGAATTTGCACAGCAAAGTCGGCGGCCTCAACGGCTACTTTTGCACAATACAGTTTGGCCATCGCAGAATCTTGGATGTTAACAGGTGTTTGGTAGGTAGAAACGGCTTCATTAAGCAACAAAGTTGCTGCCTTTATTTTGGTTTTAAGTTCAGCGTAGCGAAATTGAGTGTGTTGAAACTCTGCTAAAGTTTGGCCAAATTGGCGACGTTGATTTGAATAAGTTTCAACTTCTTTTAAAGCTGCCTTGGCAATTCCAAGGGCTTGTGCGGCAATCGAAATTCTGCCGCCGGTTAGCGTAGTTAAAGCAATTTTGTAGCCTTGGCCAAGTTGACCAAGTAGGTTTTCTTTTGGAACTTTAACGTTTACGAGCATAACCTCACAAGAAGAAGAAGGACGAATGCCGAGTTTACTGTCTGGTTCTCCAAAAGAAACTCCAGCCATTTCTTTTTCAACAATAAAACAAGCCATTTCGCGGCTAGGGTTATCGGCGTGTTTATTTCTTGCAAATACTAAATAAATGTCTGCGTGTGGAGCATTGGTAATAAACAATTTTGAGCCATTTAGCAAAAAGCAGTCAGAATGCTCTTCAAAGCAAGTGTCTAAAATAGCAGGGTTTGAGCCTGCGTTGGTTTCAGTTAAAGCAAACGCCCCTAGTTTGGTTTTATTAAGTTGT
>CAUUIA010000035.1:0-7096 GCA_963545195.1 uncultured Acholeplasmataceae bacterium
ACTCGGATTTTTCTTAACGTAAACTTTAGTTCCAAGCATATCTGTAACTTCTGCTTTACCAGGTTCTTTAAATGGATTTGTACAAGAACCTAAAGTAAACGCGAGTACTAGATTTAAAATGCCTAGAAACAAGAATGTGATTTTTCTCTTCATTTTAATTCTCCTTTAATTTAAATAAAATTAAGCCAGTTTTAATTTTATTTAAAACCACAAAAGCAACAAATTAGCTGTGCTTTGTTTGGTATTCACAATCAGTTTATCATGGTAGTAAGTTGAAATTCTAGACATATCTTGAAAAATATAACTTTTTAGTTTTTATACGGAATCGTGTAAATTAGTGAATACACAAAAATGTAGTACGCACAATACATATTTACTTTATTTGAAAAAATGTAGTCTATACGCTACAAATTTCCCTATTTTGACAAAATGCAGCGCACACGCTACATTTTTCTTAAATTTTTGGCTTACAATTAAAATCACACTTTTTTGGGTAATTATGTGTAAACCGCATTTTGATTTTGTTGAAGTGAATTTTTTTAGATAAAATTAAAACCCTTTTAAATTAGCTTTGCTAACTTAAAAGGGTGTCTTAAACTTATTTAAAATGGGGCGGCTGATGGGAATCGAACCCACGCATATCGGAGCCACAATCCGTCGCGTTACCACTTCGCCACAACCGCCACATCTTTTATATTATATGCTTTTGGAAAAAAATATCCAAATATTTTATATAGCGCCTAATTTAAACTAGATGTTATATAATAATACCAGTTAACGAGGTGAACAATGTCAAAAAACGAAACTAAAAAATTTGGTATTCAAAGGATATTTTTCCTAGTAATTTTACTTGCATTTCTTGCTTTTATTCTATATTCAATTATTATCACTGGTCTTAAAGACCGTAGAACTTCTTTTTTCAAAGACACAACTAATCAATTATCACCCGCTGCAACTTATAAAACTTATTTAGGCGCAGAGGCTAAAAATAAAGAACACGCTAGAACTGAATTTTTGCGTTCCTACAGTGCTTTTCACAACTTCAATATTCAACCGCAGGCTTACTTTACTGCTAAATTCCAAGAAAAAGCAGGTAACGAGGTTAAAGATCTAGAACTAATGTTTTTTGCAGTTCAAAATCGCAAAACTAATGCACTTGGTTTTCTTTTATTTATAGAAAGCGGTAAATATGGCAAAACTGATTTAGTTGACCCTTCTCAGCAAGACTACACAGAAATACCTTCTTATATCACTAACTCCAAAGTTTTATTTAAACTAGACATTGTTTTCAACTCAAACCAAAAAGAAGCGGGTAAACCTACCAGCGACAACACAGGTGTTAACTTATTTCCTCAATACCCAACTATTGTTGAAACCGCAGATAAAGAAAAACCATTTGAAATTGAAAGACTGTTTATTCAAACTATTAACGCCAAAATCAAAGACAGCAAAATCGCTGAGTATGGACATAAACAAACTGTTGTTGAATTTGCCAAAACTGGCCTTAAACTAGAAGGTAACCAAGAAGTAATTCACACTCAAGCCAACGCTGTTGAAAGTATCAATAAATATAAAGAAAACAAAACTTACGCTGAGTTTAAACAATATAATTTAAACCAATATAACGGAAAAATCATTTGGCAATCTGTTTTAACTTCACTAGTTGGCCTTGGTATTATCTATTTAGTTGTTTTCCATAAGTTTATCGTTGAAATTCTAAAAGACAAAAAATCAAGACATCAATTTTCAAAACAACCTGCTGCTCAAGAGGCAGAATACAAAGAGTCTAGCGCAAATGCAGGCGAAGAAACTGTTTCTGAAAACTCAGAACCAGAAGTCAAAGACGAAAGTTTGCTAGATTCTAAATAAGTATCAATCATAATTTAAATATTTCCAGGTTTAGCCTGGAAATATTAAATAGGGGTATGGTGTCAACGGTAGCATGCGGGTCTCCAAAACCCTTGGTGTGGGTTCGAATCCTACTACCCCTGCCATTCAATAAATATTTTTTTAAAAAAAGGGCTCAACCCTTTTTTTAATTTACAAAGAGGTTTCTTATGTCTGAATTAAAAAAAACAAAAGATAAAATTATAAGAACATGTTCAGTTTGCTTGCCTGGTTCCTTTGACCCGATAACTTTAGGTCATTTAGAAATCATTAAAAGACTGGCAAGTAATTTTGAAAGAGTCGTAGTTTTAGTTTCAAATAACCAAGAAAAACAATACTTATTTACTCAAAGCGAACGTGTTGAAATGGTTAAATTGGTTTGCAAAAACTTACCCAATGTAGAAGTTAAAACAACTAACGGATTGACCGTTGAGTTTGCTAAAAACGAAAAAATTTCTTTGCTTGCTCGTGGCATTAGAAACATTGCTGATTTGCAATATGAGCAAAACCTTTATAATTTCAATCAGACTTTAGACAAAAGTATTGACACAATTTATTTAATTGCTAACCATAAGTTTTTGTTTATCTCTTCAAAAAACATCAAAGAACTAATTAAACACAATGTTAAGATGGACGCTTTTTTGCCAAAAGAGATTATTGAGCAAGTTATAACAAAGGTAAAATCAGCTTAAATTGCAAAAAACTAAAAAGTAATTGTCGTAACTAGAAACAAAATTCTAATAATTATATGACTACAAACCCATATAATTTTTCAAAAAACTAAACTCTTAACACTTCAGTTATTTGGCGTCCGAAACCCACAAATGTGGTATAATTTTTTTGTTGCAAAACACCTTGCTGACCTAAATAGTCAGCTGTTTAAACCATAAGGAGGAATATATGAACAGTACATATTTTGCGATGTATATTATTAAACCTACCCTTGATAGCGATAAAATCAAGGAAGTTATTAATTCTTTAAATGCTGTTTTTACTCAATATAACTCTGAATTACTTGAGTTAAAAGAACTTGGCATTAAAGAACTTCAATACGAAATTCAAGGTTTTAAATCAGGCTATTATGTTCAACTTAAAGTGTCTACTACACCAGAAGGCATCAAAGAGTTTAACCGTTTGATTAGAATCAATGAAAACATTATTCGCGATATCACCGTTAAGGAAGAAGAATAATGAATAGAATCGCGGTAACAGGCCGCTTGGCTCAAGACCCAGTTGCCAGAAAAACTAGAGAAGGCTCAACCTTCACTACTTTTAGTCTAGCAGTTTCTCGCTTTGCTAAAGACCAGGCTGATTTCTTTCACTGCGTAGCTTTTAAGACACCTGCTGACTTTATTGCTAACTTCGCTCACCGTGGCGATTTAGTGGCTATAGAAGGCGAAGTTCGTTCACGTAGTTTTGTTGAAAAAAATGGTGAGTCTTTTTTGACTTTTGAAATAATTGTAGACTCAGTTGACATGCTTTCAACTCGTGAAGAAAGAGAACGTCGTATTCGTGAGCGCCAAGAACGTGGCGAGTTTGTATCTACTAATTACTCACCACAATCAAATTCAAGCCAAACTGAATCTTTTGGTGATATGCAGGCAGACAACCCTTTGAATGCCGACACCCCCAAATCAGACAACTCAGATTTAGACCTTTAGGTTTGATTTTTTAAAAAAAATTTTTTAGGAGAATTAACACATGCAAAAAAGACAATTTAAACGTAGACGCAAAGTTTGTTATTTCACTCAAAACAAAGTTGAGAAAATTGATTTCACAGACGTTGAACTACTTAAAAAATTCATCTCTGAACGCGGTAAAATTTTACCTCGTAGAATGACTGGAACTTGTGCTAAATGGCAACGCCAACTTGCAATTGCAATTAAACGTGCTCGCCACATGGCGCTACTTCCTTTCGTAAAAGAATAAGAATTTGATAATTTTTTAAAAAAAGAACCGATTTTAACCTGGTTCTTTTTTTACTTAAAATACCAACAAATCAGTTATGAAAAAAAACTATTTACTAACCTACACGCAAACTACTAATGTCAAGTCTATAGTTCAGGCGAATCCAGATGTAGACTTTACAGATTTGCCAGATAAAAAACTTTACTCAGTGTTAAAGCATTTACTTTTAAATAAAGTTTTAACTGAAAACTTTTTTACAACAACTAAGCAAATTAATTACTACAAAATGCCTTATAACTACTTTTTTTTATCTAAGTTTTATATCTCTATTTCAAACAAGCCAGGACTAATTGCAGTCGCTGTCTCTACCAAACCCATTGGCATAGATTGTGAGTTTTTTAAAAACCGGGATTTTTCGGTTCTACTTAGAGGCTTTTCTGAAAATATCCACCAGGTTTTTTTAAACCAGTCAAACCAAGTTGAGTATTTCTTTAAACTTTGGACCACAGCCGAGGCGTATTTTAAAATGGAAGGACTTCCTTTGCCAATTCACGAAATTGACACCAAAATCTCATTTCCGATGATTAAATCCTATAGGTTTGCAAAACCCCAGGCTGGCTGTATTTCTGTAGCTCAAAAATCCCTTGAAATCCCTCAGTTTTTTTTAGTCTCAATTGACAAAAAATACCAATTAAGCGCACAAAAAACCCGCTTAAATAAGCTATAATATATATAAATTAAGGAGGTTTTAAATGAAAAAATACCTATTTTTAGCAACAACTTCAGTCACCCTTGTGACCTCTTTAGTTTTACTTTTTATCTTCCCCCCACACTTTACTGAAAGTAAAAAAGCAGTTTCTATTGCTGCTCTTTCTTTAGTTTTTTTAACTTTAGTTTCATTTTTCTTAAGTTTAATTTTACTGATTAAAACTAAAACGAAAAACACTGAAACCAAGTTAAACAAACGCCTTGAAATGTGGTCAGAAGTTTCTTTTAACATCAATGAGATTTCAGATAAACTACTTAACCAATTGCCAATTTGTGTGCTGGCTCTAAATGAACTTGTTGAAGTTACTTTTGTTAACGAATACGCCAAAAAGATTTTTCCTGAGTTAACCACGCATACTGCTCTGAATGAGTTTTCAAAAGAACTTGCTAAGCAAATTGAGTCTTACCAAACACCATTTTTATTTAAAATTAACCAACGCGACTTTGACGTAATTTACGACGAGTCGGTGCACTCTATTTTGATGTACGATGTTTCGGAACGTGAGCACTTGCGTCAACTTTATTTCAATAAAACCACAGTTATCGGGTTTATTGAAATTGAAAACTTAGACGAGCAACTTACCAAACTAGAAATTGCGCAACAGTCTGCGCTAAGGTCTAAGTTTTTTATTCAAATCTCTGAATGGTTCGCTAAGTTTTCTAGCTTCTTTAAGAGTTTCGGCAACGAAAAGTTCTTGTTTGTAACAGACCGCTTAAACTTAGATAAAATGATTGGCACTAAGTTTGAAATAATTGACCAAAGCAACCAACTTTCAAAAGACAACAATGTCTTAGTTTCACTTTCCATGGGTGTCGCTGCTTGGGCTACGCTGGACTTACTTAAAAACGCGCAAATCGCCCAAGAAGCCTTGGAACTTGCTCAAAACCGTGGTGGTGGACAAGCGGTTGTCAATATAGAGAATGAAAATGTTCAATTTTTTGGGGCAAAAGTAGATTCTGTGCAAAAACACAATGCAGTCTCTTCTCGTTTTAACGCAGAAACTATTAAAGCAGAAATTAATCGCGCAAAAAACGTTGTGATTATGGGACATACCGACACCGATACAGATTCATTTGGCTCAGCGCTAATGCTTTATTTAATTGCCAAAGAAGTAAAAAAAGACGGAGTATACTTATACTACAGTGAAACTCAGTTTGACGAAACTGCTCGTAAAGTTGTCAAAACAGTGTTATCTGAAAACCCACGTTTCTTAAGTACTTTTTTAAGTGAAGACCAAATTTTGCCGCTGATTTCTGAAGAAACTCTGTTAATTTGCGTAGACACTTCAATCGAAGCTAGATTGATCTCAACTAATATCTATCAAAAAGCCGAAAGAG
Source organism: uncultured Acholeplasmataceae bacterium (assembly GCA_963545195.1). Classification (GTDB taxonomy): domain Bacteria; phylum Bacillota_I; class Bacilli_A; order Acholeplasmatales; family Acholeplasmataceae; genus CALISC01. Next base: position 5,902 of record CAUUIA010000035.1, read on the forward strand.
TTTTAACCATTGATCATCACCGCCAAGTACAAGGTAATTTTGAAAAGGCTTTATTTCAGTTTATTGAACCAAACACTTCATCGGTTTGTGAAATGATAATTTCTTTAATTCCGTTCTTCGGACTGAAGTTAAGTTTAACTCAAACTGAAGCCTCTGCTGTTTTAGCCGGAATAGTTGTTGACACCAATTCCTTTACTTTTAGAACTAGCGCCAATACTTTTGCGGCTTGTTCTTACTTAAAAGAAAAAGGCGCAAACATGATTTTAGTTAAAGACTGGCTCAGAAACCAACTAGCCTCTGTTCAGTTGATCAACGATGCAGTGGCAGGCTTGCAAGTTTTCTTAGACCATTTTGGCTTTATTTCGGTATACGAACAAATCAGCGATCGCACGTTACTTGCCCAAATCGCTGAGGCTGCTGTTAAAATTGAAAACATTGACGCTGCGTTTGCGATTGCCAAAATTGGTGAAGACGTCTATGTGTCTGCCAGATCTATTAAACAAAACATCAATGTTCAGTTGATTTTAGAGCAAATTGGTGGTGGTGGACACTTCCAGGCAGCGGCTGCCAAAGTAGCAAATGCTAACATCAACGAAGTTGCTATCAAACTAAGATACATAGTAGACGCTGAATACAACCAAAAGGGAGAAAATATGAAAGTTATTTTAAAAAAAGATTTTAAGAAAAACAAAGCCCGTGACTTAATTGAAGTAACCGCGGGCTACGCTAAATATTTATTTAACGAAGGTATTGCAGAACCTGCAAGCGAAGAGAACTTAAAAGCCCGCGAACAATTTTTCTTAGAAAAAGCCGAACAAGAAAAAGAAGCCGCTAAAATGTATAGCGCACTGAAAGCCAACATTGAAAATAAAACAGTGGTAGTTCAAGTTAAAACTGGCGAAGGTGGTAAAATGTTTGGCGCGGTAACTGCTAAACACATAGCCGACGCTTTAGCCGAACAACACGAAATTATTATTGACAAGAAAAAAGTAGAACTTGAAAACCCTATTAACTCAACTGGTCGCTTTTTGGCATCAATTCGCTTCAATAAAGACTTCATTGCTAAACTAACCGTTGATGTTCGTGCGCAATCATGATGCAGCCCAAAAAACCAAATAATAATTTAGCAAGTGCGTTGCCTGCATTTCCTTTTTCCGTAGAAGCAGAACGTGAACTTTTAGCCGCTATTTTTGCA
>CAUUIA010000036.1:0-6904 GCA_963545195.1 uncultured Acholeplasmataceae bacterium
CATCGATTTTGCGACAATATTGAGCATTCCACGGTCCAAAATTTTTGGTTTTTGAGGCTCAGGACTAGGACTTGGGTTTGGAGTAGGGTTTGGCGGAATTACTTCATTTTGTCCGTTGTCTGGAATTGGCGTAGGTTTTGCTTTCGGTTTGCATGAAAAAAACACGAAACTGCTTATTAAAAAAACAATTAAAAGACTAATTTTTCTTACCAACTTGCACCTCGCTTTCAGATACAACTTCCTAATTTATTATAAATCTAGTTTAAAACACAAGCAACGAAGATTAAAAAGCACATTAAAAAATAGTTAATTGTGTCTTTTGTTTTGCTTATCTAATTAACCAAGTAAGTTAAACTCAGCTAGTTTTTGTGCAACGTAATTCGGATTAAAGAAGTTCGCGATGTTGTCGTAGTTTTCAGCAAAGCCGTAGTTGTAGTTAGGTTCAACTCCAAACTCAGCTTCACGGTGTGCAGCTTCTACGGTTTTTTTGGCAGTCAAATATACGCTGTCTGAAGAGTAGTCAACAACAGATCCACATGGCAAGTAAGCCTGAGTGGTACTAGATGCACCACCTCCGGTTTTAGTACCGATCACTGGCATGATTTTGTTATCACGAACTATACCTGCAATCATGGAAGCCGATGAAAACGAACCTACACTAGTTTGCAAAAAAGAACGTTTAAACTTAGGAAGTTCGGTGTCTTTTAAGGTAGTTCTGGCGTAAGTAGTGTCGGTTTTGTAAGTTGCTGCATTATATTCACTGTAAAAAATTTCTTTATCTGGACCAGCTAAAGCCGCTACAAACTCAATAGCCGCGTAAACATCACCACCGCCGTTAATTGCTAGGTTGATAACTAAGTTTTCCACAGTTGGGTAATCTTTTTTAATCTTTTTAGTCAGTTCTAAGTATTTATCTAATATACTTTTGTCGTTTTCATTTTCATAGTTGATTTGAGTTAAGTTAATGATAGCAGTTTTACCGTCATTTGAAATTTCAATTTCTTTATTTACTTTTTCTGCCATCGCATTTTTTATCGCTTCAATTTTTTGTTTATTTTCGTTGTCATACTTACGGTTACCGTTGACATAAAGAAAAGCAGAGGCCAGCGCAAATAGACTAGAGTGGAAGTCTTCTGTGTCTTCCAACAGTTGGTTTAGTGTTTGATAGTAATCAGTTGAGTTTTCAGTTAGTAAATTTTCTTTATTCTTATTGATTGAGTCTATCAGTTTTTCTTTACGGTCAATTGCCCAGTAGTACTCAGAGACAAAGAAGTTAATTGACTTAAACCAAAGCGAATAGACTGATTTTGGTACTTTTTCTTCCTCTTCGTCGTCTGCGTGTGGATAGAACTTGCCATCTTTTTCATTTGCGTCTTCAGGGTCAATTGATTTATCTCCATCACTTCCAACTTCGTTAGTGCGAATTTCGTAGCCTGTCCAGTAAGTGGCAAATCCACTTTTTTCGTGTACTATCATAGAAAGCACAGAAACCGGTAGCACTGGTTCTTTGCCGTTTTGCTGCCAACCCATTAGTTGGTATTTCTTTAAATCAAAAATACGGCCTTTTTCTTTATCTGGTCTAGACTCAATTCTACCTCTAAAGCGGTAGTCTGAAAAAGAAACAAAGTCGCCTTCTTCTTCTGAAAAAATATCGTCAAGTAAAGAAACTTTAGAAATAGTTAACTTGCCACTTAAGGAATCGTAGTAAATTTCGCTAGTTAAAGTATAGTTTTCAACTTTTTCAACGCCAGGAGGGGTTGAAGTAAACTCAAACTCTTGAATTAGTTTAAGTGAGTAAATATGTCCGTTTTGTGCTTTTTCAATACGTTTTTTTAAGGTGTAAACTCTGCCTTCTTGGTCTTTTTGGTCTCTGTATTCCTTGCGGTAGTCAACTAGGCTGCCAAGGGATTTAAAGAAGTTTTCCAAAGTTGTGTAGTAAACTTCTTTTTCAACTTCAACAGCCTTTAAGGGTTTAACTCCTAGTTTTTTATTTTTAGAAGTGTGTCTAATGTCTTTTTCTTCAGTTGACTTTGGTGTAAAGCCAGGAGTTGCTGGATTTTTTTCAACTCCAGATAAATCTACTTTAGTTTTAGGTTCTTTTGCCTGCTCTAAGTCGCCTTTACCTTCTCCTTCTGGGTCTTCTGGAATTTCGGCAGTAGCGCCAGGATCTGGCTTGGTTTGTTTTTGAATTACTGGATACAAGTTTTTGTTTTCTTTTGTGGCCTTAAGCGAAGAAAGCGGAGTGGTACCACCCTTTTGGTTAGTCCAACCAATTAGTTTCTCGTCACTCGCTAGTTTAAGTTGAGATTCTGTAAAACCTTGATAGATTTGTTCGCCTTCGGTGTACTCAATTGCTTCAATTAAATCGCCTGTTTTGTCAAAGAAGTTAATTGTAATTTTTTTAGTTGGGCCTTGATTTTCTTTTTGGCGGTAAGCAGGAAACAGGTTTTTATTTTCTTTAGTGGCTTTCAAATCAGGAACTGCTGCCTCTCCTTTAAAAGGAGTCCATCCTAAAAACTCTTCGTCTTGGCCAAGTCCAAGTTGTTTATCAGAAAAAGTTTTTGAAATACTTTGACCAAAGTCGTGTTCAATTGCTTCAATTAAGTTACCTTTTTTGTCAAAGAAGTTAATTGTAATTTTTTTAGCATTTTCTTTTAGACGGTAAACTGGATACAGACTTTGGTTTTCTTGAGTAGCCTTAATTGAATCTAAAGCAGTTTGACTGTTTTTTGAATTGCTCCAACCAACAAACTCCTCGTCTTGAGATAAACCAAGTTGCTTACGAGTAAACTTTTTTTGAATTGTTTCGTTTTCGGTGTACTCAACTTTTTGAATTAAACTGCCCGCTTTGTTAAAGAAACTAACTTCTAGTTTTTTAACTTTATCAAGTGCTGGAACTGTAAAGTCAAATGAAACAGTTTTGCCACGTTCATTTTTGGCAATTAGTTCATATTTTTGGTCAATTTCGTTTCTGACAATTTTAACAGTAGCCCCAGAAATTTCAGATGCACCTTTTTCATTCTTTTTAGGAATGTATTTAAGGGCCCATTTAATTTTTACACCCTGAATTTCTTGTGGTAAATTAAAACTTGATTTAACTACTTTACTTTTACCAAAAGGCGCCTCCATTCCAAGAAACGCTTTGTCTTTTGGGTTAACACAAGAGGCAAGTGTAAAAATAAAGGTAAATAGCATAATTAGCGATAAGATTTTTTTCATTTTTGCTCCTTTACGAACTGATTTAATTATAGTTAATTTATAAGTAAAATAAAAGTTTTTTAAACCGATTAAGTCATATTTAATTTAATATTTTTGCTATTAAAACTTGCTTAAAATGTTTGGTACATATTTTAATCCAACAATATTAAACACAATTTAATCATTTCTCGCCAAATGAAAATTTAATACGACAAATTACCAATATTGGCGTGAATAATCTCGCCATAATTGACTTATATAAGCCAAATATGGTAAAATGGCTATGAAAAAAGAGGTGCACGATGAGAAAGTTTAACTATCTAAAACTGATTGAATTATCTTTACCTGCCGAAGTTCACTCCATTATTGCAAAAATTCATGAATACAAAGGTAAACAAGAAATATACGCCGAAAACCACTCTGATGTATTGACAAAAATGACTGCTGTGGCGAAAATACAAAGTACCAGATCTTCAAACGCTATTGAAGGAATTTATACAAACGAAACCAGACTAAAAGAATTGATGAACAATAAAGCAGAGCCAAGAAAAAGAGATGAAGAAGAAATAGCGGGATATAGACGCGTGCTTGATTTAGTTCATGACAATTATTTGCATATTGAGTTTAATAAATGTAATATTTTAACTTTACACAATCAACTGTATTCATATTCCTTTAATAGACATAAAGGAAATTTTAAAACAATGGATAACTCAATTGTAGAAGTAGACTCAAACGGAAATAAAAAAGTTCGTTTTCAGCCAGTAAGTTACTTTGAAACAGAAAGATATTTTGACGAAATGATAAAAGCATACAGTGAAGCCATAAAAGAAGGAGTTCCACCGCTACTGATAATACCAACTGTTATACATGATTTTCTGTGTATTCACCCGTTTGATGACGGAAACGGTAGAATGAGTAGAATTTTAACACTACTTTTGCTATATAAAGCCGATTATTTTGTTGGTAAATATATTAGTATTGAGATGTTAATTGAAGAAAGCAAAGACACCTATTATGAGACCTTGCAAAAATCCAGTGAAAACTGGCATACTGGCGAAAACAACGAACTTCCTTTTATCAAATATATGCTTGGAATTATTTTAAAAGCCTACGAGGAGTGTGAAGATAGATTTAAACTGATCACCAAAAACAGATTAACATCGCAAGAAAAGGTTTTGCAGGTTTTTAAAAAAACATTAAAACCTTTGTCTAAAGGCGATATTTTAATTCTTTTACCAGCGCTATCACAACGAACAGTTGAAAGAGCGTTAAAAGAGTTGCAAGACAACCTGAAAATAAAACAAATTGGCAGTGGACGTTCAACCAAATATATTAAAATTTAAGTCTTGAAAAGGACTTAAAGTAAAGTGTTTTTAGAGATACAAAATCAACTTAAATTTAAATTAAGTCTATCTCAAACTAGCGCTTAAATGCTATACTTTATATGTGAATTACATCATTAAAAACCAATCTCTTGCCTATTCTTTAAAAAGAATTAAAGAGGTTAAAAAACCAATTGAATCTGATTTTATTTTTCTTGATTTAGCAGATTGTACTGTATCTGAAATCACCAACGAATGCCTAACAGTTGGCTTAATTTTGAGTCAAAAAAACTTAGTTTTAACTAATTTAGAGCAGTTGCTTAGGAGTGAAAAAAACACAGCAGACCTTGTAAAATGCCTAAACTTAGTTAAAAATACTAACAAGGTAAATCTGTACTTGATTTTAGATAAAGTTGATTTTACCAATCCTAATTTAAATAAAATTATGTTAGTTGCCGAGTACTTTGATTTCTCTGAAATTCCTTTAAGCGAGTTTACAGAAATTATCAAAAAAGAAATTAAAGAACCTGATAAATTTGTCAGTTTAGTTGAAAGCCTTAAAACTATTTTTTTAACTGATTACGACTTATTTTTATCTGAACTAAACAAAGTTAAATTAGCAATAAGCGCTAATTTAGCAGAAACCGAAATAATTCAAGCACTTAACTTAAAAACAGAAACTAAAGATGTTTTTACTTTAATTAAACTAATTTTAAACAAAGAAAAGAAACAAGCCGTTGCTTTGTTTAACGAGTTTGTAAGTGCCGGCATTTCTTTGACTCACTTAAATAAGTTAATATATTTAGCCTATTTAAACCTATACTTAGCAAAGCAAGCAAGTTCTTCACCAAACCCAGTTGAAACACTGAGTACCTCTGCTTTTGTGTCAAACACGAGAGCCGCGCTTATATTAAAAGAAGCCAAAGTTTTTCCTGAAACTTACCTTGTAAATAAAATGCAGAAACTTGCTGACTTTGACTATTTATTTAAATACGACACTAGAAATATTCAAGACATTTTTAATTTTTTTATTATGGAGGACTAAAAATGGATTTAAAACACAAAAAAATACTATTGTTTGATTTGGAGACCACTGGCCTTGACTCTTTTAAAAATGAAATTATTGAGTTTGGGGCGATTTTGCTTGAAAAATCTGGTAAAGACTACAATGAAGTTAAAAGAGTTGACATTTTAATTCAAAACAAAGAACCAATTCCAGAAATTATTACCGAACTTACTCACATCACCCAAGAAATGATAAACGAAAGTGGAGTGACCAAAGCCGAGGCTTATAAAGAAATCAAAGAGTTGCTTAAAGACGAGCCAATTTTAATTGGCTACAACGTAAACTTTGACCTGAATTTTTTGCATCGCTTTATTTGTCTGTTTGAACCAGATTATCGTCTTGAAAACGATGTTTTAGACGTAATTGCGCTTTACCGTGATTTTAACGGCTTTCCTTGGAAATTAAAGAATGCTATTGCTAAATATGGTGTGACTACTGAAAACACCCACCGAGCATGTGACGATATTTTGGCAACTTACGAAGTAATGCTTAAAATGTTTGAAGCACATGCAGAAAACGGTGTACTTTTAACTCACTACGTCAATACTTTGGGATACCCTGCTGCCTACCCTGTGCCTGAAAACTTAAGATTCGCACAAATTTTGTATCTGCCACAACGTGGTGGTCTTAAAGATATCCTTACCTTTAAATTAGATAAAAAAATGTGATAACTCACATTTTTTAAAAATTATATATAGTTTTAAAAAAGAAAAGGAGTTTCTTTAAAAACTCCTTTCTTATAGTTGATTAACTTTAAGCGCTAAATTAGATTTATGGCGAGCAACGAAGTTTTTATGATAAATTCCCTTGCTTTGGCCCATGTCTAATTTCTTGTATGCTGCGTTTAATGCTAAAATTGCTTGAGTCTTATCACCTTGTTCAACGGCTAAGTTGACTTTCTTCATTGCAGTTTTGCAAGCTGATTTAAAAGACTTGTTGCGCAAACGAGCCTTTTCGTTTGTTTTGTTTCTTTTAATCTGTTGTTTGATGTTAGCCATAATTCCTCCAACGCTATCAATTATACATTATTTCAGATTTTTTTAAAAGAAAAAGGAGATTTTAAATGACAATTGCCAACAAAATTACTTTAAGCAGAATTGCTTTAATTCCAGTTTCTTTAATTTTACTTTTTGTGCCTAGTCTGCAGGCAGAAATTCCTGGTTTTTTTCAAATCACGATTGCCCAACTGGTTTTTTTGGTGCTTTTTTGCCTTGCTTCGCTGACAGACTTTTTAGACGGGTATCTTGCCAGAAAACGTGGCGAAGTCACTACGTTTGGAGAATTTCTAGACCCAATTGCCGACAAGATTTTGGTG
>CAUUIA010000037.1:0-6840 GCA_963545195.1 uncultured Acholeplasmataceae bacterium
ACACTGTTAATTTTGAAGCAAACTTCAACGGCAATCACTTTCAAGATGTTGAAGTTAAAAAGGAGCCTATAGCGATTCGCGCCAAATATGAGTCTAGAATCCAAACTCCAGAAACTCCTGTTTTAACTAGACACGGCCGCACTTATAACTTTATTCATTGGCAAGATAAAGCCGAGATGAACAATACTTACGCAAAAGTATCTGAGTTTAACTTCAACTCACAAAGAATTACTAAAGACACTACCCTAGTCGCTTACTTTGAAGAAGTTATTGATAGAGTCAACTACGAAGTACATCATTATTTAGAAAAACAAGGCGAAGACAATATTTTAAATGGTAGATACGATACAGTAGTTGAAACTAAGTACAACCAAAAAGTAGAAGATGGAGCAACATACACTCCACTTGCTAGTCTTGACACTAACTTATATGAAATTGACCCTACATGGGAACCAAAACTAAGAGCAGACTTACAAAAAGGTGACAACTCAACTGTGGTATATCAGCATTACCGTTTAAAATCTATTAAGGTTAATTTTATTAAGGCAAACGGTATGAAAAACATTGAATATGAAGAAAAAATAGTTAAAAAAACAAGAGAAATTGAAACACCAATATATAGCATGGAAAACACACATTACTTCGTTGGTTGGGCTTTGGCTCCAAATGGACCTATTAAAGATAAGTTTATTGCAGACCCAAATTTAGATAGTTTAAATATTTACGCAAGAACTGATTACAGAACAAGTAAAATTAGATACACCATCTTAAAGGAAAACCCAAATGGCAGCTTTACTGAAACTAAAGAAACAAAAACTGCGCGAGTTGGTTCTACCCACACAGTTTCCTACACAATTCCAGACTCAAATGTTTACGAAAAATGGGAAGCCGATAAAATGAGTTTAGTTGTTTCTGTACTTGAATATGAAAACATAATTAGAATTACTGTTTTTAGAAAAAAATTCAAAGTAACCTTTAATGTTATAAACAAGACTACTCAAATCGCTGAAAGAACTCGCAGATATGGTGAACAAATTGGTGAAATAGAAAAATATTATTTTAATCAAAACGACTTTTTAAAATTTAAGTTAGATGGTGTTGCAAAGACAAAACAAGAGGTTGAAACACACGAGGTTAAAAGTAATTTAACAGTTGAAATCAAGGTTTTCAACGATCGCAAAGCCAATTATTATCCACAAACCGAAGTTGTGCTTCCTCAGTCTAGTATTTGGCAACAAGCCGAATATCCATCGCTAGATCTAACAATTGAATTTAATGGAAAAAAAATAAATATTTCTTACACTCGCAAAGTTGTTTTTGATAAAAACGAATAAAAATACGAAGTTATTGCAGGTAAATACTATAAATACGAACCAATTGAGTTTGTTCAAATCCCTGGAAACACTGGATATTTCACTAAAAAAATTATTGATTACATGCCTTTTTCTCTTTATGAAAAAGATAAAGATGTTGAATTTAATTTCTCAATACATAACGCACAACTTTTTAATATTGAATATATTTCTAAGATACCTAATTTAAGTGCACCTCTTGTATCTTTTAGGGACAATCCAATGTGTTTAGACAATGCTCTACGTGATCCTAGTCTAAAACCGCTACTTAAAAAAGAACCTACGGATTATGCTAAGGCAATTTTTACACAATATACTGGAATTTCTAAGTTTTGGCGCGGCATAGATTTCAGTGCTCTACCACACGGCTATGCTCAAAATGACTTAAGTTATCTTCCAATATATGAGCAAAGTGAGATGCAAAGTTATTGGACTTCTGTACTTGGCAAACCAGACCAAAACGTAGGTTTCTTTAAACCACACTATATAACTCCAGATCTTAAGACTGAATATTCAAATCCAAATATAGTTAGAGGAATAGTATTGGCCAAAAAAAATATGTAGCAAATATATTTAAGCAAAACATTTTTTTTAAAAATCAACATACTACGTTAAAGCGTAAAAAAAGGTGTACACCAATGTACACCTTTTTTGATTAAATCAAAAATAACTGCTAATTTTTAAACAAATGTGGTTCCACGCAGAAAAAATAAACCGCTTTACTAAAATGATAGGTAAAGGATACTTTTTGTTTAATTGCCTATTAACTTTTCCTTAAATAAGAAGTAAAGTAAATCACTATCTACTGTTGGTGCAATTAAATCAGCATTCTCTTTTAACTCAACACAATCCGAGTTTTCCATGCATACAGACACATCTGCGTGTTTTAACATCTCAAAATCGTTTTCGCCATCTCCAGTTGCTATTACTTTGCAATCTTTTTCAAGTAACTGATTATTGGCTAAATAACTTTTTAAAATTTCAATTCCTTTTTGTTTAGAAAAACCTTTTAATGTGCAGTCTAGTCCTTTTTGTTTATTCCAAAAATAAAAGTCCAAACTACTAAAACTATTTTTAATTGAACTCAAGTCTTCTGGATAGTTTGATGACAACCAAAGTGAGTAAATTTCTTTACTTAAAATACTTTTCTTATTCGCAAGTTTGAATTCTTTTTCGCGCATTTTTTCAGCGCTGTCGTACATATTCGCGTAATACGCAAACTTACTTGTTGTAAAGCCTAGATTAACTCGTTTGCTTGCACATATTTCGTTTAATTTAATGATATCGTGGTTGGAAAAACAATGTTTTGAAATTAACTTTCTTTGAAACTCAATATATTGTCCGTTTGAAAGTACTAAAAAATCAAGATACTTTAAAACTGGTTTCAAAACCTTGATTTTAGGTTTACCGCGTCCTGTTGCAACTCCGCAAAGAGTTTCTTTGTTTTTACTCAACTCTTTAAGTAGTTTGCGTGTATTTGGCAAAATTTGTCCGTGTTTTTTGGAGTATAAAGTGCCATCAATGTCAAAAACAAAAATTTTTTTAATCATTTACAAAAAGTCTCCCTACGTAGTTAATTAAAGCTAAGACCCTTAAAGGCACTTGCTCTGCTTTGTATATATTATATTATGGTAAAATATTTACGTATGCACGGAGGAATTATACATATATGAAAATAGAAAAATTAGAAAAAAATCAAATAAAAGTGACAGCAAAAGTCTCACTTTCCGACTTTGAAAGCGGGCTTGACTACGCATATCAATTAGTAAAAGAAAAAGTAGAAATCAAAGGTTTTAGAAAAGGCCAAGCACCTCGCTCAATTTATGAAAACAGATACGGCAAGGCTTCACTTTTCAACGACGCTTTAAACTTTGTTATCAACGCTAAGTTTGAAGATGTGCTTTTTGCCAAAGAATACGAAGTGGTCGCTGAACCTACAAACGTTGAACTAAATCCAAAAGAACCAAAACTAGCCGAAGAAGAGTTTGAAGTAATTTTAACAATTCCAGTAAAGCCCGAAGTTAAACTAGGACTGTATAAAGGTATTGAAATTAAAAAACCGAACGCTAAAGTTACCGCTAAAGAAGTTGACGAAAAAATCACTGAAGAACTTAACCGCTCTGCCAAACTAGTTGCCAAAGACAAACTTGTTGAAAAAGGAGACACTGCCAATATCAACTTTGAAGGTTTTATTGACAACGTGGCTTTCCCTGGTGGAAAGGGGACTGATTTTGATTTAAAAATTGGCTCAGGTCAATTTATCCCTGGCTTTGAAGAACAGCTAATCGGCCTAAAAGCAGGTGATGAAAAATATGTTAACGTAACTTTTCCAGAAGACTACCAGGCCGCTGACTTAAAAGGCAAAGCAGCTGTTTTTAAATGTCGTGTTAATTCAGTTAAAGTATCTGAACTTCCTGCTTTATGCGATGAATGGGTTAAAGATCTGAAAAAAGACAAAATTGAGACAGTTGAACAATACAAGGCCCACATGAAATCAGTTATCACTCAACTAAAAGAAAAACAAGAAAACGAACGCATCAGAAAAGAAGCTCTTGAAGAGGCTTCAAACAACGCAGTTATAGAAATTCCCGAGGCTATGATTGAAGCGCAAGTCAACCGCAATCGCCGCCGTATTGAAGAAAGTCTAAAAGCCTATGGCTTAAACTACACACAATACTTAGAGATGACTGGCAAAAAAGCAGAAGACGCGCTTGCCGAAGAGAAAAAAGCAGCATATGAACAAATTCACGAAGCCTTGACACTAGACGCCATCGCAAACGTAGAAAAACTAGATGCATCAGATGCAGAGATAGAGGCACATTTTGCAGAAATCGCAAAACAGTACAACACTTCTGTTGAAGAAGTTAAAAAACAACTAAGTAAAGAAAATGTAGCAAAAGACTTAAAAGTCGGAAAAGCACACGACTTTATTGTTAAGAACGCTAAACTAGTATAAAAATGGATTTAAATCAAGAAAATCTACTGCCTGTTGTTCCACTTAGAAACTCAGTACCACTACCAGCCACTTCACTTCGTCTAGACATTGGCAGGCCAAGTTCTGTAAAAGCCTTAGACGCCGCGGAACGCGGAACTGGTAAACAAATTATTTTGTTAATTCAAAAAAACCCAGACATTGAAAATCCAGAACAAAAAGACTTAGAGCAGTTTGGGGTAATTGCTAAAGTTGGCTTTAAAATAAGAAATGACTTGCCTGGCACAGAAAGTTCATATAAGGTTAAATTCCATGTCTCTAGACGAATTAAACTAATAAATTACTTTCCTGCATCTGGCCAATCTCCATTTGCTTCGTGTTCCTTTGAGTACGCAGATGTAGATAGTCAAAGCCTATCTGAAAAAGCCTTAGTTGCGCAAAAACTGTTAGTTGAAAAAAACCGCGAGTTTTTAAAATCAGCGCCAGGCGACTCAAAAGAACTTTCAAACGTTGAGTTTAATTCAGCCGAAGAGATTTATCTACTTGGCAATAGTTTAACTCGTGAGTTTGCGCGTAGACTAAACTACCTAAACGCAAATACTATGGAAGACTTACTTAAAACCGCGTTAATTGACTTTGAATATTTGTCAATGACTAATTCTTTGGAGAAAAAAATCCAAGAAGAAGTGCAAAGATCGATAGACGAAGCACAACGCGAGTACTTTTTGCGCGAAAAAATGAAGGCGATTCAAAATGAGCTTGGCGATCGCGCCCGCAAGATTGATGAAATTGAACAAATCAGAGCCGCGATTTTAGCCGCTAAAATGCCTGCGCAAACCGAGGCTAACTTACTCAACGAATTAAAGAAATACCAAACCGCATCTTCTTATTCTCCTGAAGCTGGTTCTATTAAAACCTACCTAGATTTCGCAGTTTCCCTGCCTTGGAATAAATTTTCAAAAGACTGCACTGACATTAAAAAAGTTAAAAACGCACTTGACAAAAAACACTACGGACTAAAACAAGTTAAAGACAAAATTCTTGAATACTTGTCTGTCCAAATTAAGACCAAAAAAGTCCCACAAGCAATTCTATGCTTAGTTGGACCTCCTGGCACTGGAAAAACCTCTTTAGCGATTTCTATCGCTGAGGCTTTAAATAAACACTTTACCAAAATCTCTTTAGGAGGTGCAGACGACGAGTCTGATATCCTTGGTTTTCGCCGCACATACGTTGGGGCACTTCCTGGTCGTATTTTAAAAGGTATGGTTAAGGCTGGCACTAAAAACCCACTTTTCTTACTTGACGAAATTGATAAAATCGGCAAATCTCACCGAGGAGACCCAGCGGCTGCCTTATTGGAAGTTCTAGACCCTTCGCAAAACTTCCGTTTTGAAGACCACTTTTTAGAAGAGCCATTTGATCTTTCTAAAGTGATGTTTATTACAACTGCCAATTACTTGGAAAACATTCCAGAACCTTTAATGGACAGAATGGAAATTATTCAGTTAAGCAGTTACACCGAAGTTGAAAAATACCACATTGCCACTGAATACTTAATTCCAGATAACTTAAAACTAGCCGGAATTAAACCAGGTCAATTAACGTTTACTGACGCAGGTATTTACAAACTAATTCAGCACTACACTCGCGAAGCCGGAATTCGCGAACTGAACCGACTAATTGGCACTATTTCTCGGAAATTTGTCAAAAAACTCTTGGCCAAAGAACTAACGTCTTTAGAAATAAATGAAAATAACTTAGAGCAGTACCTTGGTAAGTTCAGATTTTTCCACAATATAGCCGATCAAAAAGACCAAGTGGGAGTGGTAACAGGCCTTGCCTACACAGCATACGGCGGTGATACTTTAAAAATTGAGGCAAACACTTATGCCGGCAAAGGCGACGTTGTTTTAACCGGAAAACTTGGCGACGTCATGAAAGAATCTGCAATTACCGCGCTTTCTTTTGTGAAATCAAAAGCAGAAGAATTCGGCATTGACCCCGAAATATTTGCGAAAAATACCATTCACATCCATGTACCGGAAGGCGCAGTTCCAAAAGATGGACCAAGTGCGGGTATCACAATGTGCACAGCGATCGTTTCACTTTTAACCAAAAAACCAGTTAAACATACAGTTGGAATGACTGGAGAAATTACTTTAACCGGCCAAATTCTGCCAATCGGTGGTTTAAAAGAAAAAGCAATTTCTGCACACCGCTCAGGCCTAAGACAAATCTTGATTCCAAAAGACAATGTTCGCGATGTTCAAGATATTCCTGAAGAAGTACTTAAAGACCTTGAAATTACGCCTGTGTCTGAAATCAAAGAAGTTCTAAAAGCAGCCCTAGTGGCTTAAATATGCAATTTTAATTAAATGTTTGTAAAATCAGTATTTGATTTAAAAACTAAACCAACTGACTTACCAGAAGTTTTACTGCTTGGACGCAGCAACGTGGGTAAGTCTAGTTTTATTAACAACTTTTTTCAAAGCAAAATCGCCAAAGTTTCTCAAAAACCCGGAAAAACTATTGCACTTAACTACTTTAAATACA
>CAUUIA010000038.1:0-6223 GCA_963545195.1 uncultured Acholeplasmataceae bacterium
AACTCAAAAGGCAAATACTACACTATGGAGTTTACTCGCAGCTACTGGCAAGACAACGTCGGCAATAAATATGAAAAATACAATGGTCAATACTTTAAAATAGAAGATGTTATTTTTATTAAAATTCCTAAACTAAACACTTGGTATACCGATAAAATCATAGACTTTTCACCTTATAACATCTCTAACTTTAATTATCCTGATGATGCAATACCTGAACGTTCCATCTTAAAAGCATTGGTAAATGATATCGGAAAAGTTTTAGGTGGTGTAGTCCATATGCCAACTTATGATACCGGTGATTTTAAAGTTAAACCTGCTTATGACGCAGGCATACATTCTTGGTTAATAAAAGAACCAACTGACTATGCCAAAGCAATTTTAGGTTCAGATGCAGATAGTTTCAATTATCGTGGTTTTGATGTAAGCTCTCTTAATGTTGGTGGCATTGGTTTTTTTTACCGTAAAAGATACAATCAGCACTGGTGGCTCGCTACAAAGGTAGATTACCCTTCCGCTCTCGCTAACCTCGTCAGAACCGACAATATCTTGGGCTCTAGCGGTGTTGGCAGTGTTTTCGGTGTAGTAGTTTGCATTAGGTAGTTTTCTTCTTTTCTTTCCACAACAATTTATTTCTGCTTTGTCCTGAAGTTGTTATGTTTTTAACTTTTTAGAAAAAGTAATCTTCAAATTTGTTTAATTGGCTTTTTAAAAAACTTTATAGGTTTATCAAAAAGTCTGTTACTGATTTCTATTTGCACATATTTCTACACTAATTTCATACTCTACTTCACTTTGTATATTGAAGTGAAGTAGAGTAAGAACTCAATAATTTTCAAAAATTGAAATATATAACCAGAAAATATTTAAATTACTTTTATTTAATCTTTATAAATAAATCCATAATTAAACTTTAAATAAAGGTAATTTAAATATTTTTATAACATAAGAACCACAAAAACTTACTTATTTTTAAAAAAGAGAGGTTTAAATATGCAAATTAATAAAAGAAAAAGTTTAATAATTTCGGCTTTATTTATCTTTGCCTTAATTTTATCTACTTTATTTTTAATTTTTTCATTTGCCCATCCTTCACTTAATTTAACCAAAGCCAGCGGCTTTAGTCAAAAAAATTTAAAAAAACAGTCAAATAAACTACGCTTTGTGGTGCCAGATACTATTGACACCACCAAAACTACTTATATTTCTATTAAAAAAGAGTGGTTTGAGAGTTCTGGCCTCGGAAAAATCACTGAAATTAAAGCCAAACCTGGCAAATACCTAGCACTAGATTTTACAGATCGACAATATGACTCTGAAGTCTTTACAATTTACACAAAAAACTGGTTTGGAGTTAAAAAACAACATGATGTAATCGTAGACTACTCTAACTTTTTGCGTGTGTTTTTCCCAGAGTCTTACGATGGCGCAATTCCTCGTAAACCCATAATTCTTCCATATTCTAAACTAGAGTCTGACTACAGAACAAAACTAGAAGACCTGCGCAGATACGACTCTTTTTTTGCCTATGACAAAAAAGGTTTAGTTACTACTACAGCTGTTCGTAGTGAAGAAGTTTTTAACAAACAAAACGCACAAGGCCGTGCGTTTATTGTTAACAACAATACACGCATTTCTTTGGTTTATGATTTTGTGCTGCCTGGTATTTTTAAAAACCAAACACAAAAAACTCAAGTTTATGAACAAGTTGAAAAAGCAGTTGGTAAAGCCAAAACTTATGATCCTGTAAGTCAAGGTCTTGAAATTAAGTTCAATACCCCGCCTTTTTACATCACTAAATTTTTAGGCTGGTATTATACAGACCCTGCAGGCAATCGTGTTGACTTACTACCAGGCCAAGAGTTTCAAATTCCTGGCTGGGTGAAATCTGAACTTAGACTAATTGCTAAATACGAAATGACTACAGACACCAGCAAGTTAGGACCTGCACTAGACAAACAAGGACTGGTTTCAGTTTCTTATTTTGACGGACCTGAGCGAGTGTTCTTTGACATTGTCAAAAAAGGCACGCTACTAAAAGAGCGAGTTTACGCAAAACTAGGATACGCTTATCAAGGCTGGTACACTGACCCTGAACTTACTAACAAAGTGTATTTTAAAAAAGCCACAGCAGATACTCACACCGTGCTTTACTTAAAATCCACAAAAAGACCAGAAACCCCTGCACAAACTCATACTGTAAACTTCATTACTAGAACTCACGCAAATCAATTACTCCCTCTTACCGTTAAACACGGCGAAAAACTTGACTCAAACTACTTACTTCCTACTACTGTGTCTTATCTAGATAGCGAAGGTGATTTATATGAACTAGATTACTGGCACTTAGTAGATCCAATTACCGGCACTAAAACTAAATTTGATTTTAGTACCCCAATTACCGAAGACATTACACTTGAGGCTGTACTTAAAAAAAGACAGATTCCAAACTCTAAGTACACCATAAAGCGATACTTTGAGTCACTAGAACATCCAGGTGAGTTTATTGAAGACATATCTAAACAAGAAGTGGTCATTGGCCAGGTTCCAGGTCAAGAAGTTGAATTACTTCCGCATCAATACAGAGCCCCAGAAGGCTTTAATTTACTTAATTCAACTGTTTTAAAAAAGACAATTGAAAGAAACGGAACCACAACATTTGAACTTAAATACTTACGTAATCGCTATACAGTTACTTACGAGGTTAATTACAACGGCAATCACTTTGCTGGAGTAACTACTTCTGACCAACCTAGTCAGACTGTTCTATACGAGGGCAAAGCAACTAAACCAACAACCCCTTCACTTACTAAACTAGGATACACATACACATTTAAACACTGGCAACTTAAAGATGAAATGGGCAATTCCTACAGAGAAACTACTGAATTTGATTTTGAAAACACCAAAATCACTAAAAACTTAACACTTGTTGCTTATTTTGTAGAACAAGCAAACCATGTGCTTCCTGTTTTAAATAATGCAGTGGGCGAAATAAAACCAGAAATCAAACAAGCGACCGTAGATACTAGTTTAACTATTGATGAAAACAATGCTAACCCTGCTTATCTAGCGGGTTTTGAACCGATTGCAAACAGTGAAACTAAAAACATTGAAGCAGACGGTTCAACTGTATTTACTATTAACTATCGCCGCCGTAAGTTTACCGTAACCTACGAAGTAAATTACAACGGCAACCATTTTAATGCAACCCCGTCATTGCAAGACCCTGAAACTGTTGAGTATGAAGGCACCGCTACTAAACCAAGCAACCCTACTTTAACAAGAATTGGCTATACATACACATTTAAACACTGGCAAATAAAAGACGAGATGGGCAATGTTTATAAACAAGTTGCTGAGTTTGATTTCAATACTAAAATTACTAAAAACTTTACCTTAGTTGCTTACTTCGAAGAACAAGCAAACCCAGTTAACTACACAATCAACCACGTGCTTCCTGGTTTAAATAATGCAGTTGGCGAAACGAAACCAGAAATCAACCAAGCAACTGCAGACACTAGTTTAACTGTCAGTGAAACTAACGCAAACCCTGCTTATCTAGCGGGTTTTGAACCGATTGTAGGTAGTGAAACTAAAAATATTGAAGCAGATGGCTCAACTGTGTTTACTATTAACTACCGTCGTCGTAAGTTTACTGTAACTTACGAAGTAAACTATAACGGCAACCATTTTCCTGCTAATCCTTCTTTACAAGACCCTGAAACTGTTGAGTATGAAGGAACTGCAACTAAACCAAGTGACCCTACTTTAACAAGAATTGGCTATACTTACACATTTAAACACTGGCAACTTAAAGACGAAATGGCTTATGAGCAAGCCGCTGAATTTGATTTTGAAAATACCAAAATCACTAAAAATACAACTTTAGTTGCTTACTTTGAAGAACAAGCAAATCTAGTTAACTATACAATTAACCATGTACTTCCTGGTTTAAATAATGCAGTCGGAGAAATAAAACCTGAAATCAAACAAGCAACTGCCGACACTAGTTTAACTGTCAGTGAAACTAACGCTAACCCTGCTTATCTTGCGGGTTTTGAGCCGATTGCAAACAGCGAAACTAAAAATATTGAAGCAGACGGATCTACTGTATTTACTATTAACTACCGTCGTCGTAAATTTACAGTAACCTACGAAGTAAACTACCTGAACCACTTTGAAGGCACACCATCTGTTCAAAATTCTGAAACTGTTGAGTATGAGGCTAATGCTACTCAGCCGCCTATGCCAACAATTACAAAACACGGTCGTACTTACACATTTAAACACTGGCAGTTAAAAGATGAGACGGGCAACTCATATAATTTAGCAACTTCTTTTGACTTTAACACTAAAATCACTAAAAATACTGAATTAGTTGCCTACTTTGAAGAGACAATTGATAGAGTTAACTATAAAGTAGTTCATTATCTTGAAAAAACTGGTGAAGACAGTGCGCTAAACGGTCAATACGACAAAATAGAAGAAGTCAAACAAGACCAGAAAGTAGAAGAGGGTGCTGTTTACCATGATTACTCAGCACTAGACTCTAACTTATATGAAAAAGACACAGCACATCCGAATAATCTGTTAAACTCACAACTTACAACTGGAGACAACACAACTGAAGTTCGTCAATACTATAAGTTAAGAGAAATAAACGTCAAGTTTGAAAAAACTGAAGGTATTGACAGCTTTAAAACAGCAGAAACAATTATGGTTAAAAAAACCAGAAAAATTACTTTACCTGAGTTTAACTTAAAAGACACATATAACTTTGTAGGTTGGAGTTTAAGTCAAAACGGTCAAATTCAGTCTAAGTTTATAGCGGGCGATGAAAATATTAAAATATACGCACAAACTGAACTTCAAAACAGAGTAATCACTTACACTGTTAAAACTCAAAAAACAGATGGTAGTTACACCGTAAACACTGAGACTAAGAGTGAAAAAATTGGCATAAATCATACAGTTTCTTACGCAAACCCAGACAGTACTGTGTATCAAAACCCTGTGTACAGTGTAGATAACTTGACTGTAAGCGCAGATGAAACTCAAAACAAGGTAACTGTTACTATTAACCGTAAAACTTACACAGTGGCTTATCTAGTTCAAGGACACTCATCTTCTATTCCTGACAAAACATTTTTACACGGTGCTCTACATGGTGAAATTGATGAAAGTAAATATCAAGCAGATGGATTGTCAATTTATATATTAGAACTTGATAATAATAGAAAAACTAAAGAAGAAATTAAAAATTTGGTAGTTATAAATAACCACACAATAAAAGTTTATGTTGGAGCACCTACTAGTAGATATGTTGGTAAGTATCCTCAGACTAAAGTGACTAATACCTCAGGTATTCTTGAAGAAAAACAAGAAAAACATCAACTTAACTTCAATTCAAGAGGTAAAAACTACACCATGGAGTTTACTCGCCACTACTACAGGGATAATCTTGGCAATAGATACGAAAAATACAAAGGAGAATTTTATAAATTTGAATATGTTGAGTTTGTAAAAATTCCTGAGAGAAATACTTGGTTTACTAAACGCATTATTGACTTTTCACCATTTAACATATACTATGGTGATTACGCTGATAACAAAAAACCAGAGCGCTCAATTTTTAAAGCAATGGTTGAAGATATCGGAAAAGTTCTAGGTGCTGAAGTTCACATGCCGACTTATGACAGTGGTGATTTTAGTGTTAAACCTGCTTTGGATGCAAATTTAAACTATCAGTTAAAAAAAGAATCAACTGACTATGCTAAAGCCACTTTAGGTAGTTACCATGGGCAAAATCTTGGCAATTATCGCGGGACTGACTTAAGTCCTTTTGTAGAATCCGGCCATAGAATGCCTATATACTTTGCTCTCTTACATAAAAATTGGTGGCTCGGCACTCAATATGATCATTCTAGATCCCCCTATGCATACAGATTAGGCGGCAAATTATTCTTCAGCTACTCCTCTGTAGAATATGTTTTAGGTGTGGTAGTTTGCATTAGGTAGTCTCTTGACTGCTTGCCGTATGTACATCTTTGATTTTTATTTTAGAGATTTTGCTGCTTAGTTGAATTTCTCACAAAGAACAATTCATTGGTTTAGTTAATCTGCTTTTTGGAAAACCCATAGGTTTTCCAAAAAGCCATCTTCTGAGTTTTTGAAGCGCATATCAGTAAAATGTGAAATTATTACTTTTAAGTCTCTCTTT
>CAUUIA010000039.1:0-5715 GCA_963545195.1 uncultured Acholeplasmataceae bacterium
AATACATTAAGTACGGAGAAATGCAGATAGGTGAAAATTACACAGTAGTGGTATCCGACGTTGGCTGCGCGAATAAAAGTCAAATTATTCAGAGTTTTAAAAAGATAGGTGATGATGTCGAAGATGAGAGGAAAGAAAAAAGTAGTGTTTTTGAAATTTCTGAAAATAAGGTTTTTGTTCAAGAGTTGGAATTATTTTTAAGACAAAAAAGTAATTTGACTAGTATGCAAATTAAAGAAATTTGTGCGTGGGTTTATTCAAACCACACGCTGTTTAAAGAAAACCCATATTTACTTTTGAAATTAAACTTAGATTTGAGTTTTCTAAATATTGACCAAATTGCTAAGTTTATAGGTTTTTTAAGTAACTCTAAAGTCAGAGTTAAGGCTTGTCTGGATTTTTGTTTTAAAAATGGAGTTGACGGTAGTGCTGTGATCTCTGGCCGCGAGTTGTTCAGGGTGTGCTTTGATTTGCTTAAAGCAGTTTACATTAAATTTCAAGATGTTTTGCAAATCCAGACTGTTTTAGTAGAATTGTTAAAATCAGGAGAAGTCAAAAAATTAAAGATTAAAGGAGAGGGTGAGTTTTTCATCCATTCTTGGTATTTTAGCCAAACTAAATTGTTAGTAAAAGAGTTAAAAAGAAGAAATAAGGAAGCAGGCAAGTTTATCCAAAATGCTGTGGTTGACAGTGCATACTGTGATTTTCAAGAGTGTTTAGACAATGCGCTGAACTACAAAATAAGTTTTATTGCAGGACCTGCTGGCAGTGGTAAGTCTCACATGTTAAAACTGCTTTATAAAACTTTTTCACAAATGTTAAATAATGAGAAATATTGTGAAAAAGTTGTGGTTTTAACACCTACTGGTAAAGCCAGTGCTAGACTTAACTCAGACTTAAAAGTCTATTCAAGTACAGTGCACTCAGCTCTGGGCTGGTGCGCAAAAAGCAGTGTGGTTGATTTAAACAATTATTACAGTTTTTCTTTTAACTACAAAGATAAGTTTAAAAATACTAAAGTGGTTTTAGTTGACGAAAGCAGTATGTTGGAAGATGCGCTAGTTTGGGTTATGCTAAATAGTTTTCCTAAAAACTGTCATTTTGTTTTTGTAGGAGACTCAAATCAACTAACAAGTATCTTGCCAGGTTCTTTTTTTAAAGATTGCGTTTCTTCAGGTATTTTTCCAACACATCATCTTTGCTACAACCATAGACAAATTAACACTGATTTACCTAAGTTACTTAATCAAGTGTTGATAGGCAATAGAAATTGTTTTAACTACAGTTATGAATCGGTAGTTGTTAGGTATCTTTCTTACAAAGACTTTCTTTTAAAATTGAGTTTGCTAATTAGCAAACTCAATCAGCATACTAATAGTTTTTATGCAGATTTGCAAATTTTACTGGCGATTAAAAATCCAGAAAGAGGAGTAATTGAGCTAAATAAGTTTATCCAAAGTATTTTTATCAAAAATAAAGAAAACCCAGTTAGCAGTAGAGTTTATGATTTTTATGTTAGCGACAAAGTTATTCAAGTTTTTAACAACAAAGAAACAAAGGTTCTAAATGGAGAAATTGGAATTATTAGAAAAATTGTTGAAGATAAAGTTACAGTTGAGTTTCAAAATGGGTTTGTTTGTGAGTATACAAGAAAAAATATTTCTGAACTTGAACTTGCTTATGCTTTAACTGTACACAAAGCACAAGGTTCAGAGTTTAAATATGTTATTTTTTATGCAGATAAAAATTCTGGCAGAATGCTTAATAAAAATTTAGTCTACACTGCATTTTCAAGAGCGAAAACTAAATTGTTTGTGTTCGGGGATATTGATAGAATTGCCGACTCAGTCGGCAAAGAAAATACTGGTTTTAGTTATTTTAAATATCTACTTGAAAAAGAAGATGGCAAGTAGTTTAAACGAATATCTTCAAGGCCTCTAGTTCTTTTTCTTGGCTTTCTTTTCGGCGTAATTTTTCAACAATGCATTTAAGTAAGTAGAGCCCTTTGATTGAAGTGTGCGTATTTAGTTCTTTTTTTAAGATTGATCTATATGCGTTGAAAATAGAGTAAGCATGCAGGTAATCTGTTTTACCTGCCTTGAAGAGCAGAATTTCTTTAGCTATTTTCTTTCGCGCTCTTAGCACAGTTGAGCGTCTAAGTTTGATTTTAAAAATAGGTTTATTGTCAGACTTTCGTCTGTCAATAAAGTAAGTGTAGCCGAGATAAGAAACTCCGTTTGCCATTGGTGCTAGTCTAGTTTTTTGATTAAAACTCAAATGTAAGGTTTTAATAAACTCATTTAATCGCTTCAAGTGAGATTTTAGTTTTTCTTTGGTTTCACCAAAAATCAGTAAATCATCCATATAGCGAACATAGTGTTTTACTCTCAAAGTTTGTTTAATGAAGTTGTCAAGCGGAGTTAATATTAGGTTCGCAAGAAGTTGTGAAACCTGATTGCCAAGTGGCAATCCTTTTTCACTTAGTGGGATGTTATCAGAAAGAAATGAAGCGGGATCAATTATTGGCAGTTTCTTTTTTTCTCTAAATTCGTTTTCTTGTATAATTTGTTTTTCTTTATTGTAAGAACCCAAAATTGTTTTAATAATTTCAAAGCTCTCTGGGTGGTCTTTTAGAGTTTCTTTAGTGGCATTTAAAACTAAACTGTGTGCGATATTGTCGTAAAACTTAGCAATGTCTAGTTTTAAATAATATTTGTTCTTAAGTTCTTCAGGGCTGTGTTTTAAATAGTAGTTTTTAACAATGTCTCTGTCATAATCTGTACCTTTGCCAATAATGCATGCGCAGGCTGCTGGATTTAGTTTATCTGCAATTAGCCGATAAACTAAATTGGTACAAAGTGCCATTTGCACGACCCTGTCCGCAAAAGTTGGTGCAGATATCATTCTGAACTTAGGGTCATAAATATAAAAAATTTTGTAGGCAGACATTTCGTATTTGCCACACAATACTTTTTTGTGAATTTCCATTATAAAATCAGATATTTTAAAAATGCTGATAGCAACTGGTTTTTTGTCTTGCTTGCCGCGAAGGCAAGCAAGGGTTGCTTTATACAAATTATTGACTGAAAATATTTCGCCAAAAGAAATTAGTGTGTTTTGGGTTTTCTGTTTTAACGCTTGGTCTTTTTTGGTTAGTTTAGCCATTTTTTCACCTCTATGCCTCAATTACTTTTAAACAAAATAAAGGCTGCTTGAGAAAAACAGCCTTTATTTTGTTTGTAATTTAAGTTTTTTAAAAATTGTTTGAAGGCAAAAAAACTTAGAGAAAAAAACCAACTAAAGCAACACAACACAGGTTTAAACCAAAATTAGTTTAGCAGTGTATTGTAGTTTTCATTCGCTTTATTTAACAGCATACGCTGTGGCTCTGGATTAAGCTTTTTAAGTTTTTTAAAAGCTTTAGTAAATGCAAGATAAGGATTTCCTTAAGTTTGCTTTATGTAGCTCTTTAGACCTACATCTTAAATAAAAAATTATTGAAAAAAAGAAGGTAAGCTTTTGTGTGAAAAAGATTTATGTGAGAAAGCCACGCAGTGGCAAAATCTCTCAAATGAAAACAAAAGAGAGTACCTCCGGCAAGCGGTCAAGAGACTACCTAATGCAAACTACTACACCGAAAACGTTGTTCACGTTGTTCCAGTTCAGGTTGCCGTTGGAGTTGATGTTGCGCGCGTTCGGGTTAGAGTTAGGATACTGAGTGCCTAGCCACCAGTTCTGATGGTTGCCACTGTTGTAATAAGGCATTGACTTTCTTAACACATCCGAGCCATTTTTTGCTTATTTTTTTGAAATGTATTTAAGGTATCTGTCATGGTCAGAAATTATCCAACCTTTAAGTGAGTTTAGAGTTTTTAAGTGTATGGTTGAAAGCACTGAAAACTCGTGTGGACTAAGAGCGTTTTCTTCTAAGTAAATTCCAAAAGTTACTGCTTGAACCATCAGAATTTCTACGGCGTTTTCCTGATAACTACGCCTTTTCTTGGGCCTTGAATACAGATTCACGGCATTTGCTAGAGTAATTTGTTTTATTAAAAGAAGCAGTTCACGACGAGTCTCTGCAAGCAGCGCGCTTCTCGTATTTTTGTCTTTTTTGTGATAGTACATTTTAAACTGTCTAAACAGTTGTTTTGCATTTTCCAAAACTTCTAGTTTTGGATTTGAAAACTCAAATAGCGAAAGTACTTCTTCGTGAGTTTGGGCAGGAAACTCTTCGTTTGGTGAGCTGTCACTGTCTAAAACGTTTTCGTATGTTTCTTGAAATAATTCTAGAGTGGTTTTTGGGTTTTTGTTGTTGTCTGGATTCATATTTGTTTATACTTTCTTTGTTTGTTTTGCCTTTGGTGTAAAAGAAAACTCAGATTTAAGTGTATAGGCAAAACAAGGGAGTTCTGTGTTTTTAAGATTAGCAACTTCGTATAGTCTTTTGTCAATATGTTCCATTACAAAGTAGTTGCCTGCTGAAAATATTTTTGTGTGTTTAAGTGCTTCCCATGTTTCAAAAAATGAAAAGAACTTACCAGTTCTCTTGATTTCATTGATTTCGTTGAAAGTCAACGAAATCAATGGTAAGAAATTTTTAAAATTAGTATGAGAAATGGTTTTGCTAAATATTGGCATAAACTGTTGGAAAAACATTTGCAGTTCTTGTTTTTGTCTAAAAATAGTTTCAATTTTTGTGTCTTTGATTTGCAAAACTTCTAATTTAGCGGTATTAAAGTTTTTTGGAGTGTAAATAGCAATTCCGCTTTCTTTGTTGAGACTAAGGATACTTTTTTCAAAATCAGTTGCAAACAACTTAAAGTTTTGAAAAGTAAGGGATAGTTTGATGAGTTTTTGTTTAATTGCGTTGATTTGATTTGTATTTGAAAGGAATGCGGAGTATAGATTGACAATCGCCAGGTCATAGCCAAGAATGGGAACAAACAAAATGTATTCATTCATCTTGCCTTTAATTGGTGAAGGCAAGATGAAAGGCATTGCAAATACAGGCATTAAGTGGTCTGGTTCTCTTTTAAATAAGGAGTAAATTAGTGGAGTTATCGCAGGGATTGTGCTGATTTGGATGTTTTTATGTGCAAACTTACCAATTTGACTAAGTTCGTACTTAGTAAGGGCGTATAAGTTAGTTGGAGAAACTGCTAACGGTTCAAAAATCAGTGCCGACACTATCGCTCTTAGGTTGCGCTCTAGCCTAAAAATTGTACCGTCGTAGCCTTTGTAGTCAAAAGAATGGAAGTTAAGTGCTTTGTGATTTGCATAAATTAGGCGTTCGCCTAAAAACTTAACACGTCTGGTGTTGTGGTAGTCAAAAGAAATGTTTGCGCTAATTTCATTTATTTCTTTATCGCTTGATTGAGCGATATCGTCTGATTTAATTATTTCAGTTAATTCATTGGCTAAGTCAAATTCATCTTTATCTTGATTTAGTTTACTATCGTTCATTTTTCTCCTTCTTTTTTAAAAAAGTTATCCACATTTTAAATTCGACTTCGCTGCGCTTCGCTGTTGCGAAGCGCAGCGAAGTACCCCTAACTAGAGTTTACTCAAACTGCAAATATGTACACCAAAAATCGCAAGATGGCTTTTTGAAAACCTTTCAGGTTTTCAAAAAGCTGATTACATAAATTAAAAGATTTTTCTATGTGAGAAAGCCACGCAGTGGCAAAATCTCTCAAATGAAAACAAAAGAGAGTA
>CAUUIA010000040.1:0-5715 GCA_963545195.1 uncultured Acholeplasmataceae bacterium
AATTCAAAATTCACCACGTAAGTTTTTTACTCTAAATTTCTCAATTGCACTGTCAATTGAACAGTTATTAAAAAGAATTTCGTAAGCCGTATAGAGTAGTGGAAGGTGTAGATTTTTGGCTTTTCCGAAGTGATAAATTCCTTCAATATTGGCAATTCCTTCAATAGTTTGAACGGAAGTTTCTAGGATTTTTTCAATAGTTTCGCCTGCTCCCAACCTAAAACCGCACGTAAAATTACGAGATTTTTTAGAAAGCGCAGTTAGCATCAGGTCGCCAATTCCAGGTAGTCCATAGGCTGTTTCTTTCTTTCCACCATAGGCTTCAATTAACAGAGCAATTTCAAAAAAACCACGGGTTAATATCCCTGCTCTAACGTTTTCACCCATTGCTCGCCCATCCATAATTCCCGAAACTATAGCAAGCGCGTTTTTACCGACTCCAGCAACCTCACATCCTATTACATCTTTAGTGCGATAAGTTATTACATAATTACTATTTTTAATCAGCTTTTGCACAGTTTTTGCAAACTCTAAATTAGCAGATGCTGCAGTTAGAAAAGTAATTTTTTTAAGGATTAACTCTTCTGCATAAGAAGGGCCGATAAGTGCTGCATAATCTTTTAATAAAGCAGTTTTAATAGACTGTTTGATTATTTCTGAAACTGGCAGAAAACTGCCTTCTTCCAGACCTTTTGAGGTGTTAATAAACGAAACTGGTTTTACTAAGTATGAACTTAGCTCAGTTAATACAAAGCGGATATATTTAGTCGGCAGGGAAATTACGAAAATTTCACTGAACTCAGCGCTTTCTTTTAAAGAACCAGTAGCACGAACGTTTTTAGAAATTTCTGCTTTAAAAATTGGGTGACTGCCTGCGTTGATTTTTGTTCTATACGATTCATTGATTTCGTAGATCAATACTTGGTGTCCACTGTCTGCAAAAACTTGGGCTAAAGTAGTTCCCCAAGCACCACCACCTAACACAGTTATTTTCATAGTTTGTCTGCTCCTTTTTTGCGAACTTCAAACTTCAGTGGTACACCGCTGAAGTCAAAGTATTTTCTAAATTCATTAGAAAAATGGCGAATATAGGAAAAATGCACATATTGCGGGTTGTTGACAAACAACAGAAAAACTGTTGGAAAAGTTTTAATTTGCGTACAGTAATTAAATTTAGCCTGTCCATTATTAAACTGTTTTGGCGGGTTTTTAAAAGTAATTTCAGCCAAGATATTGTTTAAGGTAGACGTTGGTATTTCTCTTTGTGCGTTTGTATAAATTTGCTCGATTTTAGGAAAAATAGTGTGCACTTTTTTGTTTTCAAGACAAGACACAAAAACAATTTCTGCGTACTCAAGGAAATTAAAACGCTCAAAAAACTCGCGTTTAAACTCATCTTTAGTCTTTGTTTTTTCAACTAAATCCCATTTATTTACAACAACAAGACATGCCTTGTAGTCTTCTTTTAGAAGTCCGGCAACATGTTCGTCTTGGGCCTCAATGTTAGCAGCATCAATTACCAAAACCGCAATTTGAGCATCACTTAGCGCAGACATCGCACGCAGTACCGAGTAGCGTTCGTTGTTAGCCACAACTTTTGAAGGCCTGCGAATACCTGCAGTGTCAACAAAAACATACTCTTTTTCGTTGAAACGGTAAGTTACGTCAACCGCGTCGTGTGTAGCACCGGCAATATTTGACTCAATTAGTCGTTTGTGTCCTACAATTTTGTTAATCAACGAAGACTTTCCAACATTAGGTTTGCCAATTATACAAACTTTTATAGAGTCACTTTGCGCATATTTTTGCTCTTTTTGATTAAAAGTATTGATTTTGTCTAAAAGGTCACCAGTGCCAATTCCGTGCTGTGCACTGACCGGAAATAGTTCAGAGCAACCTAGATTATAAAACTCATAAGTATCTAAAAGCATATTTGCGTTGTCAACCATGTTAACTGCGACTAAAGTTGGTTTTTTGTATTTTCTTAAAAGTTGACTAATTTTCAAGTCATCTTTAGTCAGTCCTGCTTTTGCGGACACTAAAAATAATACCAAGTCAGCCTCAAGCACAGCCACTTCTACTTGGTATTTAATTTCTTCTTCAAAAGAAAGCGCAGTAAATTCAAGACCACCAGTGTCAATTAAAGTAATTTCTTTGCCTTGCCAAGTAAGGCGACCGTATACACGGTCGCGAGTAGAGCCGGCTTCTTTGTCTTCAACTGCTTTTCTTTCGCCAATTAGTCTATTAAAAAGACTAGACTTGCCGACATTTGGTCTGCCGACAATGGCAACTTTAAAACTCATTAATAAGTTCCTTATTTGCCAAGTAAATCCCCAATTGTGAAAACTTGACCTTCTGCTTCTTTATTTGCTTCTTCTACGAGTTTTTTTGTCTCTAAATCTGAGTTAATTTTATTTAATTTAGAAATAGATAAACTAAGTTCCCATTTAAGTGGGTTTAAATAAGTGACGATAGCCTGCACTTTTTCGCCAACTTGAAAGTACTCATCTTGCGCTTGTCCTGTTTTTAGTCCAGACTCAGCGTAAGAAATAAAGCCAGTAACTTCGCCCATTTCAACAATTAGTCCACCGTTAAATGGTTTAATTTCTTTGATTTTGACTTCTACAGTATCACCAACTCTGGCCTTAACTCTAGACCAAGGGTTGTCAATAAGCACTTTTTTAGAAAGGGAAATTCTTTCGTTTTTTTGGTCAATTTTAATAATTTTAAGTTCAATTTCTGAGCCAATTGGGTGGTAAGCCTCAAAGTTATCGTTTGGATTGTGAGAGTACTCAGACTTATGTAAAAGTCCAGAAACTCCTTTGGCAAGTTCTACAATTAAACCAAACTGAATACCTTTAGTGATTTTACCTTTAACGGTTGCACCAACTTCGTTAGCAGCGATGTAGGTTTGAAAAGGGGTGGCAAAAGTTGCTTTGTATGAAAGGTCTAGTTTACCTTTTTCTTTAGAAATTACTTTTAAGGTAACTTTTTGGCCTTCTTTTAAGACACTAGAAACAGATTCAACAGGAATATGGGAAACTTGCGAAATTCTGACTAAACCAATTAAATCTGGAGTGACTTTAGCAAGTGCTGAAAGCGGGTTTACTTTAATAATTTCGGCTTCCACTAAATCACCAATTTTAAGTAAGTTTAGTTGTTCTTGTCTTCTGATTTCTTGATTTTTTTGCTCTTGCTCGCGTTTGTTTTCAGCAATTTCTCTGCGTCCACAGACTACTTTTCTAAAATATTCTTCGTCTTTTAAGTCTAAAATCTCAACTTCCACTAAATCATTTACTTTAACGGTTTTGACAATATCAAAGCCGATTTGAGAACGAGGAATGAAAACTTCTCGGCTTTTAAAGTAGGCAAAGCAGCCACTTGGCAAGACTTTTGCGATTTTAACTTCAATGATTTCTTTTCGTGTGAACTTATTTTTAAGTTCAATCCAGTCTTTTTCAGCAAGTAGTGGTAAGCAAGAAAGTAGAATTTGTCCGCGGTCTGCGTCTCTTTTGGTAATAACTGCTTTGATTTCATCGCCTTTTTTAAGAATTTTGGCGATAAACTCAATGTTTTTGTCAGCGGTTATGTTGTCAAGGTAAATTTTTCCTTCTGTGAAATCCCCATAAGTTACGAGTGCTGAGTTTTCTTTGGCGTTAATTGAGTAAACTGTCCCAATTACAGTTTGTCCAACTCTAAAGTCTTGAACTGAATCTAGTAAATTATTGTCCATTGTTAATTTTCTCCTTATATAAACTTTCTATTTTGTTAGCAACTTCTTCAATTGTTAAGTGCGATGTATCTAAAAACACGGCGTCTGTGGCTTGTTTTAAAGGTGCAATCTTTCGGTTTGTGTCTTTAAAGTCACGAGTACGTAAATCTTTTTCTATTTCTTGAAGTGGTGTGTGAATGTTTTTCATTTGGTTTTCAAGAAACCTACGTTCGGCTCTAGTTTCAACAGATGCGGTTAAAAAAACTTTCAAATCAGCGTCTGGCATCACAACTGTGCCAATATCTCTGCCGTCCATCACGACATTTTCGTTTGCAATTATTTTAGTTAAAGTGTTTAAAACAAATTCGCGCACACATTTAAGTGAAGACACTAGTGACACGTTTTTGTCAATTTCAGGAGTGTGGGTTGAGTCGGTTAAATCTGTGCCGTTTGCAAATATAGAATTATTTTTAAAACTTAAAGTTAAATTATTTAAAAAACTGTATTCCTCTTCGTTGGCTAGGTTAATTTTTAAGTTTAGTGCGAGCACCGTAATTGCTCTAAACATTTGACCTGAATCAACATGCACAAACTTTAATTTATTTGCCAAAATTTTGGCAATCGTTGACTTGCCACTGGCAGACGGACCGTCTATTGCGATTTTGAAACCCATTTAATCTCCTTAACTTTAATTTAAATTTATAGTGCGTATAGTTTTTTTACTTCTGTTTTTTTAAGTGCTCTAACAGTTCCTCTAGCCTGACCTTCTACGGTTAAAAAAGCAAATTTCGCACGGTGGAGTTTTAAAACTTCAAAGCCTTGGGCTTTAAAGATATTTTTAACTTCGTGGTTCTTGCCCTCATGAATTGTAATTGAAACTAAAGACTGTCCTGTTGCTTTATTTGTAGAAATGATTTCTGCGCTGTCTGGTTTAGCAAGGTAGTCGTTTTCAATTTTGATGCCTTTTAGCAATTTACTTAAATGATTGATGTTATAAATTCCTTTAAGCGATGCTAAGTATTGTTTTTTAACTTCGTTTTTAGGGTGAGTTAACTTATTGGTAAGCACACCATCATTGGTTAAAAGCAAAGCACCAGTGGTATCCCAGTCTAGTCTACCAACTGGCCACAGGTATTCGCTTTGATACTCACTTGGCAGGTCAGTTAGGACAGTTTTGCGTTTTTTTTCGTCAATTCTGGTAGAAACCGTTTTAATGTTTTTGTTTAAAAGTAAGTAAATTAGTTCAGGTTTTTTTCCAATTATCTCACCGTTTATCTCAATTTCGTCAGATATTGCGACTTTTGTACCTTGTTCAGAGACTACCAGTCCATTTACTTTTACTTTTTTTTGCTCAATCAATTCCTCAGCCTTGCGTCTTGAGCAGTAGCCACTTTGCTGAATCCGTTTAGCTAAGCGAATTTCTGTATCCATTTTTTTAAAAAACTAGTAAATTATTTATTTTTCGCGAGAAACGTAAGAACCATCTGAACTAGAGACAACTATACGGTCGCCAACGTTAATAAAAAGTGGAACTTTAACTAAAAGACCAGTTTGAACAATTGCGTCTTTTGAAGCAGTTGTTTTAGTGTCACCTTTGACGCCAGGTTCAGTTTCGGTAACTTCTAAAGTAATTTTTTCAGGCAAGATAATACCCAAAATCTCTGAGTTGTATTTAATAATTTGAATTTCTAGACCTTCGTATAGATATTTTTGTTCATATTCTAGAAAATCACGAGAAATTTGGTGTTGTTCGTAAGTTTCTGAGTCTAAAAATACTAAATAACTGCCGTCTTCATATGAGTAGATGGCGTTAATTTTTTCAATTTGTGCTTTTTCAATTTTTTCATCTGGATTGAAACGAAAATCAGTAATGGCACCAGTTCTTAAGTTTTTAAGTTTAGCGTTTACCATCGCTTGTCCTTTTCCTGGTTTATGATGTTGAAACCAAAGAACTTGAAAAAGACCATTGTTGTACTGAATAGTCATCCCATTTTTAATATCAG
>CAUUIA010000041.1:0-5589 GCA_963545195.1 uncultured Acholeplasmataceae bacterium
AAACTCCATAGTGTAGTATTTGCCTTTTGAGTTAAAATTAAGACTATGATTTTTGTCCTCTAAATGATGAATTCCTGCAGGATTGTCAACTTTAGTTTGCGGGTATTTACCAAACTTCTTAATAAGTCTGCCGATATGCAAAGTTACTTTATGGTTTTTTTGAACTAAGAAACTTTCAATTTCTTCCTTAGTTTTTTCCATACCATCTAGTTCAGTTTTTATAATACCATTTCCATCTGCTTCAAATTGGCTTTCGTCAATTGCACCAATTGTAAGGCCGTGTCTAATCACTCTATTTTGAATAGTACCAGAATGACCTATAACTTCAAAAGTAACTGTGTAGACATTTCTATCAATTGTTACAGTCACCTGGTTTTCGTTTTCATTTGCGCTCACAGTAAATTGAGTAGGGTTGAAACGAGGGTCTTGGTAAATAGAACTATTTGGATTTGCATAACTTGCTGTGTGAACTGAACCAATTAAGGCAGTTTTAGTCTCGTAAGTTGTGTCGTATCCGCCATCTGCTCTTTGAGTTAAAATAGTGTATTTAACTCTAGATTCAAGAATTCTAGTGTTCGCGTAAATATCCATACTGTCGCCGCTTGCGATAAACTTAGCCTGACTTGGTCCGTTTTGACTTAAACTCCAACCTGTAAACTCGTAGTTTGCTTTTAAGTTGTAGTTAGGCAAGTCAATTTTACGGGTTTTCTTAACCGAAATAGTTTCAGCAGAATCAAAACTTTCAATACCTGCAGTTTTTTGGAAGTTAACAGTGGTTTCTTTTAACTTATAGTATTGGCGAACTTCGGTTGAGTTATCGCCAGTATTAAGCTGTGCATTAAGCAGATTATCTGGGTGTGCTAAGTCTTTTTCATATAAGTTATTATCTAGCGCTGAGTAATCTCGATAAGTAGCACCATCTTCTACTTTTTGATCACTAATAACTTCTTCAATTCTGTCGTATTGACCGTTAAGTGCACTGTTTTCGCCTTGTTTTTCTAGCATATGTATGATTTTGTAGTTAACTTTTTCAATTTTTTCTTCAAAGTAAGCCACTAAATCAACATTGCGGTTAACTCTGGTGTTGAAGTTATAAGGACTTTGCTCACTGTAGACTCCGTTCATAGTAGACTCAAGTTGCCAGTGTTTAAAGGTATATGTGCGGCCGTGTCGCTCTAGTTTTGGTGCAGGGTTTGGTTCTTTGATTTTCTCTTGATACTTAACTTTGTGAGTTTGAGGTTCATTTGAAACCACAGTTCCCGGGAATTGGTTTCGGTAGTTTGCTTGGTAAGTTACAGTAAACTCTTTTCGTTTGTAGTTTAAGATAAACTCAGTAGAACCATCTGCTTTAACTGTTTTAGTTTCACTTGAGTCCACTAAATCAAAGCCGTGGTCAAGACCAGGCATACCATCACTGCTGTCTACAGTGATCTCACTGCCTACAGTAGTTTCTTTTTCAACAGTTTGAGTGGTTTCAGGGATTTGCCCTTCTACCCCTTCAAATACGTGTTTAATAGTGTACTTAGCCTTCGGCTCAGTTTTTTCGTATTCTATTTTTAAAGTAATATCTTCAAAAATTGGCTTGGTTTTGTAGTCAAAAGTATTGCCGTTTTCGTCAATAAAACGTTTAAACTTATATAAATATTTGCCAACTTTAGTATTAAATTGTTGTGGATCTAGATCTAGTTTTGTACCTTTTTTGACAAACCTATGTTCGCTTTGTCCAAGCAATTCGCTTCGCATAGTGACTTTAGCGGTGTTTTTTGGCTCAGGTTCGCTTGGATCTTTTTCAAAAACAGGATACAGAACTGTGTTTTCAGTAAGCACATCTTGTTCGTTGTAAATAGAGCCAACTACTCCTGCTTTAAAGTAAACCCAGTGTTTAAAGATGTAGCCACGTTTTTCAACATTTGGCAAGGTTCCCTCAAAAACTTTTCCTTTTTTACTTGTTTGAACAGAGATAACTGAGTAGCTGTCTGAAAGGAAAGTAACTTTAATTAAAGTAGGGTCAAGTGGCTGAGGGTCACTAGGATTATCTGGATTTGGTACTTTATTGTTATCTTCAAAGTAGTAAACTGCCTTAACTGTTAAGTTAGTAGTATTTGGATCTAAATTGTCGTCAACTGTAAACGGAGAGTTGATGTCTCCGTTTAAATACCAACCTTTAAAGCGGTATTTACCAAGTACAGTGTCAATGTCTGCACCAACTGTGTCAAGGATAGCCTGTAGTTTTGCGCGGTCTGGCGCATATATTTGGTTGTCTTTAACACGCACTTTGCCGTCAAATAAAACTTTACCTTGAACAGGGTCAATAATTTTAATGTCAATTTGCCTAAAGCCGGCAAGTTCTTTTTCTTTTAAGTGAACAGTTAACTCAAGGTCTTTTGAAATCGCAGTTGTTAAGTGGTCAAAGTCAGAGCCGTCTTTGTTTGTAAACTTGTCAAACACGTATTCTTTGTCTTCAATAGTAGTGGTGTAGGCGCTTGTGTCTACTCCAAGTAGTTCACCTTTTTTAACTTTTAAGACTTGAGTTGATTTAAGTAGTGGATTGTAGATTTTAACTGTGTTGAGTTCTTCGTTTTCAAGGTTTGCGTTTGGATCTTTTTCAAACACAGGATATAGCACCTTGTTCTCATTTAAAACAGCAGTAGTATCAAATTGGTCTTTAACTTCGTTGTTTTCAAAGTAAGCCCAGTGTTTAAATACGTAGCCTAGTTTAGAAATTGTAGGCAGAGTTCCTGCGTATGCCTTGCCTTTTTCTTGAGTTTGAACTGCAAGTACAGTGCGCTCAGGCGTTAAGAAAGTTAGTTTAACTAAACTTGGGTCAAGAGGAAGCGGGTTGCCAGGATCTTGTGGGTTTGGTACTTTGTCATTTGGCTCAAAGTCATAAACTGCCTGAACATCTAGACGAGCAGTATTTTGATCAATTTGGTCGTTAACTGTAAACGGAGAATTAGTGTCTCCATCTAAATACCAGCCTTTAAATTGATGTTTACCCATAGCGCCGTCAATGTCTGCGCCAACTGTGTCTAAGATAGCCTGTAGTTTCACGCGGTCTGGTGCATAAATTTGGCCGTCTTTGACGCGGATTTTGCCTTCATATAAAACTTTTCCTTGAACAGGATCGCTAATTTTTGTGTCAATTGACTTAAAGCCATCTAGTATTTTTTCTTTTAGATTAACAGTTAAGTTTAAGTCTTTAGTAATTTGCGTAGTTAAATGATCAAAAGTAGAATCATCTTCTTTAGTGAACTTATCAAAGACGTATTCTTTGTCTTCAATAGTAGTGGTGTAGGCGCTTGTGTCTACTCCAAGTAGTTCACCTTTTTTAACTTTTAAGACTTGAGTTGATTTAAGTAGTGGATTGTAGATTTTAACTGTGTTGAGTTCTTCGTTTTCAAGGTTTGCGTTTGGATCTTTTTCAAACACAGGATATAGCACCTTGTTCTCATTTAAAACAGCAGTAGTATCAAATTGGTCTTTAACTTCGTTGTTTTCAAAGTAAGCCCAGTGTTTAAATACGTAGCCTAGTTTAGAAATTGTAGGCAGAGTTCCTGCGTATGCCTTGCCTTTTTCTTGAGTTTGAACTGCAAGTACAGTGCGCTCAGGCGTTAAGAAAGTTAGTTTAACTAAACTTGGGTCAAGAGGAAGCGGGTTGTCAGGATCTTGTGGGTTTGGTACTTTGTCATTTGGCTCAAAGTCATAAACTGCGTTAATTTCAAAACGTTTTATGTTTTTAGGAAGTGCGTCGTCTATATTAAATGGAGAGTTGATGTCACCATTTAAATACCAACCTTTGAAGCGATATGTGCCCATAGGAGTTTCAACATCAGCGGGAGCATTTCCCAAAATACCGTTGATTTCTGCTTTATCTGCGTCTTGAATTTTGTTGTTAACTGCAGTTAAAGTTTTGTCGTAAAGTGTTTGGTTTTGAATATGGTCAAGTACTTTGTAATTTACTGGACGTTCTGAGTCTGGTGCTTTATATGGTCTTAAATGAGCATACAGTACAAGGTCGCTGGTAATTGGAGTATTAAAGTCAAACTTAACACCTGTGTCTTGGTTATTAACAGGATCCCAAATTGTCCAGTAGTCAAGCTCTTCGAGTTTGCCGTCTGGATAAACTTTTGAAACTCGATTTGGCGCTGCATAGTTTGCGTCAAGTTTTTGGTCGCGCGCTACTTTTGCTGGAGAAAGTTGAGATGCGCCGTCTGGAGTTTTGAAAGTAATAGTGTGGTATTTAGTTGGTTTTTCGGGTTGTGGTTGGTTTTGAGGAATTGACTTTAAGTAAAGTGAAATATGAGTAGTTGCGACTTCTTGACTAAAGTCTACTTTTTGTGTGAAAGCGCTGTCTTTATACCAGCCTTCATAAACATATCCTTCTTTATTGTAGATGTGTTCGCGAAGTGGTGTGCCTCTCTTGACAATATCTAAAAATACTCTTTGCACGCCATCAAAGTAAGAAACTGCAACCAGACCTTGCTTGTCAAGGGCTGGAGCTAACTTATCTATATCGGCAGTAATATCATATTTAGCAATTAGTCTAAGTTCAGATTTTACCCAAGTTGGGATATTAAACTCTTCACCCGGTTTTAAGTCAACTCGGTTGCCAGTTGGGTCAATGTAGTACCAACCAAGAAACTTAGAAATATAGAAAGGTGGAGTGTTAAACTGAATTTCGTGTCCTTGTTTTTCAGGGTCTAGAGTTTTTGCTTTTCCAACAGTTTTGTCAACAAGGTCGTAAACTTGAGTTTTTTGTGCTTGGTTTTTAAAAATACCTGGCAGTAAGAAATCATAAACTAAAGAAATTTGCGTGCTGTTGTTAACAATAAATGCACGACCTTGAGCGATGTCTTTAGAAAAAACATCTCTTCTGTGAATAGGTTCTGGATCAATTTTTCCGTCCTTGTCGTATGCGTAGAAACTTTTGATTTTGTAAAGTTCCTCGTATTTGTGTTTGTGTTCGGTTTGTAGTTTAGAATATGGAAGAATTTCTGGTTTGCGAGGAATCGCACCATCGTGTGACTCTGGGAAAAAGATACGAAGGAAGTTAGAGTAATCAACAATTACGTCATACTGCTTTTTAATTCCAAACCAGTTCTTAGTGTAGATAGTAAAAACTTCAGAGTCGTGTTGACGGTCTGTAAAGTCAAGGGCTAAGTATTTACCTGGTTTTGCCTTAATGTCAACAATTGTTCCTAATCTGCTAGTTGTGAACCATTCTTTTCTAACAGAAATGAAAGTAGACTTAGTTGTATCTATAGTTTCTGGCACCACAAAGCGTAGTTTATTTTTTCCAGCCTTAACAGCGTCGTGTTCAGTGAAACCACTATTTTTAGAAAAATAAACTGTAGGGTGTGAAAATAAAAAGATAACAAGTAAAATAAGTGAAGTAAACACAAGAATAAATAAAGCTGGCATTAAAAATCCTTTTCTTTTCTTGCGGAGCATATTAAACTGTATATTTTGTTCAGGTTGCATATATTTCTCCTTTGTAAGTTATGAAATGTATTTCATATGTTTATTTAAATTATATAAAGTGATTTTGTTAAATTTTAGATGGTTTAATATTGGCAGAGCTTATTTCCT
>CAUUIA010000042.1:0-5067 GCA_963545195.1 uncultured Acholeplasmataceae bacterium
TTATTGAGCCGTTGCTGGGTTTAATTTTGAAAACAAGTGTAAAAATCGGATTATATTCTATATATAACGATTTTGCAAGCGTTTACATAAAATTTTCTAAATATTTTTAAAAAACTTTAAAAATCAGTTTTTTCTGCAAAAATTCACACTAAAAAAACCATAGAAAATAAAAAAACTGCTGTGTTTTTTCATGTAAACACAGCAGTTTATAACTATTAATTGAAATTATTTTAATAGTGCTTCTTTTGCAAGTTTATCTGCCACATCATTAAAAGAAATATTTGAGTGACTTGGTACTTTTTCAAACTTAATTTCACTAAACTCAGGCTTAATGCTTAAGTAAAATTCAACATACATAAGAGAAATTTTAGAGCATGCGCGCCATTCTGAAGTTATCCAGCGAGCGAGACCTTGGTAGTCGTGGTAAATTTTGATTTTTTTAAATCCATTTTCTTTTGCCCATTTAAGCGCTTCGATTACACCAAAAACTTCTCCTGCTACATTAGCTGTTTTCAAAAACTCACGGTCGGCTCTACTGCCAGATATATTTTGTTTTTGGCCGTTTGGCAAAATTAGGTGAACTCCGTATGAAAACTTAGCAGTTTCTTTTGAAAAACTACCGTCTGAGAACGCCACCAAATAGCCTGCTTTTAAATCTTTTTCAACTACTCTTTGCCAATAGTCTGTACCTTTTAAAAAACACTCGGCCTCTGCTTTGGTTAAAAAAGACTTAAATACTGGTTTTTTGAAACCAGCAACTGCAGCCTGGCATTCTGGCCAGGTCTCAAAAATCCCGGTTTTATTACCTGCTTTTACAGCGTAGTATTTCACAAACTTAATTTAACTCAGCCTCTGCTTCTTTTTCTTTGAGTTTCTTAATTAAACTTAAAAGACTTTGAATGAAGATTGAGCCAGTTGAGTTGCCTATAATTACGATAAAAATAAATAAAGCGACTTTTGCGTAGTTGTATTGGAAGCCAAATGAAAATAAAGAAAAAGAGGCGATGCAGTGGTCAAAGCCAAGTAATAAGAAAGTCCAAACCGCAAATAGCAGCGAAAGCAGACCAATTGCTTTGTTTTTAGCATTGTTAAAACTATAAATTGCCGAGTGCAACAAGATGCCAGTTCCAATTGCTCCAAGGAAAGTTCGCCAAAGTGGAGTTTCTTTAAAATCTAGTTTTTTGGCAACCATTGTTTGAATTAACTCTGCGTAAGTCTTGTTAGATACAGGGGCAATTTTTGCTGGAAACACTGTGTAGTAAAAAAGAATTGTAAAAATTACTGTGCCTAAAAAATTAGTTAAAAAAACGATAAGAAGTTCAATTAAGTAATCAGGTTTTCGTTCAAAAACATAGCCGATTCTACCAGTAAAAAGTGCGGCATCTAAGGCAATGATTAAAATGATTCCGACACAAAAACCAACACCTGCGATAAAGTAAGTAGTCAAAGTTTGAATCCCACTGCCTTGAGCGTACGCAGTTAAAACTAAAAAGGTAAAAGCAGCAATGGCAACCAAAACTCCTGAAAGAAAACCTTGTAAGGCGAGTTTGGTGTATTTATATAATTTTGTTTTGTTTTGCATAGTCAAAATTCCTTTATTTAAAATCTATATAAGTAATTTTACTCTATATAAATAAAATAGGTTTAAATAAGCAAATTAAGATAATTTTTAAAAATAAAACCAAGTACTACAAATGTGCCTTGCAAGGCAGTTTTGTAGTTTTGTAAAATTCTTAATTTTCTTTATAAAAAAGCCTTATAAAGCGATTTTAACTAACTATTTATTACTGGAATTATTTTTAGATTTTTAAAAATATTGTTTGCTTGTGCTTGCTTATTTTGATATACTAAAAACACTTAGAGGTGCGCATATGTTTATCACATTTGAAGGCGGAGAAGGTAGCGGAAAATCTACTATCATCAAAAAAATTAAGGCTCTTTTTGAAGAAGGCGAAGATGGACAAAAATATTCACTTGTTAACAAAACAACAGGTGAAAATGTTCCGCTGATTTTCACCAGAGAACCAGGTGGACTTGATATTACTCTAGCCGAAGAAATTAGAGATGTTTGTCTGCATCCTAAGCACACTATAATGCAAAGTGAAACCGAAGCACTTCTGTTTGCCGCTTCTAGGTCTGAACATGTCAGACAATTAATTGAACCTAACCGCGAAAAAGCACTAATAATTTGCGACAGATATATAGACTCTTCATACGTCTATCAAGGAGTTGCCAGAGACTTGGGTGTTGAATACATTAAGCAAATCAATAAAAGTGTTTTAAACTGCTTACCTGATTTAACCTTTATTTTTATCATCAATCACGAAAACGGGCTAAATCGCGTATCCGCTCGCAATAAAATTAACCGTCTAGATAAAGAAAGTCGTGCTTTTCACAATAAAATTGACGAAACTTACCGCGAACTTAAGCAAATTTTTCCTGAACGCAAGTACATAGAAATTAACGCCGAGGCTGCGGTTGAAACAGTTTTTAGACAAGTTTTTGACAGTTTAATGGAAGAACTTGCTAAGAAAAATATCAGAATCGTGCAAAATGACTAAAAAAGACCATTTTTTTCACCTTTCACTTTTACCTGCTGCAAAAAAAGACGAACACATTTCCTATATTCTTTTTCAAATTAAAGCAATTTTAAAACAAGAAGGTATGCCAGATGTAGAACTAAACACCCTTGAGTTTAAACCATCTCGCAACCTTTTTATTTTAAACAAAGAAGAAATCACTAAAGAAGCCTTACTTGAGTTTACAAACACCTTTAATTACACTTCTTTAAATCAATACTCTAGATTTTTTGTATTATTTGGCGTAGACCTACTGAATACTGCTCAAGCATCTAGTTTACTTAAATTTCTAGAAGAGCCCAAAACCTCAACTTACGGTTTTTTGATACCAGAGAATCCAGATGCTGTGCTGGACACCATTAAGTCCAGAGCCTTTTCGGTAACTTATGAAAACAAAGAAAACGCAGACAAACCAGTTTCTCTTGACGAAGAAATCTACGGACTGTCTGGTGAACTTTTTAAAGATGTGCCTGAAGTTTTTGAAAGCAAAGTGTTTTTAGATAGTTTAAAAACACCTTTTTTAGAGTTTATTTCAGTAATTCTAGACCCTGAAAAAAAATACACACTAACTTTGGCTAAATATTTTTCAGTTGAACACGAAAGAACCGTGGGCCGTATTTTTTTAAAACTCATTCAAACATTTTTAATGGACGCGATTAACTTTAAGTTAAAGCGTGGTCTGTATTTCAAAAGTCAGGAAGAACATATTGCTAAACTGGCTGGTTTTAGTATGAATAAACTAATCAAGACATTTGATTTTGTGCAAAAACGCACAAAAGCCTTTTATTTTCCTGTCAACGCACGCGTGCAAATTCTTACAGCCTTAGTTGCTTTTGATCAGTTTTTAAAATGAAGATACAAACTAGTTTTGAAAATAACTTTCCAACTCTCTATATCGTGCCAACTCCAATTGGCAATTTAAAAGACATAACTTTTAGGGCCCTTGAAGTTTTAAAAGAAGTTGACGCGGTGTTTTGCGAAGACACTAGAAGAACTCTTGTTTTACTTAATCATTTCGGTATTCAAAAACCACTTTTTAGATATGAGAAGTTCAACGAAAAAACAGCGAGCAAAAAAATTATTGCGATGCTTAAAGAAGGCAAAAATATTGCTTTGGTCTCAGACGCCGGAACTCCTGGAATTTCAGACCCA
Organism: uncultured Acholeplasmataceae bacterium; assembly: GCA_963545195.1. Classification (GTDB taxonomy): domain Bacteria; phylum Bacillota_I; class Bacilli_A; order Acholeplasmatales; family Acholeplasmataceae; genus CALISC01. The sequence goes on from CAUUIA010000042.1 coordinate 3,732, forward strand.
CTTTTTGAAATAATTAAGACAGTCAAGGAAGAAAACTCAGTTAACGTTGTACCGCTTCCGGGTCCAGTTGCTTTTGTGCCGGCATTAATTTGCTCAACTTTCCAGACAAATTCTTTTACTTTTCTCGGGTTTTTGCCAAGAAAAAAACAAGAGGCTATGGACACTTTATTTCAGTACATTGAAAGAAAAGAAACTCTAATAATTTACGAATCTCCGCATAGACTAACTAAAACCCTTGAATTGCTAAAGTCTGTTTTTAAGTCCAGAGAAATTATGGTAGCACGTGAACTGACTAAGTTACACGAGACTTTCTATTGGTTTGATTTAGTGGACGAAAACTTTAGTGAAATTCAGAATTTAGGCGAGTTTGTTATAATTATAAAAGGTAGTGATAAGCCCAAAATAGAGAATAATTTATCTCCAAACGAGCTATTTTTAAACTACCATAGCCAAGGTTTTTCTGATATGGAAGCCATTAAATTAACTGCAAAAACTCTTGGTAAACCTAAGTCAGAAATTTATAAAGAGGTTAAAATCAATGAAAAAAACAAATAAGTTTTATATAACGTCTGCTCTTCCCTATACTTCTTCATACCCGCATATTGGCAATATGTATGAATTGATTTTAACTGACTGCATCGCTAGATTCTATAAACTAGCAGGGCGTGATGTTTACTTTCAAACTGGGACTGATGAACATGGTTTAAAAATCGCAGAAAAGGCTAGCCAGGCGAAAATGTCTCCAAAAGACTATGTTGATAAAATCGTTTCCTACATTAAAGATAACTTAAAATTACTCAACATAGAGTACGATAATTTTATCAGAACAACAGACAACGAGCACACTGAAGCGGTTGCTCAAATCGCAGACGTAATGTTTAAAAATGGCGATATTTACCTATCTTCTTACGAAGGTCTTTACTCAAAGGCAGAAGAGGCCTATGTTAGTGAAAAAGACTTGGTAAATGGGCTTTTGCCGAGTGGTGAAAAACCGATTTTAATGAAAGAAGAGGCTTACTTTTTTGCTCTTTCTAAATATCAAGCCCAACTTATTAAACATATTCAAGACCATCCACGTTTTATCATGCCAGAAAGCCGCAGAAATGAAATTTTGGCTTTTTTAAAAGAACCACTGTTAGATCTTTGTGTGACCAGATCTTCTTTTGACTGGGGAGTTAAAGTTAATTTTGACAAAAAACACGTGCTTTATGTTTGGCTTGATGCGCTTTGCAATTACATTACCGGAATTGGATACTCGCCTGATAAAATAAGCACTCAGTTTAGTGAACTTTGGCCAGCGAATGCCCACATTGTTGGTAAAGACATCACTCGTTTT
>CAUUIA010000043.1:0-4464 GCA_963545195.1 uncultured Acholeplasmataceae bacterium
GATACTGAGTGCCTAGCCACCAGTTCTGATGGTTGCCACTGTTGTAATAAGGCATAGAGTGACCAGATTCTACAAAAGACTGTAAATCAGCACCACGATAATTACCAATATATTGACCATTGTAATTACCTAAAATTGCTTTCGCGTAATCAGTGGATTCTTTTTTTAACTGAGAATATAAACTAGCATCTGAAGCAAGTTTGACGCTAAAATCGCCAGTATCATAAGTTGGCATAAAAACTTCACCGCCTAGAACTTCTCCAATATCTTTAACCAATGCTTTAAAAATAGAACTTTCTGGTCTAGCGTTATCAGGATAATAACTGTAATAAATGTTAAAAGGTGAAAAGTCTATAATTTTTTCGGTGAACCAAGTGTTTAGTTTAGGAATTTTCACAAAATCAACAGGTTCTATTTTAAAGTATTGATTGTTGTATTTTTCGTATTTATTGCCTGCACTGTCTTGCCAGTAGCTGCGAGTAAACTCCATAGTGTAGTATTTGCCTTTTGAGTTGAACTTAAGTTCGTGTGTTTCATCTTTTAACTTGGTAATGCCAGTAGGATTGTCAACTTTAGTTTGAGGGTATGTACCAAATTTCTTAGTAGGTTGCCCGATGTAAAGAGTTACTTTATGGGATTTTTGAACTAAGAAATTTTCAATTTCTTGCTTAGTTTTTTCTTGACCATCTAGTTCTGCTTTTCTAATACCAAGTCCTTGAGCTGCAAACTGACTTTCGTCAATCGCGCCAATTGTAGCACCATGTTTAATGGTTCTTTTGGCGATACTACTTGAGTGTCCTTTTACTTCAAAAGTAACATCGTAAACTTTTCTTTTTATAGTAACGACCACTTTATTTTGATTTACATCAGCGTTCACGGTTAAAGAACTTTTATCATAAACAGGGCTTTGATAAGTAGTGTCATCTGGATTTGCGTATGAAACCGTGTGAACTGAGCCAATTTTGCCACTCTTTGTCTCGGTAATCGGATCTTCAAAACTTCCATCTGGTTTTTCTTTTTTAATAGTGTAAGTAATACTTCTTTCTTGGAAGTCTGTTTTTGCAAAAATCTCTAGACTGCTTGTGGTTTTTTCAACAACAAACTCAGTTTGGGTTTGACCATTTGCCGACAGAGCCCAACCTGTGAAGTTATGTGTATTTTTAAGAGTATAGCTAGGAAGCGAAACACTTCTGGTTTTTTTAACTTTAAGAGTGTCGTAAGTAAACGAAGCAATACCTTCGGTTTTCTTAAACTTAACTTCAACTTCTTTTAACTTATAGTACTGACAAACTTCAACTGTATTGTCTCCAGCTGTTAATTGTGCGGTTAGTTTATTTTGAGGGTGTGTTGGGTGTTTCTCGTAAAGTTGGGTGTCTAGTTGAGCGTATTCTTGGTAAGTCGCACCATCTTCTACTTTTTGGTCAGTTTTGACTTCTTCTATTCTTTCATACTGACCGTTTAAAGCGTTGTCTTTGCCGGTTTTTTCTAAGTAATGGAAAATCTTGTAAGTTACTCTGTGAATAGTTTCTTTAAAGTAAGCAACTAAAGAAATACCTCCTTGAACTGGGCTTGTAAAGTTATAAGGTTGTTGCTCTGAGTAAGTTCCGTTCATACTAGACTCAAGTTGCCAGTGTTTAAACTCATAAGTTCTTCCGTCTTTAGTTATAGTTGGGTTTGGAGTAGGTTGTTTTACTTTGCCTTCAAACTTAACTTTTTGGCTACTTGGAACATTTCCAGCAGTTCCTGGAAACTGACTGTTGTAGTTAACATTGAAAGTTACGTTAAACACGCGACGAACATAGGTAATAGTAAAGACAGTTGAACCGTCTGCTTTAATGATTTGAGCACTTGGCGGTAACTGAACATCAAAACCATTTTCGTGGTAATCGTGATATTTATCTTGATTAGTTAACTGCACAGATGAATTAGTCAAGGCGTTTTTAGTAGTAGTATGCTCAACATCTGCGATATTGTCTTCAGGAATACCTTTAAAGATATGTTTAATTGTATAGGTAGTTTCAGCCGGCGCAAAAACTGCATATACTTCTTTTAAGTCGCGAGTATAGTGAATGTCTTCAGCCACTCCGTTGTTGGTCTTTGACCAACCAACTAAACGCCAACCTTTTTTAACACCAACCAGCGGTTGGTAGTTAAAGACATCGCCAACTTTGCCGGTTTGCACTTCCCATTGACTTACATCTGCTTTATCCATGTCGTGCGCAGCTACTTTTGGAGTAACTTCTACCAAGACGTCTTTTTCCAGAAACTCTGGTTTTAAAGTAATGTCTTTGTTGTAAGCAATTCCTTCTTGGAAAGTTTGGTTAGAGTTAGTTTCAATTAGTCTGCTAAACACATAGTCTTTATTGGCAGTTGACGCTTTTTTAACTGCCTTCATTTTAGCAATTAAATCAGCCGGCAAGGCCTGTGAGTATTTAAGTGTGATTGGTTGTTTAAGTTGGTTGTCAACAGATGAGTCAAGTAGTCCGCTTCTGTCAAAGTTAACTGTGTAGGTACGGACTTTAAAGTAAACAGTAATGTAGTGTTTATCAGTTGAAGCAGTAATTGTTACCGATGATACAGAGTTAGCAGCGTCAAAATTACTTTCGTGGTTAGGACGTGGGTTGTTTGAAATAAACTGATTTAAAGCCGCTTGAATGTCAGGATCAGTAATTTGGGCAGTTTGCCCGATTGTTCTTGCTTGCGAGATTTTTTGTTCAACTTCTTGGTCTACAGATTCATTGATCTTTTCCCAAATCATCTTTAGATAAACTGGGCGGGTTGCAGTTGTTTCTTGCCAAATTGCTTTTAATTTTAAATTATTTACAACTTTGATATTTTTAGAAAAATGTATCATTTCGCCAGTTGCTTCATCTTGCCAACCCACAAAAGTGTAGTCTTTCAGTTGTGCAGGGTCGGTTTTTTGAGGATGGTCAACATCTCTTAGAACTTCTTCAAACTTATAGGTTTGAGAAGTTTGAGTTTCTCCATTTAGCATACCTGAGTTGTAGTTATACTCAACTAAGTAAGTTTTTCTTTCGTAAGTCAATGTAAATGTGGTTTGTCCGTTTGCTTGAATTGTTTTAGTTTGGCTTTGTGGTTTGATTTCAAAACCAGGTTTTGAAATACTGTTGGCCTCAGATACAGTTACCAAACTTCCAACTTGAGCGTTTTTGGTTTCAAGTTCTACGATATCTTGACTTGGCACTAAACCTTTGTAAATATGCTTAATTGTGTATTTAGCGGTTTGAATGTCTTCTTTAAAATATGCAACTAGTGTTGTGTTTTTTGTAATTTGAGTGTTGTCAAAATCAAAAGCGCTGACTTCTTTGTAAACATTGCCCATCTCGTCTTTTAACTGCCAATGCTTAAATGTATAGGTGTGTCCTGGTTTAGCTAAAGACGGTGCAAAATCAGGTTTGCGTACCTTTCCTTGATAAGGAATAGTTTGCGTAGGTTCACTTGACGCATTTGCCCCTGCAAAGTGGTTGTTGTAGTTAACTTCAAAGTTGACTTTGTATTTCTTTCGGGCGTATCTTATTTCAAAAACAGTAGAACCATCGGCTTCTACTTTTTTAGTTTCCGCGAAATCCGCAACTTCAAAGTGCTGGTCAAAGCCTTTATCTCTGTTTTCTTGAGTAACAGTAATAGATTTTCCGACTTGTTCTGTGAATTTCTTTTCTTCTACTCGCTCGTTAATTTGATTTTGAATACCTTGGAAAATATGCTTAACCGTATAGGTTGCTGTGTCTTTTTTCTCTTCAAAGTAAGCAACTAAAGTTAAGTTTTTAGTAATTTTAGTATTGAAATCAAACTCACTGACTTCTTTGTAAACATTTCCCATCTCGTCTTTAAGTTGCCAATGTTTAAATGTGTATGTATATCCTGCTTTAGTAATTGTTGGGTTTGCTGGTTTAGTTAACTTACCTTCATAAGGAACAGTTTGTTCAGGAGTTAAAGAAGCGCTCACATCCTTAAAGTGGTTGCCGTTGTAGTTAACTTCAAAATCTACTTTGTAGCGATTGCGTCTGTATTTAAGTTCAAAAACAGTAGAGCCATCTTTAGCAATTTTTTTCTTAGTTAGAGTACCGTCTGCTAAAGTAAAACCAGTAGGTGCATTTGTTTGAGTTGGCGACAACTCAACTTCTTGACCAGGAGTTTGGCCCTCAACGACTTCTTCTTTTGATTTATCTTCAATAAAGTTGCCAGCCTGGTCTACAGACTCATAGTATCTCTTGATTGTATATTTAGCGGTAGCGGGTATTCTTTTTCGCATCACAGCCTCAAGCGTGATGTCTTCGGTAATTGGAGTATTGAAATCAAATCTAGTTCTAGTGCCAGTAATTGGGTCTACTAAATTCCAGTAGTCTAGTTCCCAAAGATTGCCGTGTTCGTCTAATCTAGAGACAAGAGATGGAGTTAAGTAGTTAGTCTCTAGTTTTTGTCCGTGTGCACGTTTAGTTGAAA
>CAUUIA010000044.1:0-3411 GCA_963545195.1 uncultured Acholeplasmataceae bacterium
GTCTGTTTCTTTTAATCTAAGAATTTCCCATATGCTGTCAACTGAATTATATAAAATCATATTAAAATAAACTTTTTAAGAATTCAGGAAGCAAATTGAATAATTGATCTACAGCACTGTCAAATGCTGCTTTCCTTACAATTGGGCCAGGGAGTACTTTTTTAAAGGCTTTAGTTAAAGATTTGCCAAATAAACTGAATCTGCTTTGCACACCTTTAGCACTAATTTTCCCAATAGCTTTATTTTGAGCACTCTTTGTTAAAATACTGTAAAATTTACTACTAGTTTCATTTTTCAAAATACCTATTTTTAAATTCGCAAGAAAGTTTTTGCTAAAAGATGTTATTCCCGCTAACAATGCCGTAGTTGCTGCTGCTTCTGCAGCAGAAAATACTGCTGATTTGTAGTTTACCTTGTAAAAATCACCACCGTTATCAATTAAGTCATTACCAACACTTTCTACGAAACTAGTAGCACCACTTATCAAAGTGGAACCAATTAAGCCAATTCCAGATGCTGCAGCAGCACCACTAACCGCACCCATAGCACCCACAAGCAATGCTTTCTTCCAATTTATTGTTCCATTTTCAGATTTTTGTTTATAACAACTATACCCGGTTGCAATAGCAGCACCAACAATCGCACCAACTATTAGTGTAGTTAAAAATAATTGGCCATCTTTATCAATGTAATTAACAGGGTTATTTTTACAGTAGCAAAATAAGTTGTTGGTAGAAGAATATTCGTTTTCTACAAATAAAGGGTTGTCAATGTTTAACCATCTACACCATTCAGGCACATAGTACCTGGTTGTGCAGTAATACATCTGACTTTCTTTATCAAAGTAGTATCCTTTGTATCTAAATGGATTGATTTCAGCGAGATTATTTGTAGAATTGTCAAAATAAACATAAGCACTTCCGTAAGCATTACTTTCGTATCCTACTAATCTTTCACCGTTTTCGTCAACAATGCCTAAAATATTTTGTAGGCTGTCTTTTAGATAAAAATAATTTTTTGTTTTATCTAAAATAAATCCATAAAGTAAATTATCTTCATCATACAAAAAGTCTAGTCTACGGCTATCTGAAACTTGTGAAACTAATTTATCGTCATCATAGTAGTAGTAAATTGTTTCGTCTGGCGTGATTTTTTTAATTCTAAGACCTTTATCGTCATATTCATAAGTGAAAGTTTTGCCGAATTTGTCAGTAAACTCAACTAATCTTCTGCCTTCAAATAAATAATGATTACCCTTATAGTATTTAGGGTTAAAAATGTTTTTATCATCGTAAATAATTTCGTTGTCATCAACTTTAACAAGCAGGTCTTTAATTTTGTCTAAGTATTCAAAAGTAGTGTCGCCATATTTTAAAATATTGCCGTTGTCATCATACTGGATAGTTTTGTCGTCGTCTTTGGTCAAAAATCCACGAAAATCGTATTTGTATGTGTGGTTTTTAAAAATATTGTCTTTAATAGATAAGACATTGCCAAGTGCATCGGTCTCGTATGCGCGACTAAGTTTAGTGGAATGTTTGAAATGATGTAATTCTTTTGAAATTTGCTTAGAGATATATTTGTGGTCGTTTTCTCTTCTCTTGTAATCAAAAGTAGTAGACATAATGTTTTGACCTGCTTTATGTAAAACAATATTTTTAAGCATACCAAGCGTATCAAACTGTTTGTTTTGAGAAATGCCAACAATTTCTTTTTTAAGTTTTTCAAGAGTTTGTTTTTCACAAAAAGCAGGTCTAAACGAAAGCATCTCAATTTGACCTTGCAACTCCATACAATCGGCTAGGTAGCCCAAATTATAAGAGCTATAATCTGAAGTTAGTTTTCTGCCTACAGATAACTTTAAGTTGTTACCTAATCCAGATTGACTAGAAATCCAAATATACTCGCTATCGTCAAGAATTAGTCTAAAAGAAGTGGATTGAGTAAACCCGTATCCATTGCCTTCATTTACTTCTGTGAAAGAAAGCGCCACAAAATGCCAAGAATTGCAAGTAAACATTAAATTAGTTTCTTTAGTTTCACTTCCATATTTTATAACTAACTTAGAGTCTTTGTTTTTGAATAAAGCAATTTTTTGATTTTTTTCGTCAATTGCTTCAAATAAATATTGCATGTCTTCGTTGGTATCCGAATACGCTCTAAATGCAATGGTTCCGGTTCCGTTAGTCAGAAAGTCATAAACCAACTCGTTGCCATCTGCCACAAAGGCATATCTTTTGTTTGAATTGTTGAAGTTAAATGTGCGGTCTTTGTCGTAATTTGAAACGTTTCTTGTGCTAAAACGACTAGGTTTTTGGCCAGTTAACGAAGTTACTGAGTTTTGTAGTGGGAAAATTTCAAAATCTTTTAAGTTTTTTTGTGAGAGGTTAAAGTAAGTGGTTTGACTGAAATCTACAGTTTGAGTATCTGCGTCTACTAATTGATTGTCAATCAAATAATCTTTAGTAGTGCGGTAATATCTTTTAATTTCTGGTACGTCAATATAGGCTTTTCCAGCAATATACAGACAAGTAACTTGCCCGTAGAAGTGATAATAGCAGCTTTTACCGTTGTATTCGTGGCCAATGTTGTAAACTAAATCTGTGCCAAGGTCAAAGTTTATTCTTGGGTCGGCTTGCTGGTAGACTTGAGTATGCCCATTTAAAGAAAAAGCAAACTCAGAAACTTCAGAATACCCTTGCCCATCTGCTCTATTGAAAAAAGAAAGCGCAACAAAGTTCCACTCTTTTTCTTTAATAGAAAAGTCGCTAGTTAAAATATCGTGTGTCTTTCCAGCGAAATCAACTACCTTTAAAGTTATTTTGCCATATTGTAAATATAGACCAATGCTATCGTAAGCATTGTTGTCTTTACAACTAAACAAGCATTGATAGTAGTTGCTGTATTCGGTTTGTTTAAACCAAAACTGAATACCGCCATTTTCTAAAGAAAAAGGACTTGGAATATCTAATTTGTAGCTAAGCATTTTTTTGTTATCTAATTTAACATAAGGAATTATACCTTCTAGATAATTGTCTAGTTCAATAGGCTTTTCGTCCTTGTGCTCAATTGATTTAAGTAATTTACCTTTTTTATTGGTTAAGTTAGAATCATCACTAAAAAGACCAATATATGCTCTTTCACCCGCAAACGCCTCAACAATAGTTTCAGGGTAAGAACCTTTGGAGCGTTCAACTGTGTCATATGCAAAATTTAAATTGTGATTATCTACTGTAATTGATTTGCGGTTAACATTACCTAAATTGTCATGTGCCTTATTGATTTCAATACCAGGATTTTGAATTTTTATAATTTCGCCGTCTTCATCGTAAAAAAACTCTTTAATCTTTACGCTGTTTTTGTCAAAAACCGCAATAATTTGACCTTCTTCGTTGTATTGATATTTAAATC
>CAUUIA010000045.1:0-3362 GCA_963545195.1 uncultured Acholeplasmataceae bacterium
TATTTTAATCACTTAAACTATTTAAAGTTAGCAAGAACGCTAAAACACGTACAACAGGCCAAGGTTTACTTTATCTCTGAAAGCAATTCGCCAGAACTAGATACGCTTCTTGCTAAAGATTACGCTCAGTTTTTGAAACGAGAAGAAAATTACCGAAAAGAACATGCTCTTACTCCGTTTGGCGAAACTTATTTACTCTTTGCCGAAGGCGCTTCGTTGTTTGAGTTGTTTAAAAAACTCTTTAGTTTTTTAAAAACACTAGATATTACTAACTTTTTGCAACCTGAAGAACTTTTTAAGCATATTTTAAATAAAGATACCTATATTTTAAAAACTCGCCTTTTTTCTAAGGCAGAAATTTATAAATATCTAGTTGAAAAATGTGCTGAATTTATGCAGATAAATACCGATATTAAAATAAGATTAAAAAAAGAGGGAATATGAAACTAATACTGCTTGGAAATGACAACTTCACTAAAGAAATTTTAAACAAACTGATACCTCACCACGAAGTTTTGGCGTTGGTTGTTAAAAACTTACCAAAATTCAACAAAGAAACTAAAAGCTTAATTGATTTTGCAAAAGCAAACGGTATAGAAGTAATATTTTGCGCTAACTTAAAAGAAACTTTACCTGAACTGTGTAGACTTAGTCCAGACAAACTTATTACTGCTTCTTTTGGGATGTGGATACCAAAAGAAGTGCTTACAGCTTTTGAAGTTATTAACGTGCACACTTCCCTGCTTCCCAAATACAGAGGAGGTGCTCCTGTTTTTTGGGCAATTTACAACCAAGAGAAAACCACAGGTGTTTCTATCATGCAAACGGTTTTGAAAATGGATGCGGGTCCTGTATACAGCCAAGCAGAGGTAGAAATTAAAGAAACAGATAATTTCACTACTTTAAATCAAAAACTAGCAGAAACAGGTGGAGACCTTTTGATTTCTGTTTTGGCAAACTTAGATAAAATCAAACCACTTGAACAAAGCGAAAAAGCCGCAACTTTCGCCTACATACCTGCAAAAAAACTAGAAAAACTTGATTTCTTGCAAGACAACACTCAAGTCCTTGCTCAAATTAACGCAAACGCCGATAAACCAGGTTCTTATTTTTTGCAAAATAATACAATTTTTAAAGTATATAGTGCAGCGTTAGCAAAAAAAACCTTGGAACCCGGACTAATAGAAGTTAGCGATAAGCGTATGTTTATAGGATGCGCAAACGGTTCTGTTGAAATTCTTTTAATTCAAAAAGACGGGAAAAAAATCGTTTCGGCAAAAGACTTTTTAAACGGTAATAACTTAAACGGTTTAAAAGTAGATTAGTTTACAAAAACATTTAGTTAAAGGCAAATAAAGCACAGTTTGTTGTATAATTCCTGAGTTTCGGAGATATTAAATTTAAAACGGAATTATTGGCTCTGTTAAGCCGATAATTCCGTTTTTTCTTGTATACCAGAAAATAAGAGGGTTATTTGAATAAATCCGCTATTTCTTTTTCGGTTTTCATTTTTTGATTTAACCTAATTCCGTAGTAAATAGCCATTAGATTTAGGTTATCGTCAATATACAAAAGTTGGTATTTATTGCCTATTTTAAAGGCTTTGTATTTCCTTAAAGACTCTATATATTTACACGAATTTATCTTTCCTCTCAGTTTTTTAGCTTCAACTATTCTAGACAACATTAGCGCTGTCATACAAATTAAAAAATGACCTTTAATGCTTTGAATATTTTTATGGTGAACAGGTCTTGCTTCTAGCGTAGTTTTTAGAATTCTAAAAGACTCTTCTATTTTCCAAAGTCTCTTGTAGGCGTCAATAATTTCTTTATCAGGTGCTTTAAGTTCGCTGGTGACCAACATATTAAAACCATCTAATTGTTCGTCAATTTTGACTTTATCAAAGTCAATATATCGTTCTTTTTCTACATCTAAAATTTCACCGTTTGCATCAATTATTTCTTCATGAATATACTTAGAACCAAAACCATAAATTGACTTTTTGTAAAGTGACTCAAAGTTCAAATTTTTCTCTTGTTTTTCAATAACTTTACTACGTTCTATTTTGGTTTTAATTGAGTAGTCTCTTGACCAAAAGGCCACTCTTTTTTGTGGGATTTCCTTGTATTGTTTCTTGTTTGTTCGGTCGTTTATATCAACCCGATTAAAATAATCTACAGTTGACTTATACTTAAAAACCACTTCTCCGTTTTCATCAAGTATTTCTTTGTATCCGCTTGGATCTAAAATCCAGTCTTTTGTCTCTTTAGTGGCTTTACGGACAGATTCTGAAAAGATATAACCATCGTCTTCAACATAGGTTCTAACGATATTAGATGAACAGTTTAAACCTTTATCTGCAATTCTAATTACTTTGTTATGGATGTTAAATTGGTTTTTCATGCTGGTTAAAACATCTTTGAAAACCGGAATTTCTGACTTGTTGCCAGGGTACATTTTATATGCAATCGGGATACCCTCTTGGTCTATTAACAGACCAAGTCCTATTAACGGATTTGGTCTGTTTTCTTTACTTGGACCTGGTTTTAAAAAGTCAGTTGGCTTGTCAATTTCAAAGTAAAAATTAGTGCAGTCAAAATATACTCGCTCTTTTTTGGCGATGTAATTTTCCTCAAAAGCGCTTCTAATTCCAGCAAAAATTGCCTCGTCGTTTTCCTCTGTTCCAAGCAGTCCAACAGCATCATACATTTGGTCTTTTGAAAAATTAAAATTGTGGTAAAAACTAGGAATAACTTTGTGGTAACTTTGAATTTTTGAAGCAGGTTCCATTAGTCTAGCATAAACTAATGGCTCAAAAATATCTGAAAGTCTGTATTGTTCTCTGCCACCACGAAACAACTGAACACCCTTTAAATATTTATGAATTTGAAGTTCGTCATACAACTTTTTAAATGGGAAATAACCAATATTAAGAAGTTCTGGTTTTTCCATAGAAATTGGTGATTTATCTATTTCTTTTCTTTTTTTGTTTTCCAGCGCACACTGTTTTTTAAAGTAGTTATACGGGTCTGAATATTTTTGTTCTAACTCATCTATGTAACCAAGTGACTTCACAGTTTTGTGCACTGAATTTTTAGTTTTTTTGCTGTAGACTGCATCTGCAATAACAAGGTAAATTCTGTTATCTTTCTTAGGTATCTTTTTTACTATTAAACTCATATTGTCCCCTTATAAAGCCAATAAGTTCCTTAATTATTATACCACAGTTTACATTATTATACAAGATATAACAACTGGTAAAAAAAATTTTCATAAATAAAAAAACGGCTCTATTAAGCCGTTAAATTTAAAAAATAACAGAATTTACTCCAAAAAAATCTTGTATAACTCCGAAACACGGG
>CAUUIA010000046.1:0-2822 GCA_963545195.1 uncultured Acholeplasmataceae bacterium
AACACCTGTTTACATCCCGAACACAGCAGTTAAGCACTTTTACGCCGACGATAGCACAATAGTGTGAAAATAGGGAGCTGCCAGTTTCTTTCTTTATTTTAAATAATCACCCACGCCTACTTAGCTCAGTTGGTTAGAGCGTCTGACTGTTAATCAGAAGGTCCCAGGTTCGAGACCTGGAGTGGGCGCCATTTTTGAAACTGAGTTTGCATCTGCTTAAAAAGTAGGTGCTTTTTTTATAAAGAAAGGAAATTGAATTTATGAAAATCCTGGCAATCATAGACGCACAAACTGATTTTATTAACGGATCTCTAGCGGTAGGTCTTGAATCCTGGCAAAAAGCCAAAGCAGAAATTCTTAAACTTAGCCAAGCAAACAATTACGACTGGGTAATATTTACTCGCGATTGGCACCCTTTAAATCATTGTTCCTTTAAAGAACAAGGCGGACCTTGGCCTGAGCATTGCGTGCAAAAATCAAAAGGTGCCGAAATAGACCACGAACTGCTTAAATTGATATCTACAATTCCAAACAGCTTAATTATTTCAAAAGGTCAAGACACAAACCAAGAAGAGTATGGCGTTGACCTACTTTTAAAGTTTAAAGAAATCAACGCAAACACAAGTGTCGATGTTGTTGGACTTTGTTTTGACTACTGTGTGGCTGAGTGCGCGCGAATTACTAAAGAAAAACACCCTGAAGTAAGTGTAAAAATCTTTAAAGCAGCAACAGTTGCCATTGACAAAACAGCGGAGCCGAATGTTGGCATGGCTTCAGTTGTTGAATAGTAAAACATGAAAAAATCCCTCTAAATAGAGGGATTTTTTAAAGAATTGTTAGTAGTTTAGAGGATGTAAATTACACAATTTAGCAACAGTATGTTTAACTTCTAAAATAGTTTTTTTGTCTTGGTTTGTTAAAACTAAGTCAATAAGTTTAGCAATTTCCTTAAACTCAGCACAACTAAAACCACGAGAAGTCAAAGCAGCTGAGCCTAATCTAATGCCAGATGTATATTTAGGAGGCTCCGTGTCAAAGGGAATTGAGTTTTTATTGACAGTAATATTTGCCTGCTCTAGTATATCTTGTGAAGCAAGCCCAGTTAAACCGGTTTTATTTTTAACTTCAAGCAATACTATATGGTTATCAGTTCCACCAGAAATCACACGGTAGCCAAGGCGGCTAAACTCACTAGCCATGGCTTTTGCGTTTTCTAAGTAACTTTGCACGTATTGCTTAAACTCAGGTTCAAGTGCTTCTTTAAAGCACACGGCTTTTCCTGCAATTACGTGCATCAAAGGTCCACCTTGAACTCCTGGAAAAACTGCTTTGTTAACCTTTTTTGCAATGATTTCGTTGTTTGTTAAAATCAAACCACCGCGTGGTCCTCTAAGAGTTTTATGGGTGGTTGTTGTTACTACATCTGCATATTTAATTGCATCTGAGTGCAGGCCAACCGCAACTTGTGCGGAAATATGTGCGATATCTGCCATTAAGTAAGCGCCGACCTTATCGGCAATTTCTCGAAAGCGTTTGAAGTCGATTTCGCGACTGTAGGCAGACGCACCACAGACAATTAGTTTAGGTTTAACTTCTAGTGCTAGTTTTTCAATTTCAAAGTAATTTAACTGCTCAGTTTTTTTATCTAAGTCATAAGAGAAACATTTATAAAACTGACCAGAAAAGGAAAGTGTGTAGCCGTGTGTAAGATGGCCACCTGCATTTAAACCCATACCGAGTATTGTGTCACCTGGTTTTAAAAGAGCAAGATAAACAGCAGCGTTTGCTTGGCTACCTGAGTGTGGTTGAACATTGGCAAATTTACAATTAAATAGTCTTTTAGCCCGTTCAATGGCTAGTGCCTCAATTTCGTCAACAAACTCACAGCCACCATAATAGCGAGCAGATGGATATCCTTCTGCGTATTTATTAGTTAAAATAGAACCAACAGCATCAAGCACATCTTTAGAAACATAGTTTTCAGAAGCAATCAGTTCAAGTCCGTCTTTTTGACGCAACATTTCTTTTTCAATAATATCTTTAATTTTTGTGTCCAACATAAACACCTGCTTTCTATTTATAAATGCACCCCGCCATAAGCGGGGTGATTAGTAAACTATTTAGATTAAAATAAAATAACTACTCAGTTTCAATAACTGCTAAATTACCTTCGTTTCGGCGGTAAATTACGCAAATTTTGTCGTTTTCTACATTTTTAAAAATATAGAAAGAGTGATCTAAGGTTTCCATTTTAAAAATTGCTTCATCTACAGTAATTGGCTCAAGTGCAATCGATTTAACTCTGACAATGTCTTCACCGTAAATATTGGTTTTTGCCATAGCATCCGCTAATTTGGCATTTTGTTCTTTAATACCACGGTTTTTGTTTTTAGAAAAACGAAGAGCAAACTTATCTTTTTGTTTAGTTAATTGACGAAGTAGTTTATCAACCGCTAGGTCAATTGCTGCGTAAATATCTTTTTGTTCAACTTCTGCACGCATAGTAATTTTTGGTAAAGTTAAAGTAATTTCTACTTTTTGCATATCGTTGTAAACTTTGCAAACAACTCTTACTTTTACATCGTCTTCTGGAATTAGTTTTAAAACTTTTTCAAGTTTTTTCTCAGAGTATTTTTCAATACTTTCGCTCGGAATAAATCCGTTTTTACCTTGTACTTTAATATTCATCATTTGTCCCTACCTTTCTTAAACTGAGAATAATGACGTTGGTTTTAAAAACTTTTTTTAAAACCTTATCTACACTTATATTATACTCTAACAAGAAGAAAATAGGCTTGCCTGTTTTAATTTTTTCACCAAAA
>CAUUIA010000047.1:0-2707 GCA_963545195.1 uncultured Acholeplasmataceae bacterium
CCTTTATTATCGTGTTTTACAGTTAAAAACCTCATCTGTTTTTCACAAAAAACGCTATTTACTATATCAATCCATATATATATATATATATCAAACGGCTATAAAAACAAAAGTTACAAAATTATATAAAATTGAAAAAAGGCATAACAATGCGATTTTATAGTTTTTGATGGTGCAGGAAACCAATCACAAACATACCATTTATCTGTATTTTTAAACAAGTGTTGGTTTGAATTATTGTGTGATTTGCTTTAAACACACTATTTTAAATTCAAAATTAAATAATTTAAATTGCGAATATTCTACAAAAAAATGGTCTAAACCCAAAAAAATGACAAAAAGTATCCTTATAATTACCTCTAAAAATATAAATAAAATAACAATTTGCAAGTATAAAATACGGTTTCGTAATGTTTAAAGATAACAAAAAACTATCATGCGACTACAGATATAAAATATTTTGAATAAAGTGAAAAAACAAACAAATCATCAATTAACACTTAGTTAAATATCTTAAAAATACTCATATAAAAAGGCCTTTTCAGGCCTTTTTATATTACTTAAATTTAATTTATAAATCTAGTTTTTGTTCAAACATACAAACTGGTTTAACCAGTTGCAAGTAGAGACTAAACATAACTTCATTTAAAGAAGTGGTTTTTCCATTTCCAAAAATTTTTTCAACAAATTGCGGGTTGTCAATAAAAGGATTTCGGTTTTTTTGATATTGAGCAAGAATATTGTTTCTTCTTTTTTCAAATTCGTTAACCGGATCTTGTCTATGCCATTTTAAGAAAGTCTCTAGTTTACCTACTTTTTTAAGCGGAAAGTTATAACGCAGTGCCATATACAAACAAATTCTGGCAATATCGCCAACATGTTCATCACCTGGATAGTAGGTCCTTCCATTGATTGCTTTGTTTGCACCACTTCCTTCTACAAACGGATAATTAGACCTACTTGAGTTGGTATTAATATCACATGCTCTTAAGTTATGAAGTTCGCCTTTTGCAATACCGTGTTCTTTTAATTTAGAGTTTGGCACCACGTGTTCACGGTTCCATCCGTCTTTTGAGTTTAGCCGATACTGATATCTCGGACTGTCTCCGGTATACGCTAAATAAAAATAACCAGGGTTTGCAATAGACTCATCTGCTTTTCTAAGAGCTTCCAAGGCTGTGTCGTAAGAAGTTGCTGGTTTGTCTATGATTTGTTTAAGTCTTGCGCGAAGCGCATCGCCTTCCAGACCTTTTACAGAAGAGTAATAGCCATTTACTTCATCTAAGTCTTCTGCTGGCCCGTTGTATTTATATACAGCCTTTAGCGTTGTGTCTTCGGTTAACTTAGCGTTAAAATTAAAAATATCGTCGGTTTTGCCAGTTTTAGACCAACCTAAAAACTCATAGTTTTGCTTAGTTGGGTTGCCAGGGTTTTTGGCAGTTTGACCAACTTCAATAATTTGCGGTTGAACACCACCGGCAATTGTTCCGCCGTTTAGGTCAAAGAAAACATTGATTTTACCACTTTCGTTAACATGGGGTTTAAACTCGAAACTTTCTGAAACTGAGCATTGTGGTTGGTTATAAAATGAAAATACTAAGTTAGTCAGGTCATAAGACTTACCTAGTTTTAAGTTTTCAAGTATTGAAGCCCATTTGGCTTTATTTACGCGGCTGTCATATCTAAAAGCAAGTTCTTTACCAAAAAACTCAAAAACAATGTTGATGTTTCCGTATTTTGAGTCTTTTTGAAAGCTTTTGACCTTTGCGTTAGTAATGCTAACTAGCGTACTTTGTAGTCTAGCCTGGTGTTTAGCAATGTCTAGTTTAGTTATGTCTAGGGCTGTCGGGAAAGGTTCTTCTGGATTTGAAATTTCTTTAATTTCAGTAATTTTTGAAATTTGAACTAAACCGTTGTATACAGTGCGAGTTCCTGAAACTTGAACATACTTACCAACAAGTGCTTGGATTTTACTAAACTTAACTGAGTCATTTTTACCTGATTTTAAAGTAATTCCCCCAGTGCTGTCTTGTAGAGCAACTCCAAAGTTTAAGTAATAGGCTACGATCCAGCCTATTGCGGTAACTTTCTCATTATCACTTGCTCGAACTGCTTTAATTACAGGATGCTGGTTTTTAGGAGTTGGATTTGGTTCAGGCTCTGGGGACGGAGTTGGATTTGGTTCAGGATTTGGTGAAGGATTATCTATTTTAGCAATAAAAATCTTAAACAACTTAGTAAGTTGTTGATTTTTATAACTAATCGTAATTTTTACAATTAAAGTGCTATCATCTGTTTTTTTGTTTATCTTAATAGTTGAGTTTTCGTAACTTGCAATTTCGTTGTCGTTAAACTCAACCTTAATGTCTACTTTATATTTGTTCTTAAGTTCTTCTAAATTAGTTTGAATGTTTGCGTTAACTTTCTTATTAGAGTAGTCTTTTAAACTAACTTCGTTCATTATCGTATTTAAATTGACTTTACTGCAACAATAGAAAAAGAACGACAACATCGCAACTAATACTAAAACAAATGCTTTTTTCATAAATAAAACCCCTTTACACTTGCTTTAATATTTTACCACTTATATTTTTAAAATGTAAGCGTTTACATTTAAATTTTTTGCAAATTTGAAGGGATTTTTGAAATAATTAAAGAATTCCCAATTACAGACACTATAAAAATAAGCAAAAAACACACATTTTGA
>CAUUIA010000048.1:0-2524 GCA_963545195.1 uncultured Acholeplasmataceae bacterium
AATTGATGTACTCATCAATTAAACTATCGGCAATTGCTACCTTAATTTGTCTACTAATTGGCTATCCTTTAGCCTACTCAATTACTTTTTTAAAGAAACGTGCACAAGTTTTGTGTCTTAGTTTAATAACTGCCCCAATGTGGATCAACATGTTAATTAAAGTGCTTTCAATCAAACAAGTTCTTGAAATTTTGCCTTTCAATATTTTGGGAACCAACTCAGCGATAGTTTTAGGCTTGGTATATTCTTTCTTACCTTTTATGGTCTTGCCAATTTACGCAAGTCTTTCTAAAATGGACAATTCGCTAAAAGAGGCCGCTGCTGACCTTGGGGCTAATAACTTTAAAACTTTTAAGTCAGTTGTTTTGCCTTTGAGTTTGCCAGGTGTGTTTTCAGGGATTTTGCTCGTATTTTTGCCAGCAGCGACCAGTGTCGTAATTCCAAAATATCTTGGAAACGGTCGTTATTTAATTGGCAATTTTATAGAACAGCACATCACTCAATCTGGTCGCTTTGGCTTTGGTTCGGCTATTGCCATTGTGTTTTCGCTGATTATGATTGCGATTTTACTGTTAATTAAGGTAGCAGACCGAATTAGGTATAAGTGGAATGAAAGACAATAGAAGTTTAATATTTAGAAAAATTTTTGTCTCACTGGCCATAATTTTAATTTATATCCCAGTGGTTTTTGTCATCATTTTTTCGTTTAACTCCAAAAAATCACTAAAAGAACTCTCTGGTTTTTCAGTTAAGTGGTACCAGGAATTATTCCTGCGCCCTAACTTAACCCAAGCGGTTATCTACACCATAATTATCGCCGTGATTTCTACAATAATTTCAACCATTATTGGTACACTTGCCGCGATTTCTATTGCAAATTTTTCCAAAAAACGCAAAGACGCCATTTTCTTTTTTAACAACATCCCAATAATTTCCCCAGACATTATTTTTGGACTTTCTCTATTTTTCTTTTTTACGGCTTTTAAAATTCCGCTAGGCTTTTTTTCAATCTTGCTTGCCCACATTGCTTTCTCGGTTCCTTTTGTTTTGGCTGCAGTTTATCCCAAAATCTTAACTCTAGATAAAAACATCTTAGATGCGGCTTATGACCTTGGTTGCGGGTATTTTAAAGCTATTTTCAAAATTTTAGTTCCGCAAATTAAAGAAGGTATACAAGCGGGCGCTGTGATTGCTTTTACTATGTCGTTCGATGACTTTATTATTTCTTATTTTGTATCGGGTAGTTCAAACATTCAAAACATCTCAATTTATCTTTATACCTTAAAAAGAGGGCTAAATCCTTCTATCAATGCACTGTCAACTTTAATAATCTTAGTTATCATGATTAAAGTAGTTTACGACTACGCAACCGCGCTAATTAAGGTCAGAAAAGAAAGAAAGGAAATTAGTAACAATGTTTAAACCTAAATTAGTTAAATATTTAATTTCCTTTTCACTGCTTTTTTTGTTTTTCTTTTTTGTTATCTATAACTTTGTGGTTAACCGCAAGAAAGTTAAACTACTTATTCCAAATGAGTTTTTTGCAGACGAAGAATTAGTCCCGCGTTTTGCTCGTCAAAACAAAAAAGGACTGGCTTTTTCTAACTTCACCAGTAATGAAGTCGCAGTACAAAAAATCTCAAACGAAGATAAGTTTGACATTTCTGTGCTTTCTGATTATGCTGCTGTTCAAATGTTGCAAAAAGGCTACATTCAAAAAATTGACTGGAGTAGAATTAAATACAAAAAAGAAGAGATTTTTTCACCACAAATATATAAACTAATTAAAGACTACAACAAGCAAATTAGCACTGACCCTGAATTTGATTTTTTGGATTACTCAATCCCTTATTTCTGGGGCTATGTTGGTCTGTTTTACAACACAGCAGGTGACAACGCCGAAGAACTTAAAAAAGACGTTGAAAATCTTGGTTGGGGGATATTTCAAACCAAAGAAAAATACCCAAAAATGGCAATGTACGACAGTTCCAGAGACGGTTTTATGGTCGCGCTTAAACACCTTGGCTACACAATGAATCCGCTTTTAGATACTGGCAAAAATCAAAAACAAAACCGACCTGCTATTAGTGCTGCCATGGATTTTTTGAAAACTTCTATTCAAAATAACCCAGAGATGCGATTTATTACCGACGAGATTTTTGACGCAATGGCAGATGGTACTTTTGATTTAATTAACGCATATTCCGGAGATGCGCTTAACATCATTAAAGGCCAAGATGGCGAGGTCAATCAAGACCTTAAGTTTGCGAAACCCAAAAGTGGCACTAACTTTTTTATAGATGGTCTGCAAATTCCGAAAACCGCAAATTTAGACAATGCATACGACTTTATTAACTTCATGCTGGATTTTGAAAACGCTAAAGACAACGCTGACGAAATCGGATATATCTCTCCGCTTAAGTCAGTTCACAAAAAACAGCTTATTGATACTTTTGATTTAAAAGATAAGAGTTTAAATCTTCGTCTGCTTGAAGCGCAAATTGATAAGTTTTTTGAAACTGGT